>NZ_CP012328.1:0-315343 GCF_001262715.1 Spiroplasma turonicum
TTATCCACAAAAATATCTTTTATTTATTCTTTTATAAAGTTATTAACAACTATTTATCAACAATAAATTATAATTTTATTATCAAAATAAAGGAGGTTTACAATGAAAAACTCAGAAATCTGAAAAAAAACTAAAGAATGATTAATATCATCCGATCTTGTAGAACCTAATATTTATGATGAATATATTAAAGTTGCAAATCTCGAAGAGTTATGTGAAGAAGAAAAAGTTATAGTGGTTAAATCAGAACTATCAAAGTGATATTTAGAAAACTTAGCCGAACCTATAAAAAACAACATTTCTGATAATGTTGGAAAAGACATCAAGTTAACAGTTTTAACAAAAGAGGAATTCGAAAAAGAAAAAGAAATAAAATCGATAGTTTCTTTAAAAAAAGAACGATTATTAGTAAGTGGGTACACATTTGAAAATTTTATTACTGGATCTAGTAATATAAACGCGCTTAATGCCGCTAAATCAGTAATCGAAAATTTAGGCACAAAATGGAATCCTTTATTTATATACGGAGATTCTGGTCTTGGTAAAACTCACCTTCTAAAGGCTATTTCTAATGAGGTTTCTAAAGAAAATGTTGGCTTAAATATAAAATACTTTACTTCTTCAGATTTTAGAAAAAATATCCTGGACTCTTTAATGGATGGCTTCAAAGAGATTGAAATGACTAAAACTAAAATGAACGACATAGATGTCATCTTAATAGACGACATACAATTTCTGGCAAATAGTGGTAAAACTAATGAAATTTTCTTTAATATATTTAATTCATTTGTTGAAAATAATAAACAAATAGTCCTTTCATCAGATAAATTCCCGGAACAGCTTAATGGGTTCGACAAAAGAATGGTATCAAGGTTTTCTCAAGGTCTTAGTGTAAAAATAGAAAAACTTGACAATGAAACGTCACTTAACATAATTGAATATAAATGCAAGATAGCAAACATTAATTTATCTAGCGAAAGTAAAAAATACATCTCGTCTTTTTTTGGAACAGACGTGAGAAAGATAGAGGGTATAATAAACAAAATTGAATTCTATTTTATACAAAATAAACATAAACCTGGTGAATTGATAGATGTCGATTACATATCAAAAATTCTTGAAGATTATTCTTTTGCCCCAGGTGGAGAAATAACAGTTCAAAAAATAAAAGATGTTGTCAGTCAATACTATGGTGTTAATATAAAATCAATAGACAGTAGTATAAGGGTCCAAAATGTTGTAAAAGCAAGACATGTGGCAATGTATTTAACTGGTGAACTATTGAAAAAAAATTATTCTGAAATTGGACTTGCTTTTGGTGGAAAAGACCACACAACAGTCCTGAACGCATTTAATAAAATAAACAAATTTTTGAAAGAGGACAAGCTTTTCCGCTCGGCTTTGAAAAAAATAAAAAAGGATATAGTATCGTAAACTTTTTTCTAAAATAGCAGTAAAAAACTGTGGTTTTTAAGGTTATCCACATATTAATAGTATAATAATAATAATTTTAATAATTATATAATAGGAGGAAATATGTTCTTTAGTATAAATAGAATTGCTTTAATTGAAGAAATTAACAAGTGTAATCGGATTATAGATATTAAAACGCCTTCTCCATCTATTACAGGTATATTGATAGATGTAAATATAGATTCTTTGTCTCTAACTTCGACTAATACTGTTGTTTCAATAAAAAGTCTTGTTAGACTAAATGAAATGAATTTAAATATAAAGCAAGTTGGTAGTATGTTGATAAAAGGAAAATACTTCTTAGATATTTTAAAAAAAATGGATGATGATATTGTAAACATTTCTTGTGTTGAAAACAACGTTGCAGTTTTATCTGGTAAAAAACTTGAATTTTCTTTAAATATATTAGATTTTAATGAATATCCAAATTTAGCTTTTAGAGAAAAAGGTGACTCAATCAATGTAAATTGTTTTGACCTTAAGAAGGCTCTTAATCAAACAATAATTTCTGTTAACGAATGAAAACAAAAAATAGTTTTATCAGGTTTGAATTTTGCTTTGAAAGACGGGGCTTTTTATATAACTGGTACTGATGGATATAGGGTTTCAAGAAAAAGATTGAACTTTTGATCTACTAATATTGAAAATAAGTTTGAAACAAACATTCCGTATAGAAGTGTTTTGGAAATTATCAAACTTTTGCCAGATAATGGAGAGTGTAAAATTGTAATAGTTGATAGTTATACTTCTATTGTTATAAATAACACTGTTTTTCAAACTACAATCTTAGAAGGACAATTTCCTGATGTAAATGCTGTATTTCCAAGTGATTTTAATACAACAATATTTGTTGATAATAAAAAGTTTTTTAAATTAATTTCAAGGGCTGATTTACCAAATGATGATAATTCAATACCTGTTGTAAATATGATTCTTGAAGATGAAAAAATAATCATTAAATCAAGTATTCATCAAGTAGGTAGTTTTGAAGAAACATTTGAAGAATTTGAACTTAAAGGTATTGATAGCCAAAGCATTTCTTTTAATTCTAAATATTTAATTGATTCTTTAAAAACTTTTGAAACCAAAACTCTTGAAATCAACCTTATAGATTCTAAAAAACCAATAGTGATTTCTTCTGCTGAAGATGATAGTTTAAGTCAAATAATATTACCAATGTTTACAAGTTAATCATTAATGACATGCTTTATACATAATATGCTTTAAATGTTATAATTATTAGGTAGAAAAAAGGTTATTTATGAATAATAATTATAATGCAGATCAAATCCAAATTTTAGAAGGTTTAGAAGCGGTTAGAAAAAGACCGGGAATGTATATTGGAAATACAAATAAAAATGGATTACATCATCTTGTTTGAGAAATAATTGATAATTCTGTTGATGAAGCTCTTGCTGGTTATTGTAATGAAATTACTATTGTAATTACAACTAATAATGAAATTATTGTTAAGGATAATGGAAGAGGAATACCAATTGATATCCATCCAAAAACTAACAAAACAACTTTAGAAACCATCTTCACAGTTTTACATGCTGGAGGTAAATTTGATGAAAGTACCTATAAAGTATCTGGTGGATTACACGGAGTAGGTGCTTCAGTTGTTAATGCATTATCACATTATGTAATTGCTTATGTAATGAGGAATGGTGAAATATTTAAGCAAAAGTTTTCTAATGGTGGTAAAGATGCAACTGAAATTGAAACAATTGGTAAAACAGATGGTAATGGAACAATAATCTGTTTTAAACCAGATGAAACTATTTTTAAAGAAACTACTGACTTTGACTTTGATGTTATAAAAAATAAAATTAAACAACTAGCTTTTCTTAATAAAGGTCTAAAACTTAATTTATATGATCAAAAAACTGATAAAGAAGTATCGTTTTTATTTTATGACGGTATCAAGGATTATGTAAAAGAAATTAATAGTGGTAAAGAAAAAGTTAATAACAAAATTTTTTATGTTAACAAAACTGATAATGAAATTGAAGTTGAAGTAGCAGTACAATATAACGAAAACTATGATGATAATTTATTCTCTTTTTGCAATAATATTTTTACTTCTGAAGGTGGTTCTCATGAAGAAGGATTTAAAACTTCATTATTAAAAGCAATACACTTATATATTGATAATTTGAAGCAATCTAACAACCTAAAGTTTATTTGAGATGATTTAAAAGAAGGAATTGTTGCAGTTGTTTCTATTAGACATAGAGATCCTTTGTATGAAGGTCAAACAAAAGCAAAATTATCTAACAATGATGCTAAGGAAAGTGTTTATACTGTTGTTCTTGAAAACTTCAAGGAATACTTATTAAAAAATCCTGATGATGCAAAAAAAATCATCGACAAAATCACATTATCACAAAAAGCAAGGAAAGCAGCTCAAAAAGCAAGAGAAGACACAAAAAGAAAATCAGTCTTAACAGGTTTCTCTTTACCTGGGAAACTTGCTGACTGTGAATCAAAAAACGTCGAAGAATCTGAATTATACTTGGTCGAAGGTGATTCAGCTGGTGGTAGTGCAAAATTAGGAAGAAACAGAAAAAACCAAGCTATTCTTGCTTTAAAAGGAAAAGTTTTAAATGTTGAAAAAGTTAAACAAAGCAGGGTTTTTGAAAACACTGAAATACAATCTATAATAGCAGCTGTTGGTACAGATGTTAAAAAAGATTTAGATATTAAAAAACTTAGATATGGTAAAATAATAATCATGACTGATGCTGATGTAGATGGTTCTCATATAAAAGTCCTTTTATTAACTTTCTTTTATAGATATATGAAAGAACTAATTTTAAATGGAAATATTTATATTGCTCAACCACCATTATATAAAATTTGAAATAATAAAAATGTTAACTATGCTTATAGTGACAGTGAATTAGAAGATTTAAAAAAAGAAATTTATAACGGAGTGAAATTTAATATTCAAAGATATAAAGGTCTTGGAGAAATGGATCCAATGCAACTTTGAGAAACAACAATGGACCCTTTAAGCAGAACAATGTTAAAAGTTACTGCTGAAGATGCATTTTTAGCAAATGAAGTTTTCTCTAATCTTATGGGAGATAATGCCGAAGAAAGAAGAAAATTTATTATAGAAAATGCAAAGTTTGTTAAAAATATCGATATCTAGAAGAGGTATTTTATGAAAAATATAAATAACACTAATAGCAAAATATTAGAGGTTGACATAAAAACAGAAGTTGAAAGAGACTTTTTAGAATACTCAATGAGTGTTATTGTAAGTAGAGCGCTTCCTGATTTAAGAGATGGTCTTAAACCAGTTCAAAGAAGAATTGTTTATGCAATGAATGAACTTAAAATTTTTTCAGATACTCCTCATAAAAAATCAGCACGTATTGTTGGGGAAGTTATAGGTAAATATCACCCTCATGGTGATTCATCAGTTTACGAAGCTATGGTTAGAATGGCTCAAGATTTCTCATATAGATATCCTTTAGTTGAAGGACATGGTAACTTTGGTTCAATTGATGGTGATGGTGCAGCAGCTATGCGTTACACTGAAGCAAGGCTTGCAAAGATCTCCTCATTATTATTAAAAGATATTGATATGGAAACCGTTCCTTTTGTTGATAATTATGATGCAATTGAGAAAGAACCAGTTTATTTAACTGGTTATTTCCCTAATCTATTAGTAAATGGTGCAACAGGTATAGCTGTTGGTATGGCAACTAATATTCCACCTCACAACTTAACTGAAGTTGTTAATGCAATTGTTGAAACAATCAAAGATGATAAAATAACCATAGAAAAAATCCTTACATTTATTAAAGGTCCTGATTTTCCAATGGGTGCATTAATGACAAACGGAAAAAGCATGATAGAAGGTTACAAAACCGGTAAAGGTAGTGTAACACTTAGAGCAAAAATATTAACAGAGCAAACAGAAAAAAAATCAAGAATTATAATTACTGAAATACCTTATCAAACTAATAAATTGAGAATAGTTGAGAAAATAGCTGAACTATATAAAAATAAAATAATTATTGGAATAAGTGATATTAGAGATGAATCAAATTATCAAGGGATAAGAATAGTTGTAGAATTAAATAAAAATGCAAATGTTCAATTGATAATAAAAAAATTATATAAGTATACTAATTTACAGTACAACTTTCCAATAAATATGCTTGCTTTAAATAATGGTAAGCCTGAAGTTTTAAATATTAGAGATCTAATTAAGTTGTATATTAACCATCAGGTGTCTATGATTGTTAAAAGAAGTATCTATGAAAAAAACAAGTTAGATGAAAAATTGCATATTCTTAATGCACTAAAAATTACAATTGATAATATTGAAGAAGTTATTAAAATAATAAAAGAATCAAAAACCACTTCAGAGGCAAGTATTAATCTTACTTCTAGATTTGGATTTGATGAAAGACAAATAAAAGCAATTTTAGATATGAGACTTCAAAGACTTGTGTCTTTAGAACATGAAAAAATAGTAAATGAAATTGAAGAAATTATAAAAAGAATTAATTATTTAATTACAATTATAGATTCTAAAGAAATACAAGAAAAAATACTTATAGAGCAATTAGTAGATATAAAAAATAAATTCGGCGATGCAAGAAGAACAGAAATCATTGAAGAAGAAGATACTCAAATAGAAGAAGAAGAATTAATTCAAGATGATCAATTTTTATTAACTTTAACAAAAGATGGGTACATAAGAAGAATTAAATTAGAAGAGATAAAAACCCAAAAAAGAGGCGGTAAAGGAACTCTATTGAATCCAATAAGTGAAGATGAAATTATTATATCTACAATCGGTAAAACAAAAGATGAAATTTTGTTTTTTACTAATATAGGTAAAGTTTATAAAATTAAAGGTTATAAAATTCCAATATCTTCTAAAAACTCAAGAGGTATTCCATTAGTAAATTATATAGGTATAAGTCAATCAGAAAAAGTAACTTCAGTACTGTGTTATAAACACAACAAGAGTGAAAACTTATTCTTACTAACTGAAAAAGGTATTGCTAAAAGACTTTCAATTAAAGAGTTTGAAAAAATAAATAATATTGGTAAGCTAGTTATCATACTAGATGATAAAGATAAATTAGTATCAGTAGTTTCAACAAAAGGAAATGAAAATTTACTAATTGCTTCTTTAAAAGGTAAAATTTTAAGGTCATCAGAAGATAACTTCAGAACAATGTCTAGAGGATCAAGAGGAGTTATAGCAATAAAATTAGATAATGATGATAAAGTGGTTTCTGCATGTTCAACAACAAAAAATACAATGATAGTAACTATTTCTGATTCAGGTATTTTGAAAAAAACTTTAATCGAAGAAATAAATCTTTTGGGTAGAGGATCAAAAGGTATTTTAGGAATGAAATTAAATGAAAAAACTGGAAATTTAAAATACATATTTTCAATAAGAGAAACAGATGAAATTATAATGATTTCTTCAGATGGTAAAACAATTAAACTTTTAGCTAGTGATATAAACTTACAATCTAGAAAAAGCACTGGTGTAATTGGTTTTGACATAATAGATTCAGAACACGTTTCATCAGTTTCAATAAAGTTTAATAAATAAATTGTTTCACGTGAAACATTTTAAAAATGTTTCACGTGAAACAATATTTAAAAAATATAATGTAATTCTATAAAATTATGATAATATATATTTGTCATTGTAAGGGTGACGTTCGAACTTGGTCAGGACCGGAAGGTAGCAGCCATAAGAATCTAGTGCCTTGTACATTGACTTTTTTTTACTTTTTTTAGAGGTTTTTTTATGCAAGAGAATATTTTTTTTAATACTTTATATAAATTAATTAAAAAATGTAAAAAAACAAAAGATGTTCCAGTAGCTTCAATTTTAATTAAAGAAGACAAAATATTATTTAAAAGTTATAATACTAGACAAAAAAAATATAAATTTAATAACCATGCAGAAATACTAGTGATAGATAAGGCATTCAAAAAAACAAAGAAAAAAAATTTGTCTGAATTTACATTATATGTTAATTTAAAACCTTGCATAATGTGCATTGCAACTTTAGAACAAACTAATATTAAGAACGTTTATTATTGACTTGAAAATGAGAAGGTAGACTATTCATTAATTAAGTCAAACATAAAATTTAATAAAGTATATAATATAAGTCAAGAAGAGTTGTTTAAAAAAGAGTTAAAAAACTTTTTTAAAGAATTAAGGGGTTAAAAATGGATAATAAAAAAACATTATATAGAAGATACAGACCTAGCAACTTTAATGATTTAGTTGGTCATGACACTGTAAAGGATATTCTTGAAAGTCAACTAAAAAAAAGATCAATAACACATGCTATGATTTTTGCTGGTCAAAGAGGTACAGGAAAAACATCCTTAGCAAGAATTTTTGCTAAAGTGATTCAATGTAAAAAACCTATTAATGATATTGATCCTTGTAATAATTGTAATAGTTGTAATGAGTTTAACAGAGAATCACATCCGGATTTTTTTGAAATTGATGCAGCTTCTAATAACGGGATTGATGAAATAAGAAGTATTAAGGCGAATATTACAACTTTACCAGCTTTATCAAAATATAAAGTATATATAATCGATGAAGTTCATATGCTTTCTAACTCTGCTTTTAATGCTTTATTAAAAACTTTAGAAGAACCTCCTAAACACGTAATATTCATATTGGCAACCACTGAACAAAATAAAATACCTCCAACAATAATATCAAGATGTCATGTATATAATTTCAATAAACTAAATCTTTATGATATGAAAAAAAAACTTATAGAAGTTTCTACTCTTGAAGGATATACATTAAATGAGGAAGTGGCCAACGAAATTTTTTATATAAGTGATGGATCTTTAAGAGATGCTTTAAATTATTTAGAACAATGTATGACAGTTTCTGAGAATGTTATTACAATTGATAAATTAAAAAAATTATTTTATGTCTCTTCTAAACTAGAAAAAATTAATTTGTTAATAAATGTATTTAAAAAAAATATAGACTATGTTATTACAATGATTAATGACTTTGATAAGAAAGGAATAGACTTTTCAATATTCTTATTAGGTTTATTAGAAATTTTAAAAGAAATTATAGAGTATAAAATATGTAACAATAAGCTTTATTTAAAAGTGTTAGAAGAAGAAGAAGCAAAAAACTTTTTGAGTTTTCATACTAGCTCAATAATACAATTAACAGATTTATTAACAGAAGCTTATGTAAAAACAAAAAATACAAGCATAGGTGTTCAAATAATCTTACTACAAATAACTAAATTTCATTTTAATAAACTTATAAGTGTTAATAGTGAGGCCAGTCCATTACAATATGAAAAAAAAGATTTAAATGATAAAACATTAGTAGAACAAAATAAAAAACAAAATATTAAAGAGACAGATAAGAGCAACGCTCATGTAAGTGAGAATGTATTCAATAATAAAACTATATTGTCACTTGACGATGACAAAAAAGATTATCAATTAAAAGAACTATTAAGAAATAATATTAATAATGATATCAATGTTTATTTCGACAACTCGAAAGTTATAAATGAATTAATAAATGCAAATAAAGAAAAAAGACTATTAATAGAAAATAAATTAAATGATTTTTTTAGTCTATTAGATTTAGAAAATGATTTATCAAACATTTTGATACCTTTGTATTCTTCAAAAGTAGTAGCTTCAAGCAATGAGTGTGCAATATTTGTTTTAGATAATATAACATTAACAAATTGAATTATTAATAAATTAGAAATAAATGAAATAAGAGACAAGATTTTTAATTTTTTTGAAATACAATTTTTAATCCCAATTACTAAAGAACAATGAATACATATAAAAACTGAGTTTATGGATCTAAAAAATCAAAACAAGTTACCAACATATATTAAGCAAGACTACAATAGTTTTTCATACAAAAAAACAAAACTTTCTGATGATAAGGAAGATAAATTTTTAAATGATGTAAAAGAACACTTTAATGACTTTGATATAGAGGTTGAAAAATAGGATGAAGGATTTAGTAGAAAGACTTAAGAAAATAGAAGGAATTACAGAAAAAACAAGTGAAAAAATAATTTTTGACTTAATTGAAAATGATAATAAATTAACTCTTTTGAAAGAAACTTTAGATTATATAGAGAAAAATTATAAATCATGTGAGGTATGTAATTATTATAAATTTAAAAATATCTGTGATTTTTGTGACAATAAAACAAGAGATAAAAATCTTATTTGTGTAGTAACATCAAAAAAAGAAGCAAAAAAAGTCTTTAAAAGTAATTATAAAGGTTTAATACATGTCCTTAATGGTGAAATAAATCTAAATAAAAATATATTACCAGAATCAATACACTTACCAAATTTATTTGCTAGAATAAGTAAAGAAACAGAAGTGATAATAGCCACTAATCTTACTTTTAATGGTGAAGTTACTGCAAATTATATATTAAATAGTTTAAAGAATGAGTGTAAAAAGATAACTAGATTAGCAAGAGGTATTCCATTTGGAGGTTCATTAGATTATTTAGATGATGAAACCCTTACAAATGCAATCGAAAATAGAAAAATAATAAAAAAATAAAAAAAGGTGGTTCATATGCTTTTTATTTCACTTGAAGGAATTGATGGTTCTGGAAAAACAACTATATCTAAAATGATAAAAGATAACTTATCACAAAAAGGTTTTAAAGTTTTACTTACTAGAGAACCTGGAGGAGAGACCTTCGCAGAAGATATTAGACAAATGATTCTTGATAAAAAAAATATTATAACACCTTGAACAGAAACACTTTTATACATAGCTGCTAGAAAGCAACATTTAGATAAAGTTGTTATACCTGCATTAAAGGCTGGAACCATTGTTATATGTGATCGTTTTATGGATTCAACTTCTGCATATCAAGGTTATGCAAGAAATGTTGGAATGGCAGAAATAGATGAAGTTCAAAATATTGTGTTAGGTTCTACAAAACCGGATTTAACTATTTTTTTTGATATAACACCAAAAGAAGCTCATATAAGGCTGTTAAAAAGAAAAAGAAAACCAGACAGATTAGAAAGTGAAGATTCAGTATTCCATGAAGCAGTATACGAAGGTTATCAAATCTTAATTTCAGAAAATACTGACCGTATAAAAGTGGTTAATTCAAGAAAACCAATAAATGAAGTTTTGCAACAAGTAGATTTTCTTATTAACGATGCTTTAAATGAAAGACTATCTAAAAATGACTAAAAATGATTTTCTACTTAGTTGTTCACTTTCAATGAAAAAAAAACAACTACATCATGCAATAATAGTTCTTTCAAATAATCAAACTATTTTAGATTCTTGTAAAAATGATTTTGTAAGAGTCTTATTTTGTTTAAATAACAACATCGAATATGATAATTGTGATTATTGCATAAAAAACAGTTATCAAAGTAATTTCAATATTGCAACTATAGATGGATTAAATTCAAACATAAAAAAAGAAGAAATCCTAAAAGTTATTAATAGATTTTCACACTCATCATTCAACTTTTCTGAAAAAAAACTTTATGTTTTAAGAAATGGTGAAAGTTTAAAAGAAAACGCTGCTAACACACTTCTAAAATTCCTTGAAGAACCCACTAAAAACACTTTTTGTTTAATCTTGTCAAATGATATTTCAAAAATTTTACCAACTATTAAATCAAGGTGTTTGCTGTTCAACATCACAGAAGATGTTAATATTAAACTTAATGATAATTTATGGGATTGTTATAATGAAAAAAACGAATTAAAGTTATTAAAATATTTCACTGATCTTAAGAATGTTGAAAAAAAAGAAGTTATTGAAAGATTAAATTATAACTTTAAAATATTTATACTTAAAAATAGTTTATTAGCAGAAAAAATTTTAGATTCAATTAATAACATAAGCATTTCAAATTATTACATCTTAGAGATTGAATATTTATTTAATATTTTTATTAAGGAGATAAATGAAGCTTAAAAATAATTTACTTTGTTATAAAGACTTATATATATATCAAGAAAGCAATCATTTTAATTTTTGCTTAGATTCTGTTCTCCTTGCAAGATTTGTTGTATTAAATAGTAAAACCAAGAGATTAATCGACGTAGGTACTAATAACTGTGTTATCCCTTTAATATTGTCAAGATACACATCTTCTAAAATAACTGCTGTGGAATTACAAAAAAGCTCGAGTGATATAGCAAATGAGAATGTTATGCTTAATAATAAACAAAATCAAATAGTTGTTTATAATGAAGATATAAACCAATTTTGTATAGATAAAAATAATATGTTTGATGTTGTAATTTGTAACCCTCCTTTTTTTAAAGTTAGTAAAGGTTCAAAATTTAAAGAATCTCAAGAAATATCAATTGCAAGGCATGAGTTAAAATTAACACTTGATCAGTTAATTAAAAGTTCAAGAATTTTATTAAATAATGAAGGAAAATTATATATGATACATTTGACAGATAGATTTGATGAAGTTATAACTAAATTATGTGATAAAGGTTTCGTGGCAAAAAAAGTAAGATTTATATACTCAAAGAAAAGTAGTTTAAAAAGTGATAAATTTCTTGTGGAAGCAAAGCTTTCAAACAAACAAGGTTGCACAATAATGCAACCACTCTATGTTCATAATGAAGATGGCACCTATACAGATGAAGTTAAGAAATATTTCAAGGATTAATATGAAATTAAAAAAAAATAAAAAGTACATAGTTGCTGTTTCTGGCGGACCAGACAGTATGTATCTTTTACATAATCTCGTCAAAAAAAATTTTAAAAACTTAGTAGTATGTCACGTTAATCATAATTATAGAGTTGATTCAATTCATGACCAGTTACTTGTTGAAGATTATTGTAAAAAAAACAATATTTTATTTTATGTAAAAAATATATATTATGAAACAAAAAATAAAAATTTTGAATCTTGAGCTAGAAACGAAAGGTATAGTTTTTTAAAAGAAATATTAATAAAAGAAGAAGCTGATGCAATTTTAACGGGGCATAATAAAAATGATCATATAGAAACATATTTATTACAAACTCAAAAAAACAAAATGGTTAAATTTTATGGTATAAAAAATAAAACCCATATAAACAATTGCCTAATTTTAAGACCAATATTAAATTTAAAAAAATCTACTATTATTAAAAAAATGAATAAATTTAATTTGCTCTATGCAATTGATACAACTAATTATGATACAAAATATTCTAGAAATAAAATACGCAAAAATTTATCTGAAAGCAGTTTTAAGTATTATGAAAAATTGATATATATAGAAAATAAGGAAGTAGATAAATATAATAAAACAATATTAAAATTATTGCCAAAACAAAAAAAGTATTTTGACTTAAACACTTTTACTAAAGATAATGATTTTAACCTGAGATATTTTTTTAAATATGTTGAAGAAAATTATAGAGTCACAGAAATATTAAAATCTAAAAAAGCAAGATTAAAAGAAATAATTAGACAATTGTCTTCTGATAAGAGTTACATAAATATAAGCATTAACTCTTTTAATATAATCAAAGATTATAACAGAGTATATATAGTTAAAAACTCTACGGTTGAAGTTTTTGAGTCCTTTTCTAAACCTCAAGGGTTTGAGTGAACACAAAATGAAAAAACTAATTTAATATACACTAACAATTGGGTTAAATGACAATCAAAATTATATTATAATAAAAAAAGATTAAAAGACTTTTATATGAATAAAAAATTTAGTTATTTAAAAAGATTTAAAACTATATTAGTGTTTGATCCTGTAGACAAAGTTATTTTAAATAAAATATGTTAGAATAAAATAGATTTAGAAAAAGCGAGCGGAGTTTAATGAAAAATAAAAAAACTTTATGAATTATTATTATTACATTACTTCTTTTGGTTGTTCTTGGATTTGCAATATACAGTTTTATAGCAGGTTCAGCTGAGAAACTATCATATCAGCAATTCCAAGACTTACTTAGTCAAAATAAAATTGTGACAAGTTCTCTAGAAGAAAAAATTTATAACGGTGTTCATGTTATTTCTGGGGTGTATGAAAAAAATGGCTCACCTCATAGATTTGTTGTAGGTATAAACAACCAACAATATGATTATTTGCTAAATAATCCTATGTTTAGAGACATTGTTAGTCAGATTGTAACAAACCAAGAAATAACTTCACCAATCTGAACATTAGCACAGTCATTATTACCAGTTTTAATTATGGTTGGTGTCTATGTTTGAATCTTTAGTGCTATGTCTAAAGGTGGAATGGGCGGTGGAATCCTTGGAGGAAAATCATCAAGACCAAGACAAATTAAATCAGATGTTAAGTTTTCTGATGTAGCAGGTATAAATGAAGAAAAAACTGAGTTAGTAGAATTAGTAGATTACTTAAGAAACCCAAATAAATATGCAATGATGGGTGCTAGGGTACCAAAAGGTGTTCTTATGGAAGGTCCACCAGGAACTGGTAAAACATTATTAGCAAAAGCAGTTGCCGGAGAGGCAAATGTTGCATTTTTTACAATGGCAGGTTCAGAATTCGAAGAAATGTTTGTAGGTTTAGGAGCAAGCAGGGTTAGGGACTTGTTTGGTGATGCCAAAAAAGCTGCACCATGCATCATATTCATTGATGAGATTGATGCTGTCGGTAGAAAAAGAAATACAGCAATGGGTTCTGCTACAAATGAACAAACTCTAAACCAATTACTTGTTGAAATGGATGGTTTTGGTTCAAACTCAGGTGTCATAGTAATGGCTGCAACAAATAGAGTTGATGTTTTAGATCCAGCTTTATTAAGACCTGGGCGTTTTGATAGAATTATACAAATTTCACTTCCAGATATTCGTGAAAGAGAAGCTATACTAAAACTCCATGCAAGAAACAAATCTGTTTCACCAGAAATTGATTGAAAACGTGTAGCTGAAAGAACACCAGGTTTTTCAGGGGCACAGTTAGAAAATGTTCTTAATGAAGCAGCAATTTTAGTTGTCCGTAATAAAAGAAAGATGATAACTTTAAGTGACATTGATGAAGCTATTGATAGAGTTGTCGGAGGTCCGGCTAAAAAATCAAGAGCAATGACTATACAAGATAAAAAAGTAGTTTCATATCACGAGGCTGGTCATGCATTAATAGGTTTAAAATTAGACTCTGCTTCAAAAGTACAAAAAGTGACAATTATTCCTAGAGGTAATGCTGGAGGTTACACAATAATGACTCCTAAGGATGAATCTAACTTCTCATCTAAAGAAGATCTTTTTGCCTCAATAGCAGGATATCTTGGTGGTAGGGCTGCTGAAGAAATTATGTTCGGTAAAGATAAGATTACAACTGGAGCACATGATGATCTAGATAAAGCTACTAATATTGCAAGAAGAATGGTTACTCAATTCGGAATGTCTTCACTTGGTCTTACAAAATACCTTACTATGCAAGAAGAATCATATGGTCAAACCAAAGGGGTATATTCTGATGAAGTAGCATATAAAATTGATATAGAAATTAATACTATATTAGATAATTGCTATAAAATTGCACACGATATAATCAGTAAGAATTTAGAAACTTTAGAACTAATTGCAGAATCATTACGTGTATTAGAAACAATAACTGCAGAACAAATTGAATATATTAATAAGTACAATAAACTTCCAAACGAAGTAATTCTTGAAAAAGAACGTATGGAAAAAGAAGAAAAGAAAAAAAATGCTGGTGAAATTTTAGAGTTCGAACCAGATGAGGATGAAAAAAAATAGCATTAATCTGCTATTTTTTTTAAAGAAAGGAATTTAAATAATGGATTTACAAATAAGAGCTATAAGCAACAATAGAAGTGTAAAAATATCTATAGTAGATATAACAGAGGGTTTAAAAGAAATATCAAGTTTGCAAAAACTAGATAAGGTTGCAACCGAGGCTATAGGTAAAACAATTATAAACACAAGTTTAATAAGTTTATCAATAAAAGATGGCTCAAAAGTAGTTACAAATATTAATGGAATGGGTTATTTAGGCTCAATAATAGCCGAGTTTGACAATAATAAATTTAGAGGTTATGTTCAGAACAAAACAGTTGACTTGACAAAAATTCAAGAAAGTAAAGACAGTCTACTTTCTCAATCAGTTGGTAAAAATGGCTTTTTACAAGTTTCAAGATATGAAAAAAATTTAGTTGAACCTTACACATCACGAGTGGAAATAGTTTCAGGAGAAATAAATCTAGACTTTATGTATTATTTACAAAAAAGTGATCAAATTAATTCTTTGATAACTTCAAGCGTTATTTTTGAGGACAATAACCTTAAAAAAGCCTGCGGGATTATGATTCAAATGTTACCAAATTTTAAAAATGAAGATATTGATTTCATAGAAGAAAAATTAGGAACATTGAGCCATCTTTTAGATACTCTTGAAAAGTCAACAAATTACGATGCTTTAATTAAAGATATCGCAGAAGACGCAAAAATTTTGGAAAGTAAAGAAATTAAGTTTCAATGTAGTTGTTCACTAGAGAAAGTTCTCTCTTCTATAAAACTATTAGATAAGGAAGAACTTGAGAAAGCAATTAGGGATGGTGAAGTAATTGAAGTAGTGTGTGATTTTTGCACTAAACAATATAACATATCACCTAAGGAAGTTGAAAAATTAATTGAATAGTGTGTTAAAATTTAGTTAGTGTACTTTTATAATAAGGGAGATTAATATGAACGAAAATGTTAGAGAATTTACGATAGTTGAAAAACCTGTTTTTAATGAAAACGATGAATTTAAAGAACTTAAGCAAAAAGTAAAATTTCAAAAACAAACAACATCTAAATATTCTAAAAGAATATTAACAGGAAATATTATTTCTACAACTGGTAATAAACCAGATACTAATAAGTATGTTATTGAACTTTATAATGTTAAAAAATGATACCAAACAGGTGATGTATTAACACCAGTTTTAAGAGGTGTAGATCTTAAAATTGAAAAAGGAAAGTTCATTGTAATATTAGGACCCTCTGGTTCAGGTAAAACAACACTATTAAACACAATCTCAGGGCTTGACAAAACTTCTGAGGGTGATGTTTTTGTATTAGGAAGTAATTTATCACTTCTTAAGGATTCACATTTAACAAAATTTAGACGTGAGAATGTAGGATTTATTTTTCAACAATATAATTTACTTTCTAATTTAACTGCTAAGGAAAATGCTGAGGTTGGAGAAAATCTAAGTAAAAGAAAAGATAATAAAATGTCTTTGGTTGACATATTTAAGACTATTGGAATGGAAGATCAAATGAATAAATACCCCCATCAGATGTCTGGTGGTCAACAACAAAGGGTTTCTATTGCAAGAGCACTTGCAAAAAATCCTGAAATTCTATTTGGTGATGAACCAACAGGAGCTCTTGATGAAGAAATGGGTAGAAGAGTTTTGGAAATACTTGTTGATATAAAAAATAAGTATAGAACTACTGTAATAATTGTTACACATAATCCAAATATTAGTGAAATAGGAGATACAGTAATACATGTTAAAAATGGTTTAATAGATAATATTAAACAAAACATGAATCCAAAAAAACCAACAGATATTGATTGATCATAAAATAGTACTTTTAAGTACTTTTTTATTTGCTTAATAAATAAGTATATAATAAAAATAAGAGACGGAGGTAATTATGCCAATATTTACATTTAGAGGAGAAAACCTTGATAAAGTAAAAGAATATCATAATAAAATAGGAGAATTAGCATTATTAGTTAATGCAAAAGTAGAAAATTTTGTATTTATGTTTGAACCTATAAACCTTATTACTAATGAGAGAGACTTTAATGTTCTTTATGTTACAGTTGAATGATTAGGTAGACCGCTTAAACAAGAGGTTGTTGCAAACCATTTACAAGAGTTTTTTGGCAAGCACTATTCAAGAATATATTTAAAATTTACTGAAATAAATAACTTTATGTATTTGAATGGTTCTTTAATAGGTTAATGAAAATTAAAAATATTGAGATAAATGGAAAACTCTTTCTTGGCCCTATGGCAGGAACTACTAATAGTGCATTTAGAACCATATGTCGTGAAAAAGGAGCTTCTTTAGTTTATGCAGAAATGGTGAGCATGGAAGGGCTTATTCATAATAATAAAAAAACAAAAGATATGATATATGTTTCTAAGATTGAAAAACCTACTTCATTACAAATATTTGGTTATGATGTAAATTCATTCGTTGAAGGAACTAAAATTGTAGATTTATATTCGGATTGCGATATTATAGACATTAATATGGGTTGTCCAGCTCCCAAAGTTGCATTAAGAAGCCAAGCTGGAGCAAACCTTCTTAATTATCCCGAAAGAGTCGGAGAAGTTATAAAAGCAGTTGTTCAAAATACAAATAAACCTGTTACAGTTAAGATGAGAATAGGTTGAGATGAAGAAAATAAAAATGTAGTTGAACTTGCTAAAATTGCAGAATTAAATGGTGCTAGTGCAATTGCTGTTCATGGAAGGACAAGAAACCAATTCTATAAAGGTAATGCCGACTGAAGTTGAATAAAGAAAGTTAAAGAAAATGTAAATATTCCAATAATTGGTAATGGTGATGTTGTAGATGGACCTTCAGCAAAAAAAATGTTTAAAGAAACTAATTGCGATGCGATAATGATTTCAAGGGCAGCACAAGGCAACCCATGAATATTTAAAGAAATAGATTATTACTTAAAAACAAATAATTTTTTGGATAAACCAGATTTAAATGAATGGAAAGAAACAATTATAAGGCATGCAAAATTATTAATAGAAGAAATTAATGAAGAAAAAGCAATGCGTGAGATGAGAAAACAATTAGTTTGATACATTAAATCTTATATTAAAAGCCCTAATTATAAATCAATGCAAGAAAAGGCAGTTTATATAAATACTTATGAAGATTTAGTTAATGTATTAAATTTATATTAATTTGAGAGGTTAAAAAAATGAAAAACAATTTTGATAGAAATTTTAGTGAACAGGAGTTAGTAAGAAGAAAAAAATTAGAGAGTTTAATCAATTCTGGCAAAGACCCTTATGTTGAAAATAATTATGATAGAACCCACATGATATTAAACATAATTGAGGAATTTGATAATTTTTCTAAAGAAGATCTTGTAAAAATAAGTGCTGGTAATATAATAAGCACTGCAGGTAGAATTAGATTATTTAGAGAAGCCGGTAAAAAAGCTATATTTGCTAACATTCAAGATCAGGACGCTTTAATACAACTTTATGTAAGAGAAGATGAAATAGGTGAAGAAAATTTTATTCACTTTAAGGATTTAGACCTAGGTGATATCATTGGTGTAAAAGGAATAATGATGAAAACAGACCATGGAGAACTAACTATAAGAGTAAAGGAATATACACTTTTAACTAAAGCTTTAAAACCTTTACCAGATAAATATGCAGGTATAACTGATATAGAAGAAAAATATAGAAGAAGATATGTTGATTTAATAGTTAACCCAGAAACTAAAGAAGTTTTTAAAAAAAGAAGCAAAGTTATTAGAACTATTCAATCTGTTTTGGATGAAAAAGGTTATATGGAAGTTGAAACACCAATTCTTCATCTTATAAAAGCTGGAGGAGATGCAAAACCATTTGTTACTCATTATAATGCTTTAGATACTAACTTTTATTTAAGAATAGCAACAGAACTGCATTTAAAAAGATGTATAGTTGGTGGATTTGAGGGTGTCTATGAAATCGGAAGATTGTTTAGAAATGAGGGTATGAGTACTCGTCACAATCCTGAGTTTACTTCAATTGAAATATATGTTGCATATAAAGAATTAAATTTTTTAATGAATATTTGTGAAGAGATTTTTAGAACTTGTGCATTAAAAGTAAATGGTACTACAAAAGTTAACTACGCAGGTATTGATTTTGACTTTTCTAAGCCTTTCAAAAGATGACACATGGTAGATGCTATTAAAGAAGTTTGTGGCGTTGATTTTTGAAAAAAAATGACATATGATGAAGCAAAAAAATTGGCTGATACTCATAAATTAAAATACGAAAAGTATCATTTCTCTGTAGGTCATATAATAAACCTATTCTTCGAACACTATGTAGAAGACAAAATAATTGAACCGACTTTTATAATTGGCCACCCTAAGGAAATTTCACCTTTGTCTAAACTTAATAAAGATGACAATAGGTTTACAGATAGATTTGAATTATTTATAAATAAAAGAGAATATGCTAATGCTTTTGCTGAACTAAATAATCCTATTGATCAATATGAAAGATTCTTAGATCAAATAAAACAAGCAGAGGCTGGTGATGAAGAGGCATCAGAATTAGATATTGATTTTATTGAAGCACTGGAGTATGGAATGCCTCCAACTGCCGGAATTGGAATTGGAATTGATAGGCTTGTTATGTTGCTAACTAATTCTGACTCTATAAAAGATGTTTTATTATTCCCACAATTAAGACCTAGAGGTAATTAATGAAATATGGAATTGTTCTTGGGTATGTCTCAAAATTAAATTTTAAAGAAACATTAAAAGCTATTGAGTTAATAAAAGATAGCTTGTTTTTTGATGTTCGTTCAAAATTTAAGCTAATTGCAGTTGATAGCACAATAGTAACAGATAAAAAAGAATGATTAAATGATGATTTCCAACAAACTAAAAGACCAATAGATTTTGATATAACTGAATTCAAAGACTTTGGTGAAATAATGTTATCAAATAATAAATGAAGAAGAAAAATTATTTCAAAAATTGAACACTTGGAATTAAAAAAAGGAATTATATCAAAATTTACAACAATTGATAGAGATACAAAAGCAAGCAATACTAGTTCTGTTATTTATGAAGAGTTAGGGATAGAAATTGTTTCTAAAGAAATTGATATGAAGTTTTTAGATAAAACATTAATAGATATTTATACTCTAATTTACAATGTTGATAAAAAAGTGAGTAGTGAATTTAAGATATTAAAAACCTCACATTTCTCTAAAACTTTAACATTTGTTACTTATACTAAATTACGTGAACTATATCCATTATTAACTTTTAAAGAAAGAATTAATAAATTTGCTAAGGAAAATGGTAGCTTTGTTTTGAAAGATTATGTTGAAAAAATTATCAACCACAAAAGTATGAATAACTTTTCAGAAGACGTTTTTAATTTTAAAACATACTCAAAATTGTATGTTTATAATCATGAGTGTGAAAAAGCAATGTCATTAGGGTATGCTTCATACCAAGTTGATAGAGAAGTTTTAAGAACACAAAACCTTTTACTAAAAGAAAATTATAAAAATAATACAAATTATAACTTTTTAATAAAAGCAAACAAATTACCAATTACATTAAGTGCTGGAATATTTGTAAATAGAGTTACGATGACAATTACAGAGAAACAACATATTGCTGAAGTACACTCTTCAATATGATCAAACGAATTTATTGAATATTGTAACTCTAATAAAATAAAAATACTATAATAAGGAGTTTTATGTTTACTGTAATAATAGTTGCAAATGGTGGTTCAGAAAGATTTGGAGATGAGAACAAATTACTAACAAAAATTGATGGTGATTTTCTTATTAACAAAACAATAAATGCTTTTAAAAAAATTAATGAGTTTGATCAAATCATTTTAGTTTCTAATGATGAAGTTTTTAATGTTATTGATAAAAATCTAATTACTTATGTAAAAGGTGGAAAAACAAGGTCCTTATCAGTAATGGAAGGTCTTAAATTAGTTAAAAATAATTATGTTATGATTCATGATGGGGCAAGACCATTCATATCTAAAAAACTTGTGGAAAAAATAATGTACTATCAACTTAAATTTGATGCAGTGGTTCCTACTTTACCAATAACTAGCTGTTTAAAAAAAATGGTAAATAAGAAAATTACTACAATGAATAGAGAAATTTATTTTACAACTCAAACTCCTCAGTCTTTTAAAACAGAACTAATCAAAAATGCTTATAATTGCTTAGATGAAAATTGATTAGATGATATCCAAGCTGTTGAAAAAATTAAAGGTATAAAAATAAAAACTATTAACGGAGATGAAAAGAATAAAAAAATAACCTTCAAAGAAGATATTTTTAATTATTTGGTATAATCACATTATAAGGAGTTTTTTATGAGACCAGATGGAATTTCTAAAGCCGGGGCTATAGTTTCAATTGTATTTGCTGGATTAATTATATTTGTTTCAATATTATGTGCTTTGGCTTTTGGCATAACTGCAATCGCAGCATCTAGTGCACAAGAAAACAAAAACGGTTATTCAGGTGCAACTGCAGCTGTAGCTTCAACAGTTATTATTGTGTTTTTTATTATTTATGCCTCTATTCAAATACCTACAATAGTTCTTTGTAGTTTAATGTTAAAAGGTAAATTGAAATCAAATATCGCTCCAGGAGTTGTAGCATTAATTCTCTCAGGACTAATTGGGGGAATATTAATATTATGTGGAAAAATGGAATAATTATTCTATTTTTTTTATTAAATAATATATAATAAAAAAGCGAGTTAATTTAAAATTAACTCCTTGCCTTTTTTTAGGCCAATAGACCAAAAGGAGAAACATGATTAGAAAGTATGAAATTATGTACATTGTTGACAAAGATGTTGATGATGTAAAACAAGTTGAAAAAAAATTAAATGATATTTTAACTGCTAATTCAGGTAAAATCTTAGAATCTGAAAATTGAGGTTTAAAGGATTTTGCATATGAAATAAATAAAAAGAAAAAAGGACATTATATTGTTTTAATTGTTGAAACAGATTCAACAAATATAGCAGAGTTTGAACGTATATCAAGAATTGATAAAAATGTAGTTAGATATTTAGTGATAAATACTGAAAATGAAAAAAATTATATTCAATCAACTAAGTATGCTAAAACAGATATGTCTAAATATAAGGAAGAAAGAAAACCAAATAGACCATATGAAAGAAGATTTAAAAAAGACGATAATTTTGTAGAAAAAAAAGAAGCAAAAGAAGAAGCAAAAGAATCTAATGTAGAAAAAGTAGAACCAAAAGCTTAGAAGGTGTAAATAATGAATTCTGTAAATTTAATTGGAAGAATAACAAAAGACCCAGAATTAAGAACTTCAAAAGACAATAGAGCTTTTGTTGCTTTTACACTTGCTGTAAACGAATTTTATGGTGGAAAGCAATTTACTCAGTTTGTTCCTTGTTTTGCATGAGAAAAAACTGCGGAGAACATGGCAAAGTTCATCAAAAAAGGTGGACAGTTATCTGTTGAAGGTTCATTAAATGTTAGGCAAGAAAATGTTAATGGACAATATCAACAAAATGTCTTTGTAAGAGCTAATAGAGTTCAGTTTTTATCAAGTAATAACCAAGAAGTAGCACAAAACCAAGAAAGATATTCAAACTTTACAAGTCAAGGCAATGTTTCCTTACAACAATCAAATGAACCATTGAACTTTGATATTGCAGAAGATGATAAAAACCAAGTAGATGATGACTCAATTTTATGAGATGATTAAAGGAGAATAAATAATGGTAAAAAAATTTGTAAGAAGAAAAAAAGTTAACTTTTTTGCAAAAAACAAAATTGATTATATTGATTATAAAGATGTTGATTTATTAAAAAAATTCATATCTATTAACGGACAAATCCTACCAAGAAGGGTTACAGGTACTTCACCTAAACACCAAAGAATGCTTGCAGTTGCAATCAAAAGATCTAGAACAATGGGTTTACTACCATTTATAGTTCAATAATTTAAATACACCCAATATAGGGTGTTTTTTATTTGTTATAATAATTTTGGTGATTAAATGAAAGTTATATTATTAGAAAATTTAAAAAACTATGGGAAAAAAAATGATGTTGTTGAGGTGTCTGATGGTTATGCTAAAAACTATTTAATACCTAAAAAACTTGCAAAAGTTGCATCAAAAAATGAATTAGGTCATTTAAATGTAATTAAAAACAAAGAACAAGAATATCAAAAATTAGAAAACGAAAAAATTACTAAAATTATTGAATATATAAAAGATATAACATTGAAATTTACTTTAAAACTAAATGATAATAAAGCATTTGGGACTGTTTCTTTAAACCAAATAGTTGATGTTTTAAGTAAAAGTTATAATTTAGACATAGATAAAAAAAAGTTCGAGAAACATGAAGTTTTAAATAAAGTTGGATTATATTATTTAAAAATAAAATTGGCAAAGGATAGAATTGCAACATTAAAGGTTGAAATAGAAGGTAAAAATTAGATGATTGAAAGTAACAAAAAAGGTAGTAACATTGCTTTGATTGATGCAGAAAAGACTGTTTTAGCTATAGCGATGCACTCTCCAAAAGCTTGTTTTGAAATTATGAGTCAATTACAAAAAGAAGATTTCTTTATTCATGAACATAGTTTAGTATTTAATGCTATTAATGATTTATCAACTGATAGTAAAAATATAACTCTTACAAATCTAATTGACAAACTGGAATCATCAAACAAATTAAAAGAAGTCGGGGGAATTGAATATTTGTCAAACATACTTAGCTTTTTTGTTACTGATGAAGGTTTTGAAGATTATGTTGAACTTGTATTTAAAAACTCAATAGGTAGACGTTTAGATAGAGAACTTGAAAATATTAAAAAGTTAAGAGAGACAAACACCCCAATTGAAGAAGTGTTTTTATTAACTCAGCAAAGAATATTAGACATAAAAACTGATATACATAAAGATGAAGCTACAGAAATAAAAGAAACTATAATTCAAGTAATTAAAAAAATTGAACAATTAGAGAAAAACGGTGATTTAATTAATGGTGTTCCATCTGGTTTCTCGGAGCTAGATCAAATGACTAACGGTTGACAAAATGGAGATTTTATAATTTTAGCAGCTAGACCTTCAATGGGGAAAACTGCATTTGCATTAAATTTAGCATTGAATGCAGCTTTGTATAATAAAGGAGTAGCATTTTTTTCACTTGAGATGCCTAAGGAACAACTTGTTCAAAGAATATTAAGCGCAAAATCTAAGGTTAGTTCTTCTACTTTAAAAACTGCTCAGGGAATAACACCTGAGTTATGAAAACGAATTTTTGCAAGTGGTGAAGAAATTAAAAATATGAATATTATTATAGATGACTCACCTGGTTTAAATGTTTTACAGTTACAATCTAAATTAAGAAAAATGAAAAGAGATTTCAATATTGACATATGTATAATTGATTATCTTCAATTAATTTCATCAATTTCAACGAGATTTGAAAGTAGACAAAATGAAGTAGCTGCAATCTCAAGACAATTAAAAAAAATTGCCAGAGAATTAGATATGCCAATAATATGCTTGTCTCAATTATCTAGAAGAGTTGAGACAAGAGAACAAAAAGTACCTATAATGTCTGATCTTAGGGACAGTGGAGCTATTGAACAGGATGCAGACATTATAATGTTTTTATATAGGGAAGCATACTATGACAATAAGGATATTGTTTATGACAATTCTAGTCAAACTGATGAAACTGATGTTATAATTTCAAAGCATAGAAATGGACCTACTGGTACAATAAAAATAAATTTTATGAGAGATTATGGAAAGTTCCAAGATCAAATAAAAAAATAATTATTACAAGGAGAAAATATGAAAAAACTATTATCAATAATGACTTCTATATTAGTAAGTTCTTCAACAGCTTTATCAACTATTTCTTGTGGCTCTGCTCCAACTGATAGTCTTGATATACTTGTAGCAGGAGAAAAAGAATATGAACTTAATTGAAGAGGTGAAGATAAAAAAATTGAAGCATTTGATTTATTTTCAAATGATAAAAATAAACTCTTAACTAACCTAACTATACAAATCTTAGAGGCTATAACTTACAAAGACAGTAAGTACCAAAATGCAGACAAAAGAGAAAAAGAAAAAAAATTTTTAGGGGACTCAGGACTAGGAATGTCATTAGACTATATATTGAATGATTCTTATAATGGAAAAAAAGCAAACTTAGAGTTTAATGATGACACTACTAAAAATGAATTTATAGAAGATTACACAAAATCATCTAAAAATACAAGATTTAAATCATTTAATTATGATGTAAAAGATGTAAAACTTGATGATTTAAACTTATCAGCAAAGCTTAATGATGAAAAAAACGTGACAACATTCAATGGCTCAAATACTTTTGGCGTTGCATTAAAAAAAGAGTATAACGAAAATGGAGAATTAGATTCATCTAGTGAACTTATAAATGAAGAAGGTTTTTTTGTAGAACCAAGACAAAAAAGTTTAAAAAATTATTATGATTTAACATGAGAGAAATATGTACCTAAATTATTTGAAAATGATAAAGCTAATTATTTTTCTGAATACAAAGATAAAAAAGTTTTTGCAATGTCATCAGATGATGCTGATAGTTTTTATGACACATTAACATCAAACATTACTGTAGAGTCTAAAAAACTTGTTGAAGGCACTGATAAAAAAACATTTAACTTAATCCATAAACAATTGGAAGACAAGGCCGACAAAACAGAAATTGGTTTTTTGATGCCATCAGAATTCTCATTTAAGGAAAGCAATATAAATTCAAGTTTGTCAGATTTCTCTGAAGAAGCATATGATATTTCAAATGGTGCTAAACTTTTCAAACAAAAAGAAGGTAATGATATACAAGCACAAGACTCAAAAGAAACAAAAGATAGAACATTTGTATATACAAGTACAGAAAAAATGCCTGATGTTGTCTTGGATTTTTTAGTACCAGACAATCAAAACGACAAAAGCTATGAAATAAGAATCAAAGGGATGAATAATTTGGTTGTTGGTCTATCACTAGCTAACTTTAAAATTAGTGAAGTTAAAGATGATAGCAAAGGTAAAACAAGAACTGATCAGATTTATTATTGATATGAACCAACAATATATCAATTTTCAAAAAACAGTTTTTTCAAAATAGGGTCTGAAAATATGTTTAACTCTTTAGAGGTTGAAAATGTTGAGATTATTATAAGTAAAAAGTAAATATTAGAAACTCAAACTATTATTTACTTTTTTTTATGAGATAATTATAATTATTTAAGGTGTATGCAGATGAATTATTATATTAGATTTGAAAATAATTATTTTAGCGTTGTGGATTTTAATAGTAACAATGTAATAGCATCTTTTATTAATGAAGAAGATGCTCATAGGTTCATTCAATCTGTTACTCAATTTTTTAATCCAATGTTTAATATGTTTAATTCATCTTTTAATCCAATGTTAAATAGTCCATTTAGCACTTTTCAGCCAATTCCAGAATTGGGGTTTGGATTCATGCCAACATACTATACTAATAACTTTTCTAATAATTATAGATCTTTTTTACCTATGTTCACTGACTATGCACCTCAATTAATACCTTTAAACTCATTTAATCAAATACCAACCCCACTTCAAAATAACTTAGTAGCTAATCAACCAAACAATTACCAACAACCAAACAATTACCAACAACCCAATAATTACCAACAACCCAATAATTACCAACAACCCAATAGTTACCAACAACCCAATAGTTACCAACAACCCAATAGTTACCAACAACCCAATAATTACCAACAACCAAACAATTACCAACAACCAAACAATTACCAACAACCAAACAATTACCAACAACCCAATAGTTACCAACAACCCATAGATTTCTCAGATTATAACCAGTATCAAAAATGAAATTCACAACCTCAACAAAGACGAATTAATAATAACAAATTAGATCAGTTTAAAAACAGATATGAAAATTTAAGCCAAATCAAAAACAACCCTTATGAAGATTTAGTAGATGAATATTACAAGGAAAGTTCTAATAATTTAGTACCTAAAAAACAAAGTAAATTTCTTACAAATAAAAAGAACAAGCGAGATGAAATTTTAAATAGAAATCCAATAACAGAAGAAATGCTTAAATTTGATATCTCTCCAAAAGACCCTATTATATTTAATGATGAGACTTTATCAATTGATGATACAGTTTTTAACGAAGATAAAACTGGTGCTATTGTTAAAGATTTTGAACCTGATTTGTATTTTAATAATACTGATGATGATAGTTTAGGAGAATTGTCAGCCTACAAGGACATAAATCCTGAAAAGGCAAAAAAAAAAGAACAAGAAAGTCTCGAAAACCAGGAAAACAATAAAAAAATAGACTCATTAACGAATTCTCAATTTAATACTAATGAAGAGGAAGATAATAAAGAATCTTTAAAAGATAGGATTGAAGAAATACTCAAAAAAGACAAAACTATAAATGCGCAAAAAATTGATTTTAACAATGAAGTCATTCAATCTGAACCTAAGGATTCTTTGAATTATAAAAAAGATGTTTTAGAAGACACTACTATTAATAATATTGTAAATGAAGGCTATGAAGTAGTCGATGAGATAATTGAAGACCCTTCTTATTTAAATGAGGATTCACTTATAATAAATCAGCCAACTAATATGCAAAGTATAGAAAAAGCTGATGATATTAAAGAAAATTATACTAAAACTAATATTGAACAAGTTAGTGAAACTAATGTTGAACAAGATACATATGTCAAAAATGAAACACCAAATGTTATAGATTATGGTCCTATTGAAGATGATTTTAATAGTGATGTAGTTATCAATAACAAAAGCATGAACACTCAGTCAATTTTAAGTACCGATGAATACTTAAAGCTTATTGATTTAGAAGGAAAAAGTCAACCAATAGTAAATCAAAAAATGGATAAAACAAAGTCTATAACTAGTTTATATGAAGATAATCTTGTTACAGCAACCGGTATGATCTCTAAAAATGATGACATTATTGATTTAGGTCCAGTCCAAGAAGAAGATGAGATATTTTCAACTCCTAGAAGAGATGCAGAATTAGAAGATTATGAAAATTTTGCAGTATCAAAAAAAGAAAAAAAAATATTGAAACGCATTGAAAAAAAAGAACAAAAATCAAAGAAAAAGAAAGTTTAATTTAGTTAATGGAATGAAAAAAATATATTAATAAAGATTGATTAGATGTTTTTGAACAATTAAACATAAATGAACAAATAAATACTGTATGGACAAAGATTAACGATTTTGATAAAACAACCCCAAAAAAAAATTACATATTTAATTTATTTAATCATATACATATTGATGATATAAAAGTTGTTATAATTGGTCAGGACCCATATCACGACATTAATCAAGCTGATGGTATTGCTTTTAGTACATTTGAAAATAATAAAACTCCAAAAAGTTTACAAAATATTTTTAAAGAATTAAAAAGGGACTTAAATATTGACCATAGCAAAAATAATAGTTTGTTAGGTTGAGTAAAACAAGGTGTGTTTTTGATTAATACTTGCTTGACAGTTGAGTTACATAAACCGAACTCTCATTCTAAGATGGGCTGACAAAATATAGTTTTAGATATACTTAATTATATAAATAAAAAAAATAAAAATATTATTTATTGTTTATGAGGTAATTCAGCAAAAAATATATATAATAATTTTAAGAAAAAAAATGGTAATGTTATTATGACTACTCATCCATCGCCATTTAGTTATTATAAAGGTTTTTATGAAAGTGATGTATTTTCAAAAATCAACCTTTTATTAGAAGAAAGAAAAATGAAAGTTATAGACTGAAGTTTATAAGGGGTATTTATGGAAAAGATAAGTAACTGACTTTTAGATGGCAACAATCTTGCTTATGCAATGTCAGGTTTAATCGGAGCATTCATTTTAGCCTATTTTGTTTATAATACTTTTTCTTTTGTTGTTCTTAAAGAAAGGTATCATGGTATAAGATTTACAACAAAAAATATTGCATATATAACAATGTTTACAGCAATAAATGTAAGTGTAACTGTTGTTATTTCATTGACAATACCAATTACAGTATTCCCTCCTATAAGAATTGCATTTGAAGGAGTTATGGTTAAAATTACAGGATTTATTTTTGGTCCAATTATTGGGGTTTTGGTAGCTTTAATTACAGAGGTACTTGTCATGATATTTGTACCATCATTTATACACCCAGCCTTTATAATAGTCGTTATCTCATTTGGGTTTATTGCAGGTATTGGTTCTAGTTTATTAAGACTTGGAAAAGGATATAATTGAGCTAATATGCTTTTAATTAATTTATTCTTTATATTATTTTCAGTCTTTATATTAGTAATAATTGATTATTTCACTGGAGAAATTAATATTTTCGGTATAAAAGTTACCAAGGAAGTTTACAAATGATTCTTTGCAGGATCCACATTGACCTGTTTGTTTTTTGTTTGAGTTGTTTATTTTTCTTTACTTTATAAGAAAAATACTAAATCACTTCACGTTCTTTTACCAATAATATTATTTGCTTCTGCATCTGAGTACCTTTCTACATCGATTATATCGGCATGGGGTGATGCTGGATTTTTAGGAATTGATGGTTCAAAAGGTTATAGTGCAATGCTTATAAGTAGATTAGTCCAAGCACCACTTAAAATATTGTTTAATGCCACAGTGCTTTACTTTACATACAAAGCTGTACACCCACTAATTAAAAGAGATAGATAAGGATTTTATTAATGAAAATTTTCGATTCATTTACGGGTAGTTTAAAAAATATTGACACTAAAAATATAACTATGTATACTTGTGGACCTACGGTTTATGATTATATTCACATAGGCAATGCACGTCCCTTAATATTAGCAGATACTTTAGTTAGGTTTTTTAAATATCTAAATATTAATTATAATTATTTATTAAACATAACTGACATTGATGACAAAATAATTAATAAGGCGTTGTCTTTAAAAATATCAGAAGAAGAGCTTGTTGAAAAATATAGGAATGCTTTTCTTGTAGACATGAAAAACCTTAATTTAGTTCCACCAACATCTATTATTTCAATATCATCAAAAATTGATGAAATTATTTTTTTTATAGACGATTTATTAGAAAAAAAATTTGCATATATAGTAGATGGAAGTGTTTATTTTGATATATCAAAATTTAAATCTGAGTATGGAAATCTATCAAAACAAGATGTTTCAAAATTATTGGCTGGTGTTAGAATTGATTTGGAAGAAAACAAAAAAAACCCAGGAGATTTCGTTTTGTGAAAAAAAACCGATACTGGTAAGAAATGATTATCAAAGTGAAGCCTTGGCAGACCAGGTTGACACACTGAATGTGCACTTTTAATTGATAATTATTTTAAAAAAACAATCGATATACATATTGGTGGTATTGATTTAAAATTCCCCCATCACGAAAATGAACGAATACAGTTCTTAGCTAAAAATAATATAGAAATTTCAAAAAATTGAATGCATAATGGTCATTTAGCTCTAGAAAATGTTAAAATGTCTAAGTCATTAGGTAATATAATTACCGTTAAGGATTTTTTAAGCGACTATGACGCCAATACTTTAAAGTATATATTTTTGACATCAAGTTACAGGCAACCATTAAATATTACAGAACAACACATAAAACAAGCAGAAGATTGAAATGAAAAAATATATAAATTATTAAAAACGCTTAATTGAAAATTAGCAATTAAAGAAGTACTGGAAGATTTTAAAACTCCAATTGATGATGACTTTATTCCATATAACTTTGAAGAAAAGTTTATAAATTATATGTCAGATGATTTAAACACACCTATGGTGATTACTCTAATAGATGAAATAATCAAATATTTAAATAAACAAATTAAAAATGGAAAAGTTGATTTATGTTTTTCACATTTGAAAAGTTTATTGAAATGTTTAGGCTTTAAGTATGATATAAAAGAAATTAATGAAAATGACATAAAAAATTTAATGGAATGAAAAGGCGCACAAGAAATAAAAAATTATCCTTTAGCTGATAGTTTAAGGAAAAAATTAATAGAAAGAAATATTATATAAAATGACTAAAAATGATTTAATTGCTTATGGTAAAAATGTAGTTGAAAATATAATTATAAATAGACCAAAGTTAATTAAGAGACTTTTTATTTTAAAAGGTAATTCTTTTACTCCATCTATTTTTAGTACTATAAAAAAATATAATATTTTATGAGAATCATTGGATAAAGACATTTTTATCAAAATGTTAGTTGATAAAAAAAGTGTACATCAAGGATATTTAGCCATATTAAAAGATTTTGAATATGCAAAATTCTCTTTAACTGAAAATCAAAATATTAAAACTATTTTGATGTTAGATAAGATCCATGACCCACATAACTTTGGAGCAATTATAAGATCTTCAAGTTTATTGGGTGTTGATGCAATTATAATGAAGGACATCAATCAAGTTGATGTAACTTCTTCAGTAATCAAAGCTTCATCAGGTACTATTTACAATATTCCTATAATAAAAGTCAAAAATCTATCCTCTTCATTAGATAACTTAAAGAAAAAAGGATTTTGGATCTATGCTTCTGCTTTAAATGAAAAAAGTGTAAGCTTAAATACAATCAATATATATGAAAAAAAAGTTATTATTTTAGGTAATGAAGGAGAAGGTATCTCTAATAATCTATTAAATAATTCAGATTTTGTTTTTAAGATTAAAACGACAAATGTAATTGATTCCTTAAATGTATCTGTTGCTTGTGGAATAATTCTTTATAATTTTTTTATAAATAGAACGGAAGATTAAATTGCAAAACATATATTTTAAAACAAAAAGCATATTATCTGAAATTGTTGATCAAAAGTTTAAAAATAAAATAAATGAATCAGAGCTAACTTATTTAAAAAATATTTTATACAAAACAGTAATAAATGAACATAGAAAATTATCTTTTTTACAGTTGGATGTTGATGATTTTATACACACAGTATATAAAACTCTTATTGAAGTTGATGAAAAGTACGATAAAGAAACAAAAATACCATTACCAGCGTATGCAAACTATATATTAAAAAAGAGAATATTAGATTATGCAAAGTTTCTAAGAAGAAATAAGAGGTTAGCTACAATTGAAGCTATAAATAGTAATAGAGGCGAAATGTTTGGTTCTTATATTTCAAATTTAGATAAAGACTTAGATATATTCTCATTTAACAACTATAATTATATTAAAACAAGACAGGACGTAAGGATCATATTGAACACTTATTTGAATTCTAATGCAGATTCCATATCTAAAAAAGTCGCAGTTATGATATATGAAGGTCATAGCCAAAAAGAAATAATGGAAACATTAAATATATCTAGAAGAAAGTTTTTAATTATTAAAGAAAATTTAAAAAAATACTTTAATAGTTTAATAAATTAAGATAGTAATATATAATATTGTAAGAAAGTATTGTGAGTTAAATGTCAACAAGTAAAAATAAAGTCATTATTGTGTGTGTAAATTGTTTATCAAGAAATTACACTTTTAACAAAAGTTCTTTAAGTCAATCTGAAAGATTAGAAATTAAAAAGTTCTGCCCAACATGTAATACGCATGTTCTTCATAAGGAGACAAGATAAAATGGATGACAAAAAAAAGCTTTCAAAAGAAGAAAAAGCTAAATTGAAGTTAGAAAAAGCTAATACAAAAAAAACTTTAAAAGAAGAAAAGAAAAAACAATTTGATGAGTTATTCCAAACAATCCAAGGTCATGATGGAACTCATGAAGGAAAACTTAAGGCTGCCAGAAATAAAAAAATAAAAAAACATAAAGACAAAATTAGTTTAAAGCAAGTAGCTAAAGAAGGACCTGTAAAGTTTTTAAAAGAAATAAATAAAATTAAATGATCTACAAGAGAAAACCTTAGTATGAAGTTCTTATGGGTTATTGTTTTCATACTTATATTTGGTATATTTTTCTTTTTGGTTGACTATGGACTACAACATTTATTTGTAGAAATTAAAATAATTTAATAAGGAGTATTATGGCAATAGATTTAATTAATATGGAAGAAGAGTTAGCATCATATAAGGGACAATGATTTGTAATAAACTGTAATAGCGGGCATGAAGATAGTGTTAAAGCAGATTTACTTCAAAAAATTGAATCATCAAACCTTGAAGAAAAAGTTTTTGATATAAGAATATCAAAAAGCCCTGTTATGGGAAAAAACAATAAAATCATAGATAAAAATAAATTTCCTGGATATATTTTTATAAATATGCACATGACAGATGAAACATGATTCATTATTAGAAACACACCAGGTGTAACAGGTTTTATTGGTTCATCAGGTAGAGGTGCAAAACCTTTACCACTAACTAGTGAAGAAGTTTTTAGGTTATTGAATCAAGATGAAGTCTCAAACAAAGATAAGAAATTCTCAAAAGGTAATGCAAATCAGCCAAAAAAAGAAAAAGTCTTATTTGAAGCAACTTTTAAACTTAAGGATGTTGTTTTGGTTAAAGATGGGCCTTTTGCCAATACTGAAGGACAAGTAATTGAAATGGATTTCGAAAAAGGTATTGCCATAGTAAACATTGAATTATTTGGAAGAATTACACCAACTGAATTTGAATTTGCAAGTTTAAGCCTTGCATACAAATATTAGTTTAGGAGAGTTTTGAACATAAAAAAAATAAGAATAAATCTTGAAAATGGAAAATCTATGACATTCGAATTATTCCCAGATATTGCACCATTGACTTGTGCAAATTTTATAAGTTTAATAGAACAAAATTACTTTAACGGTTTAATATTCCACCGAGTTATAAAAGGATTTATGATACAAGGTGGAGGTCTTTTTGAAGATATGTCTGAAAAAAAAGGTGCAAAAGAAATTAAAGGAGAATTCTTGTCTAATGGATGAGAAAACAAACTATCACATGATAAAGGTGTTATCTCTATGGCTAGAACAATGGTAAAAGATAGTGCATCAAGCCAATTTTTTATTGTAACAGGAAACGCTAAATTTTTAGATGGAGAGTATGCAGCATTTGGCAAAGTTGCAGATAAAGATAGCTTAGATATAGCTTTAGAAATTGAAAAAGTTGAAACAAACTCATCAAATTTTTATGATGATGTACCTGTAAAACCAATAATAATTAAAAACATAGAAATATTATAAATAATTTACACTATATGTGATATTATTATTTATGGCAGATTTTTATTGTGGAAGTATAATTAATTTTATGCGATTGGACCACAGCGAAACAGGAGGTGTTTATCGTGGCAAAAAAAATCACACGTATAGCAAAACTTGAATTTATGGCAATGCAAGCAAAACCAGGAGCAGAACTAGCTTCACTTGGTATCAATATGCCTCAATTCACACAACAATTTAATGAAGCCACTAAAGATAGAGCGGGAGAAGTAGTACCTGTAGTAATTACAGCTTATGATGATAAATCATTTGATTATGTATTAAAAACAACCCCAGCTGCATTTTTGTTAAAAAAAGCAGCGAACATTCAAAAAGGTTCAAAGAAACCGGGAACAGAAATTGTAGCAACACTTGATGTTAGCGAAATAAGAAAAATAGCAGAGTATAAGTTACCTGATTTAAATGCAAACTCAGTTGAGGCAGCAATGAATACTATAGCAGGAACTGCAAGAAATATGGGTATTAAAATTGAAGGTATGTCTTCTAAGGAAGGTAAATAATTATGCCAAAGTTAAGTAAAAAGTTAAAAGAAGCACATACTAAGGTTGATAAAACTAAACAATACCCAATTAATGAAGCTATAAAAATCGCTAAAGAAACATCAACAACTAAATTTGATTCAACAATTGATATTGCATTTAATTTGAATGTAGACCCTAGACATGCAGATCAACAAATTAGAGGAGCGCTTGTGCTTCCTGGTGGAACTGGTAAAACTCAAAAAATCTTAGTTCTAACAAAAACAAAATTAAAAGAAGCAATTGACGCAAAAGCTGATTTTGTAGGTGGTACTGAATTAATACAAAAAATTCAAAAAGAAAATTGGTTTGAATTTGATGTTGTTGTCGCAACTCCAGAGATAATGGCTGAGTTAGGTAAAATTGGTAAATTATTAGGAACAAAAGGACTTATGCCAAATCCTAAAACTGGTACTGTTACAACTGATGTTGTTTCTGCAATAAATGATATTAAAAAAGGTAAAGTTGAATATAGAACCGACAAAGAAGGTAACATACATTCAATTATAGGTAAAGTTTCATTTAATGATGAAAATATATTAAAAAATTACAATGCAATTCTAGATGTAATTAAAAAAGCCAAACCAGCAGCAGTTAAAGGTACATATATTAAAAATGTATCAATATCTACAACAATGGGACCTGGAATCAAAGTTTTAGTTGATTACTAGAATTATTAAAAAAATAATGCTATTATATTTATGCTATTCATACCAAAGAAAGTAACGGAGTAAAATCTTAATAATGTTACCGAGGAATGATCATATTTGAATTATTTCAAATGTAATTTAACCTTGGTATTAACCAAGGTTTTTATTTGGTTAATAGTAATTTTACATAGAAGGGGGAACCGATTTGGCAACTTCAAGACCAGCGCATGCAAAAAAAACACAAGTAGTTAATGAAATTGTAAGTAAAATAAAAAATTGTAAAGGTATGGTTATCGCTGAGTATAAAAATCTTTCTGTAGCACAAATTACAGATTTAAGAAATCTTGCTTTGGAAGAAAATGTATTTATAAAAGTTTATAAGGATTCATTATTCACAAGAGCAATGGAAGAACTAAAAATAAACGGATTAGATGCATTTTTAACTCAACAAAATATATTTTTATTCTCAGAGGAAGACCCAATAAAACCTGCAAAACTTGTGGCAAAGTTTAGCAAAAAAAATCCTGATTTAAAATTAAAAGCAGGAATTTATGAAGGGAATGTAATGGATACAGCTGCAATAACAGAAATTGCAATGCTACCTTCAAAAGAAGAACTATACTCTATGTTTGCTTCTTCACTTATATATCCATTGAGACAGTTTATGTTAACTGTTAAAGAAATAGCTAATACAAAAAAAGATTAAAGGAGAATTACAAAATGGCAATTACAAAAGATGATATAATTAAAGCTTTAGAAGAAATGAAGTTAACAGAATTAAATGATTTAGTAAAAGCAATAGAAGATCATTTCGGTGTTGTTGCAGCTGCTGCAGTTGCAGCGCCAACAGCAGATGGTGGAGCAGCATCAGCTCCTTCTGAAGTAAGTGTGATGTTAACAAGTGCTGGTGGAAATAAGGTTGCAGTTATAAAAATTGTTAAAGAAATAACAGGACTTGGTTTAATGGAAGCTAAAAAATTAGTTGATGGTACTTTACCTGCTGCTTTAAAAGAAAATGTTAAAGTTGAAGATGCAGAAGAAATTAAAAAACAATTAGTTGAAGCAGGGGCTTCAGTAGATTTAAAATAATTACTTAAACAACTAAAAAAAATAGCAAGCATACATGCTTGCTTTTGCATTTTAAAAAAACTAATTTAAATCTATTGAAATACGTGTCTAATTAGTATAGAATCTATGTGCGTGTATTTCATTTTGATTGGGGGACACTAAATGAACTATAAAGTTAAAAAAATAAATGCGCTTGTTGAAAGAAGAGATTACTCAAAAGTATCTGGAAACTTAGAGCTTCCGAATTTGATTGAGTTACAAACTGCAACATTTGATTGATTTAAAAAAGTTGGTATTGACGAGGTTTTCTCTGAAGTATTTCCAATTATGTCTATAGATGGAAACATTGTTCTTTCTCTTACTAATTGAGAATTTAGAGAACCAAGAATGTCAATGGTAAAAGCAAAAGAAGAATCAAAGATTTATGATGCTCCAATATATGCTGATCTTTCATTAACAATACATATGGAAGATGTTGAAATATTTAAAAGTAATATAATTGGTTCGCCTGATGCCTTCTTAAAAAACTGACTTCAAGAAAAACTTGAAGCAAATACTATTGAATTTAAAAATGGTAAAGATAATCTTTACTTTTTTGAGTTTAAAAGTAAGTATGGAGATAAAGACTCAATCCAGATTGAATTAAAAGAAGAAAAAGATGACTTCTATATTGCCACAATTGATATATATAAAACAGGTGAAGTGTTCTTCGGAGAATTTCCATTAATGACAGATAGAGGTACATTTATAATTAATGGAAGCGAAAAAGTCGTTGTTTCACAATTGGTAAGATCGCCTGGAAGTTATTTCAAACAAGAAATGAACAGAAAAAATGGGGAAATGATTTATTTTGCTGACATCATTCCATCAAGAGGTACTTGATTAGAATTTGAACTTGAAACTAAAAAAACACTTGATAATAAGATAGCAAGTATTTTTAATGTAAAAATTGATAAGTCTAGAAAAACAACTGTATCAAGTTTATTAACAGCATTCAAAATGGATAAAGATGAAGTATTGTCATTATTTGATAATAACAGAGTTATGGAATTAAGTTATGAAGCTGATACATTAACTGGAGACTTAAATATAGACTATGAAAATCAAGTACAAGATATTTATAAAAAAATTAGACAAGGTGAAACTGCAACATCAGACGGTGCGAGCAAATATCTTTATGGTCTTTTATTCGACAAAAGAAAGTATGATTTAACAAAAGCTGGTAGATTTAAATTACAACAAAAGTTAGCAGTAAAAAATAGATTAATTGGAAGAATTTTAGCTGAAGATATAATTGATAAAAATGGTAAGGTTGCATTTGCTAAAGGATTAGAAGTTTCTAAAGATAATATAGATGAAATTGATTTAGTTTTAAGTGATGGTGCAATGATTAAACACATAAACTTTAATAAAGCAATTGAATCAGGTAACGAAATTCAAGTAATAAGAGTTTATAAAGATAATGATTTAAGAGATGAAATAGAAACAATAATTGGTATTACAAAAAATTCATCTGATGAATTTATAAATATTCCTGATATAGTTGCTACAATATCTTATGCGTTAAATTTGTCTAATGGAATTGGTGAAATTGATGATATTGATCACTTAGGTAACAGAAGAGTTAGAACAGTTGGAGAATTATTACAAAACCAATTTAGAATTGGAATGATGCGTATTGAAAAAAACGTTCGTGAAAAACTAGCTACTTCAAACCCATTTAAAATGAAACCATCAGGAGTTATAAATAACAAACCGTTAACTGCAATAATTGGAGAGTTTTTTAACTTGTCACAATTATCACAATTTATGGACCAAACTAACCCACTTGCAGAACTTACAAACAAACGTAGATTAACAGCATTAGGACCAGGTGGATTAAGTAGAGATAGAGCAGCACTTGAAGTTAGGGACGTTCACCCTTCTCACTATGGAAGAATTTGTCCTATCGAAACACCTGAAGGACCAAACATTGGATTAATTAATAACTTATCAACATACGCAAAAATAAACGAATATGGTTTCATCGAAACACCATATAGAAAAGTAAAAAATAAAAAAGTATATTTAGATCAATATGAATATTTAACTGCAGACAAAGAAAAAGAATACGTTGTAGCACAAGCTAACATAAAAATGTCTGAAGATGGTACTATACTTGATGATCAAGTTATCGCAAGATATCGAGGAGATGACATCATGGTTAATGCAGCAGATGTAGACTATGTTGACGTATCTCCTAAACAGATAGTTTCTATAGCCACATCTTGTATTCCATTCCTAGAAAATGATGATGCTAACCGTGCACTTATGGGTGCAAATATGCAACGTCAAGCTGTTCCATTAATAGATCCTGAATCACCTGTTGTTGGTACTGGTGTTGAATTTGAAGCAGCTAGAGACTCAGGAGATGCTGTTGTTGCAACTGAAGATGGAATAGTAAAATATGTGGATTCTCGTAAAATTATAATTGAGCAAAATAATGTAGTTAAAAATTACGACTTAAATGATTTCAACAGATCTAATAATGGAACTGCAATAACACATATACCAATTGTTAAAGTTGGAGATAAAGTAAAAAAAAGAGATATATTAGCTGATGGTCCTTCAATGGAAAAAGGTGAACTAGCATTAGGTCAAAATGTTGTAGTAGCATTTACCACTTGAAATGGATATAACTATGAGGATGCTGTTATAGTTTCTGAAAGAGTTGTTATTGATGATAGATTTACTTCAATTCATATTGATGAATATACAATCGAAAGAAGACAAACTAAACAAGGTCAAGAAGAAATAACAAGAGATATACCAAATGTTTCTGAGACTGTGAAAAAAAACCTTGATGAAGATGGTATAGTTGCAATTGGTGCAGAAGTAAAAGTAGGAGATATTTTAGTTGGAAAAGTAACACCAAAGTCTCAAACACAATTGTCTCCAGAAGATAAATTACTACATGCAATCTTTGGAGAAAAATCAAGAAATGTAAAAGACAACTCTCTTAGAGTACCCAATGGTGGTGAAGGAATTGTTAAATCTATAAAACGATTTAGTAAAGCAAATGGTCATGATTTACCAGCTGATATATTAGAAGTTATAAAGGTTTATGTAGTTCAAAAACGTAAAATCCAAGAAGGGGATAAAATGGCAGGTAGACATGGTAACAAAGGTGTTATCTCAAAAATTCTACCTGTTGAGGATATGCCACATATGGAAGATGGTACTCCTGTTGATATTATGTTAAACCCTCAAGGTGTGCCATCTCGTATGAATATTGGTCAAGTTTTAGAAATTCACTTAGGAATGGCTGCTCAAAAATTAGGAGTAAAAATAAGTACTCCTGTTTTTGAGGGTGTAAAAGAACAAGATTTGAAAGAAATAATGACTGAAGCTGGTATGACAAACTTTGGTAAGGTTAAGTTAATTGATGGTAGAACTGGTGAAGCCTTTGACAAACCAATATCTGTTGGTGTTATGTATATGTTGAAACTTTCTCATATGGTTGACGATAAATTACATACAAGAAATATTGGTCCATATTCTTTAATAACTCAACAACCACTTGGTGGTAAAGCACAAAATGGTGGTCAAAGATTTGGGGAAATGGAAGTTTGAGCACTAGAAGCTTATGGTGCAGCTTATACTTTACGTGAAATATTAACAATAAAATCAGATGATATAAAAGGTCGTATAAAAACTTACGAGTCAATTGTAAGATCAAAACCAATTCCTAAACCTGGTATTCCAGAATCATTTAATGTTTTAACCAAAGAAATTATGGGTTTAGGTTTTGATATGCACATGATTGATGAAAATGGTAACAAGGCACCAATAAGTGCTTATGATGATACTGAAATTGATATCGATGAACTAAATGACTTTATGGAAAATAGTTCAAACAATTTAGAAAACAATGATGATTTTGATGAGTTTGTAGAACCATCAGAAGAAGAACTTCAAGACTTAGATATTGAAGATTTCACTGACATAGATTTTGATGATAAAGATTTTAGTGAATAGAAGGAGAAACTAAGGTATGGTTAATAAAAATAAAAGAATGATAAAAATTGAGCTAGCTTCTCCTGAAGTTATAAGAAGCTGATCTCGTGGTGAGGTCACTAAACCTGAAACAATAAATTATAAAACACTCAAAACCGAGAAAGAAGGTTTATTTGACGAAAGAATATTTGGACCAACTAGAAACTATGAATGTAGTTGTGGAAAGTATAAAAAAGTCAAAAATAAGGGTAAAATATGTGAACGTTGTGGTGTTGAGATAACAGAATCTATTGTAAGACGTGAAAGAATGGGTCATATTGAATTAGAAGAACCTGTTACACATATTTGAATGCTTAAAGTTGCACCTTCAAGAATTGCTTCTATTCTAGATTTAAAAACTAAGGAAGTTGAAGAAGTGGTTTATTTCGTAAGTTACATCGTTTTAGACCCAGGTAATTCAAAACACCTTAAAAAAGGTCAAGTTTTAGATTTAGGTAATGGTAAGGCAAGTATTAAAACGAGAGAAAAACTTTTAAAAACACTTGAAGACTTACGTGAAAACTTGAAACAAGAGGAATTTTCTTTTAAACGTGCTACAAAATTAATTGAGCAATTAAGTACGACACAAAGTCCTTTTTCAATGGATGAAGCAGCCACTTTTATTTCAAGACACACAAATGCAAAATTTGGTATTGGAGCAAGTGCTGTTGAAGATTTACTTAAAGGTATTAACCTTGATGAGGAAATTAAAAAAATTAAAGAAGATTTAAAAGAGAAAAAAGGTTCAACAGATCAAAGTAAGCTAATGAAAAGACTTGAAATCTTAGACTCTTTAAAAAAATCAGAATCTAGACCAGAATGAATGATTTTAAGAGTTATACCTGTTATACCTCCTGATATTAGACCTATAATTCAATTAGACGGTGGTAGATTTACAACATCAGAAATAAATGACCTATATAGAAGAATAATAATAAGAAATGAGCGTTTAAAAAAAGTTAAGGCAATGGGAGCGCCAAGTATAATTGTTAATAACGAAAAACGTATGCTACAAGAAGCGGTTGATGCACTATTAGATAATGAACGTAAACCTAGGCCAGTTATTGGTAAAGATAAGAGAGCATTGAAGTCTTTAACTTCAATCTTAAAAGGAAAACAAGGTCGTTTCAGACAAAACTTACTTGGTAAACGTGTTGATTATTCAGGAAGATCAGTTATTGCTATTGGTCCGGATTTGAAAATGTATCAAGCAGGTATTCCAAGAGATATGGCAATAACATTATTTAAACCATTTGTAATTAAAAAACTTCAAGAAGATGGACATGCTGAAAATGTAAAAGTAGCAGAAAAATTAATATTGGCTAATGACTCAAAAGTTTGAGACGTTTTAGAAGAAGTAATTAAAGATAGACCAGTTCTTTTAAATAGAGCACCAACTCTTCATAGATTAGGTATCCAGGCATTTGAACCAAAACTAGTAAAAGGAAAAGCAATAAGGCTTCACCCTCTTGTTACAACTGCTTTCAATGCCGACTTTGATGGAGACCAAATGGCTGTCCATTTACCAATAAGCGAAGAAGCTGTAGCTGAGGCAAGAGCATTGATGCTTGGTTCTAAAGCGATTTTGGGTCCAAAAGATGGTAAACCAATTGTTACTCCTACTCAAGATATGATATTAGGTAATTATTATATTACAACTGAAGAAAAGGAATCTGATAATCCGGAGTTATTAGGTCAAGGTACTTTATTCTCATCATATAATGAAGTTATATTGGCGTATGAAACAAAAAGTGTTTCTTTAAATGCAGTTGTAGGAATACCTGTTAAAGAACTACACAATAAACCATTTGATGAACAAGACCTTGATAAAATTTTAATAACAACAGTTGGTAAAATTATATTTAATCAAATGTTCACAGAGAAGTTTCCTTGAATTATTAACTCTAATATATGGAATGCAGAGGCTGAAGTTAAGAAGTTTTTAGTTAGCATAGATACAAATATAAGAGACTATATTGAAAAAGATTACGTTTTACAACAGCCTATAAAGAAAAAAGAACTATCTTTAATTATAGAACGTTATTTCCAATCTTATGGAGCGCAAAAGACAGCTCAAATGTTGGATAATATGAAAGACCTTGGATTTAAATTTTCTTCTAAATCAGGTACTACAATAAGTGCAGCAGACGTTGTTGCATATACTGAAAAATTCGAAGATTTCAAAATTGCTGATGAAAAAGTAAAAAAAATTACTGAATTTTACAATTCAGGTATGTTAACTAAAACAGAAAAAAAACGTCGTGTTATTGCTGTTTGATCTAATGTTAAAGACACAATCCAAAACAAACTTGAACAAATATTAAAACATGATTTAAAAAACCCTGTTTTTGTTATGGCTGACTCTGGTGCTCGTGGTAATGTTTCAAACTTTACACAACTTGTTGGTATGAGAGGTCTTATGAATGACCCCAAAGGTGATATTAAAGAAATACCTATTAAATCTTCATTCCGTGAAGGATTAACTGTGTCAGAATATTTCATATCTACTCACGGTGCGCGTAAAGGTATGGCAGACGTTGCCTTAAAAACAGCTGACTCAGGATATTTAACACGTAGGTTAGTTGATATATCACAAGAAATAATTGTGACTCAAGAAGATTGTTCACCTGCCAAAGGATTTTGAGTTCACTCAATTATCGAAACAAAACATGACAATGTAATTGTTCCGTTAAGAGACAGATTAATTGGACGTTATACATTTGAAGATGTTGAAGACAAAAATGAAAATGTAATTGTTAGTGCAAACGAATTAATAACTGCAGAAGTGGCTGACAGAATTATTGAATCAGGAGTTGATGATGTTCAAATCAGAACTATATTAACTTGCGATACTGAAAGAGGAGTTTGCCAAAAATGTTATGGTATTAACTTAGCAACTGGAGAAGTTGTAACAATTGGCGAACCAGTAGGTGTTATTGCAGCACAATCAATTGGTGAACCAGGGACTCAACTTACAATGCGTACATTCCATACTGGTGGGGTTGCTGGTGGAGCTGACATCACCCAGGGATTACCACGTATTAAAGAATTACTTGATATAACAACTCCTAAAGGTTCTATAGCAATAATTTCACAAATTGATGGTATTGTTAAAGAAACTAAAGAAGAGGATGGCATTGTTTCTATTGTAGTCGAATCAGACCAAGACGAAAAAAGATACAAATCTCAATATGGTGCAATCCTTCGTGTAGCTGAAGGTGAACATGTAACAAGAGGGCAAAAGTTAACTGAGGGTGCTGTTAATATTAAAGAATTATTAGAAGTAGCACGTGTTGAAGATGTTCAAAACTATATCTTGAAAGAAGTTCAAAAAGTTTATAGATTACAAGGTATAGAAATTTCAGATAAGTATATTGAAATTATTATCAAGCAAATGCTTAATAAGGTAAAAATCATTGACTCAGGGGAAACTGAATTATTACCTGGTGAAGTTATTTCAGCTAAAGCTTTCAGAAACGAAGTTAAAGAAGCTATATTGAATAATAAAAAACCACCACTTGCAAAAAATGTAATATTTGGTATTAAGAAAGCCCCACTTGAGTCTGACTCTTGACTTTCATCTGCATCATTCCAAGATACAGCAAGAGTAATAGTTAAGGCTGTTATAAAAGGAAAAGTTGATAAATTAGAAGGTCTAAAAGAAAATATTATGTTAGGAAACCTAATACCTGCAGGTACAGGTTTAACTGGAAGTGAAGAAATTATTAAAAAAGGTAAAGAAATTTACGAACAAGAATATTAGTAAATCAGGGGTGTCCCTGATTTTTTTGCAAATAAATGGTATATTTAATCTAGGAGGATTATATGAAAATATTTATAGGTAATGATCACACTGCTATTGAAATGAAAAACAAAATAGTAGAGTACTTAGAAAATAAAAAATATGAAGTCATTAATATAGGAACAGATTCTTCTTCTGCAGTAGATTATCCTGACTTTGGTTATAACACTGCAAAATTGGCAGTTGAAAATAATACTTTAGGCATTGTTATTTGTGGCAGCGGTATTGGAATCTCAATTGCTGCAAACAAAGTTAAAAACGCAAGAGCTGCTCTTTGTTATGATGAGAAAGCTGCAGAAATGGCTCGTAAACATAATGATGCTAATATATTAGCTTTGGGTGCAAGAGTCATAGCTGTTCAAAAAGCACTTGACATTATTGATGTTTTTATTAGTACAAGTTTTGAAGGTGAAAGACACCAAAATAGAGTTAATAAACTAAATAATTTATAAGAAGGAGAATATATGTCATTTAATATAATTAAACACCCATTAATAATTGATAAACTTACAAGAATGAGAAAAGTTGAAACTTCTTCAAAAGATTTCAGAGAAAACCTTAATGAAATAGGTCAATTAATGGTATATGAAATTTTTAGAGATGTTCCTGTAAAAGAAATAGATATTAACACACCTGTAATAAAAACAAAAGGTTATACAATTGATATACCTGTTGTTTTGATTCCAATAATTAGAGCGGGTTTAGGTATGACGGAAGGTATTCAAAGGTTAGTACCAACTGCTAGAATTGCACATATTGGTTTGTATAGAAATGAAGAAACGCTAGAACCAGTACAGTATTATGCAAAAAAAACAAAAAATATAGACAAAAGTTATGTCATAGTTGTAGACCCTATGCTTGCAACAGGAGGGAGTGCTTCTAAAGCAATTGAAATAGCAAAATCATGGGGCGCGAAACAAATCAAGTTTGTATGTCTAGTTTCTGTACAAGAAGGTGTAGATAAATTACAAAGAGAACATCCCGATGTAGATGTATACACTGCAAGTTTAGACCCAGTTTTAAATGATGATGGGTTCATAGTCCCAGGTTTAGGTGATGCTGGTGACAGAATTTTTGGTACCAAATAATTTAAAAAAATTTAAAATAATTATTTATTTAGGAGTAATATTAAATTGATGGAACTGGATTGAACGATGAATGTATACAAAAATAAAAAATTTTTTTTATATTTAATTAGTTTAATCTTGGTTTTCTCAGTAATCTTAACTTTAATAATACTAAAGAAAGTTAATTATCCGTGATTAGTTGGTTATTTTTTAGGAATATCTTGTAGCTGGTCTGGTTTTTTTTATAATCAATTTTTAGTTAAAAAACTATTATCAACTATTGACCCTTTCTTGTACTTAATGTTGTTTATATTAAAGTTAGGAATTTACATAGTTCCATTCCTTATAAGTTTTTATTTACAAAATATAGTTTCGCCTATTGGAATTTTAATTGGTTTGTATGGTGTTTTTTTATTACCTTTTATAAAAAATAAAACAAATAATTAAAGTCTATATAGTTGATCTATTGAAAAAAGGAGGAGGTTAGATGGTCTCATTTTTGGTTAAAGACGGATTGTTTGATGGATGATTATCTTTAACTCCGCAATTATTTTCAATTTTTTTAACATTTGTAATAATATGCACGTTTTGTATTACTTACAATGTTAAAATTAGGAACCATGATGAAAATAAAGAGTTGTCTGGTTTTTTAGTGATTACGGAAATGTTTGTAAGTAAGGTTGAAGGTATAGTTATATCTGTAATGGGCAAAGAACATAGAAAATTAACTCCATATATAATGTACATTTTTATGTATATTGTTATATCTTCTATTGTTGCATTATTTGGTTTTGAACCATTAACAACTTCATATACAACCACACTTTCACTTGCATTTGTAACATTTATAGGAATATATTATTTTGGTATAAGATATCAAAAGTTAGCATTCTTTAAAAAATACTTAAATCCTGTTGAATTAGTTGGACAGTTTGTTCCTCTTATTTCACTTTCATTTAGGTTATTTGGAAATATGCTGGGTGGAAGTGTTATATTAGCACTTTTATACACAGCATTAATAAACTTTCAAGGTAGCTTTGCTGGTGGTTCAGAATCAGTTTCTCAATCAATAATTGGGGACTGAACTACACAGTATAAATACTTTTGGTCTGGTTTAAATATATTTACCATTATATTAATGCCATGACTTCATTTATATTTTGATTTATTTGATGGAGTAATTCAATCAATTGTATTCTCAATGTTGACATTATCATATTGATCTAGTGCAGCACATGGAGAATCTGAAGAAGAGTAAAAAGGAGACACATTTATGTTTGCAGAAGTTTTAAGAAATTCTTGTATTTTAACAGGAGGTTCATTGATTACAATGTTACCTATTTATACATTATTTTCACAATTTTTATTTTTAGCTGAAGGAGACGGTTATAAATTACTAGGTGCAGGTATCTGTAGTTTTGGTATGATAGGTGCGAGCCTTGGTCAAGGGTTAGTAGGTTATGGTGCTTGTCTTGCAATTGGAAGAAACCCAGAAGTAGCTCCAAAAGTTACTTCAACATTAATTATTACTGCTGGTTTTGCAGAATCTGGTGCCATATATGCTTTAGTTATTAGTATTCTTCTAATATTTGTTGCATAGTATGATTAATTTTTTAGATGATAGTCAAAAATATGGTCTACCAAATATTATTGAGGGTTTATTTCCAAACTTACCAATATTAATAGCACACATTTTATCAACAATTGTCATTATATTATTGTTATCTAAATTAGTTTACAAACCTTTTAGACAAGCAATAAAAGATAGAAGAAAAAAAATTAATGCATTATTAGATGAGGCATCATCAAAACAAACAATTGCAAATAAAAATAATGCTGATGCAGCAAGATTTTTAGAAAAAGCAAAAGATGAAGCAAAAGGTATTGTTGACTCTGCAAGATGACAAGCTGACAGTATAAAGTTTGAAATTATTAATAATGCAAAAAAAGAAGCTCAAAATATTCAAGAACATGCTAATAAGATTTTAGATTTTGAAAAAAATGAAGCTCGAGAAACTATAAGAAAAGAAATTATAGATATTGCTTTTGATGTTGCTGAAAAAGTTGTTGCTAAATCTATATCAAAATCTGATAACGAAAAACTAATTAATGATTTTTTAGATAGTATAGACGGAAATTAAGTATGGAAAACCAAAGTGTAATTCATAATTGAGCAACAGCATTATCAGAAATTGCGAGAGAAACAAATAAGTTAGATGTTTATATTGATAATTTAAAAGATCTTCTTAATTTATTTGAAAATAACTATGAATTTGAAAAGTTTTTTTCAAACAGTTTTATAAATGAAAAGGATAGAGAATTAATTATTGATAAAACATTGAAAGATAGTTTTGACATTAACATTGTAAATGCTATTAAATTAATGATAAAAAGAAAAGTGTTTGGTTCAATTCAACCAATTTTTAAATACGCATTAAAGCAAATTTGAGAGTACAAAAAAATTGAGCACGGTATCATATATTCATCATTTGAGTTACCATCAAATACTATTTCAATGATTGAAAAAAAGTTATCCTCTAAATTAGGTAAAACTGTGAACTTTGAAAACATTATAGATAAAGATATAATAGCTGGAATAGTTGTAGAGGTTGCAAACAAGAGTTACGACTTCTCAGTTAAAGGTAAAATAGAAGATATGAAAGTTAAAATTAAGGAAAACAGAAATTAAGAGGTGATCATGATGTCGCTTAAAATTAATGAAATATCAGAAGTAATTAAAAAGCAAATAAAAGATTACGAAAAAAAAATTATAGAGTCTGAAGAAGGTAAGGTGGCAAGCATCGGTGACGGTGTTGCCTTATTGTATGGTTTAGATAATGTAATGATGGGTGAATTATTATTATTTCCAAATGATATATATGGAATGGTCCTAAACCTTGAAGATGGTGCCGTTGGTGCTGTTGTAATGGGGGATGATTCTAAAATCAAGCAAGGTGACAAAGTTCTAAGGACTAAAAAAATAGTTGAAACTGCCGTTGGTGATGAATTATTAGGACGTGTACTTAACGGAATAGGTATGCCAATTGATGGTAATGGCCCTCTAAAAAATAAAAAATTTAGTTATGTGGAAAAAATAGCACCAGGAGTTATGTCTAGAAAATCAGTTAATCAACCTTTAGAAACAGGAATACTATCTATTGATTCAATTATTCCTATTGGAAAAGGTCAAAGAGAATTAATAATAGGTGATAGACAAACTGGAAAAACAGCTATTGCAATAGATGCAATTATTAATCAAGCAGGTAAAAACGTCAAATGTATATATGTTGCTATTGGACAAAAAGAATCAACAGTTGCTCAAGTTGTTGAAAAGCTAAAAAGAGCAAACGCAATGGACTATACAGTCGTAATATCAGCATCAGCCTCAGAACCTGCTCCAATGCAATATATTTCACCATACACTGGTGTCTCAATTGCAGAAGAATGAATGGCAAATGGTGACGATGTTTTAATAATATATGATGATTTATCTAAACATGCCATAGCTTATAGAACTCTAGCATTATTATTAAGAAGACCACCAGGTAGAGAAGCTTATCCTGGAGATGTATTTTATTTACACTCAAGATTACTTGAAAGAGCTGCTAGGGTTAATGAAAAGTTTGGTGGTGGAAGTATAACTGCTTTACCAATTATAGAAACGCAAGCAGGAGATATTTCAGCTTACATACCTACAAATGTTATTTCAATAACAGATGGTCAAATATTTTTGTCAGAACAATTATTTAATTCTGGTATCAGACCTGCTGTTGATACAGGTTTATCAGTTTCAAGAGTTGGTTCATCTGCACAAATTAAAGCCATCAAACAAACTGCTGGAACTTTAAAACTTGAATTAGCACAATATTATGAATTACAAGCATTCGCCAAGTTTGGAAGTGACCTAGATGATGCAACGAAAGCTACCTTAGATCATGGTTCAAAGATTGTGGAACTTTTAAAACAAAGACAATATAAACCAATATCACAAATTGATCAAGCTATAATATTACTTGCAATTAAAAAAAGACTTATTAAATGGTTACCTCTTTCAGAAATGGGAACTTACAAAGAATCAATAATGAGTTTTTTTACAACAGATAAAAATGGCATAGCTTTAAGAAAATTATTAGAGACAGAAAAAGAGTTTAGTGAAAAACTTGAAAAAGATATTTACAAACAACTTGTTCTACTTTTAAAAACTCAAACATCAAAAATAAAAGGTTGAGTAGTTTCTGACTATGGCGATGAAAAAGAATTTCAAGGGCTTTAGAGTATGGCAAATTTAAGTGAGTTAAAAAATGAACTTAGATCAACCAAAGATATTGGTAAAATTACAGGTGCTATGGAACTTGTTGCAACAGCAAAATTGAAAAAGATATCAAAAAGATTGGGTAATATCCAAAATTATTTAACCGAAGTTTATGAAATCTTCAATTACATAATTTCACACACAAGTGATTCTAATTTTATGAAAAGAGATGGCCAAGTATTAAGTAAAACTTTATGAATAGTTATAGGGTCTAACCTTGGTCTATGTGGTGGATATAACTCAAGTGTATTGAAACTACTAAAAAAACATGTTGGCCAACAAGATTTAGTTTTCCCAATTGGTACAAAAGTATATAATTTTGCAAAGTTTAATAATTATAATATTTATAGGTCTTTAACAAACATTGATGTAGACTTTTCAAATGAACAATCTAGAGAACTTTCTATCTGACTTTTAGAAAATTATTTAAAAAAGGAATTTGACTCGATAAAAATAATATATACAAAGTTTGTAAATAATGTTACATTTGATGCGACTGTTATGAATATGTTACCGATAGAAGTTCCTAAAGAAAAAAATGATAATGATGATCTTACTCTTGAACCAGATGCATCTACTGTTTTGCAAACAAGCGTTACAATGTATCTCAACACTATCTTATTTGGAACTATTATTGAATCACAAGTTTCAGAGCAAGCAAGCAGAAGACTTGCAATGGAGTCTGCTACAAAAAATGGTAAAGAAATTGCTGATAAATTAAGTATTTTATACAATAGAAAACGACAAGAGAGCATTACTCAAGAAATTAGTGAAATTGTTGGTGGTGCAAATGCACAAAATGGTTAATGGAGGTATTTAAAATGAATAAAGTAACGGAAGGAAGAGTAGTTCAGGTTCTCGGCCCTGTTGTGGATATTAAATTTAAAAGTTCAGAATTACCAGAGTTGTTTAACACAATTGAAGTAGACAATAATGGCGTAAAACTGGTCTTGGAAGTAGTACAACATATAGGTGATGATCTAGTTAGAACCATTGCTATGGGACCTACAGAAGGAATGATAAGAGGAAAAAAAGCTGTTAATACAGGTAGACCAATCTCAGTTCCAGTAGGTGATAAAGTTCTTGGTAGAATGTTCAATGTATTAGGTGATCCAATTGATGATAAACCTCCGGTTAAAGATGCTGAATTAATGCCCATACATAGACAAGCACCCAGTTATGATGAATTAGCTACATCTGCTGAAATTCTTGAAACAGGTATTAAAGTTATCGACTTAATGATGCCATTTGCAAAGGGTGGAAAAATTGGTTTATTTGGTGGAGCTGGAGTAGGTAAAACAGTTTTAGTACAAGAGCTTATAAATAACGTAGCTAAAGCACATGGTGGTATATCAGTCTTTGCTGGAGTTGGAGAACGTACAAGAGAAGGTAATGACTTATACTACGAAATGATTGAAGCAGGTGTTATTGATAAAACTACGCTAGTTTTTGGTCAAATGAATGAACCACCAGGTGCAAGAATGAGAGTAGCACTAACAGGACTTACTATTGCTGAATATTTTAGAGATTTTAAAAAACAAGATGTTCTTTTGTTTATTGACAATATATTTAGATTCACACAAGCTGGGTCAGAAGTTTCAGCTCTATTAGGAAGAATGCCGTCTGCTGTTGGTTACCAACCTACTTTATCAACTGAAATGGGAGCATTACAAGAAAGAATTACTTCTACAAAAAAAGGTTCTATTACTTCTGTTCAAGCAGTTTATGTTCCTGCCGATGATTTAACTGACCCAGCACCTGCAACTACATTTACCCATCTTGATGCAAGAGTTGTTCTGGATAGAGGAATTGCATCGCTTGGTGTTTATCCAGCAATTGACCCTTTAGGTTCAAGTTCAAGAATGTTAGATCCACAAATAATAGGTGAAGAACATTATCAAATAAGCTTAAAAGTACAAGAAACATTACAAAAGTATAAAGAACTTCAATCAATTATTGCAATATTGGGAATGGAAGAGTTATCAGAAGAAGATAAAATAATAGTTAATAGAGCAAGAAAAGTAAGAAACTTTATGTCACAACCTTTCACTGTTGGAGAAAAATTTACAGGAAGATCAGGTAAGTACGTTCAAGTTAGTGATACTATTAGATCATTTAAAGCAATTTTAAATGGTGAATTAGATAATGTACCAGAAGTTTTATTTATGTATGCAGGTTCTATCGATGATGTTTTAGAAAGATTTAACGAGAAAACAAATGGATAAAACTCTTAAGTTAAAAATTGTTACTCCTGAAGAAACATATTTAGATGACATTGATGTCGAGTCTATAACTATTTTAACAACTGCTGGTAAAATAACTGTATACAGTAATCATGCTCCAATTGTTTCTACACTTGTTATTGGTAATATGAAATACACCATTAACAATGTAACAAAATACATACACTTACACCGTGGGATATTAAAAATTTCTCACAATCAGGTGAAAATCATAACACAACGATTATACGAAGTTGATGAAAACGGACAAAGATTATAATAAAGAAAACTTGGCTAAGCCAAGTTTTCTTTATCTTCTAATATTTGTTTTCTTTCCAAATATCTTTTTTGTTGTTCTTCATAATCACCAAGAATCATTTTTGTGAATGCCCACATTCTTTCCCTTTTCAAAAAACCCATAAATCTAACATAATTAACTCTTAATGGCCTGAAGTCGATTCTTCCGATCTCTACATTATTTAATATTTTAGTTATTTTTTTGTTTTTAAGAACATGTTCTTTGCACTCTTCTAGTTTTTTTTGTTTTTCAATTGGAAAGTCATCCATGTTTTCAAATATACTTTCTACATTTCCATATTTAGTAATTAATTTAATTGCTGTTTTATAATGAAGCCCTTTTACTCCTTTTATGTTATCTGATTGGTCACCAAGAAGTGATTTTATATCAGGTATTTGATGTGGCAAACACCCAAACTTCTCGTTTACTATATCTTTTGTAACAATTTCCCTATCAGCCTTTTTAGATTGTTGAGAAACTATAGTAACATTATCACTAACTAGTTGATAAGTATCTTTATCGTTTGAAAAGATTTCAACATCATATCCAAGTTTAACAGCAATTCTTGAAATAGTACCCATTATATCATCACCTTCATAACGTTCTTTTTCATATCAAGGTATATTTGCAGATGTTAAAAAATCTCTCACTAGTTGCATTTGTGGTATAAGCTCAGGAGGTGTATCTTTTCTTGTTGCTTTATATTCTGGATATATTTCTCTTCTTCAACATTCTTTACCAACATCAAAAGTTACTATTATTGTGTGGTATTGTTTTGACTTAATAAGTTGGTAAATATTAGCAACAAAAACATAAACTGCATTTATTAATTTACCTTCTCTATTAACAGCTACTTTTTTCCTTTTAAGACTACCATAATAACCTTTATGTAATAGATGATAACCATCGATTATTACAACTTTTTTCCTATTCATACATTCTTGCCTTTCTGTTTAAAAATAATCAAATTTTTCATATAGTATTTCTATTTTAAATAATATTTCTTTTAATAATTCCTTTGTTTTTATAAAAATAGTAGATATAACTTTTTTATCATCATATTTCAACTTTAAATCTTTAGTTTCATTGATTTTATTTATACAATTAATTATTTGTTTACTATCTTGTATGTTAAATTTAATTACAAGTTTGTAAAAAAGTTTTGCTTTTTTTATAACTATATTTGTAAGAATACTAATTGCATTTGAACAGTATGCTCTTTTTAAGTTACCAGTACCAAGTTTTACACCACCAAAATACCTTACTACTAGTATTGCAATGTTTGTTAAATTTTTGCTATTTATAATATTTAAAAGAGGTTCACCAGATGTACCAGAAGGCTCTTTATCATTGTGATATCCATATACCGCATTTTTAAAACCATATTTGTATGCATAACAATTATGACTTGCATTGTCGCTTTTGTTATTTTTTAAAAATACTTCTAATTCATCTTTATTACTGATTTTACAAATATAGGTGATAAATTTTGATTTTTTTACAACTTCTGTTTTTTCTATAACAGTTTCTATTTCTAATACATTGAAATAATCCACTTTATCTACCAATCTAATTTTATAATTATAAGTCTGCAAAAACAATAATATAGTTTTTTAAAACAAATATAAAAAGATTTTATTTTTACTAAAATATTTTTATATTTGCTTTAAGTAGTAGATTTATTGTTTAATTATATTATTGCATAAAAATAGCAAAGAATTAATATTTTATGATTAATAAGAGGTATAATTAATTTAGTTTTTTTATATAAAGGAGTTTTTTAAATGGCAAGAGACAAAGTCATAATTAAAAATCATGGTAAAACAGCAGATAAGATTATAGCATTAGAAGAAAAGTATAAAGATATTAAAGATGAAGATTTTATTAATAAAACTGCTGAATTTCGTGAAAGACTAAAAAACGGGGAAACATTAGATGATTTACTTATTGAAGCGTTTGCAGTTGTTAGAGAAGCTGCTTCAAGAGTTTTAGGATTAAAAGCTTATAGAGTACAGTTAATAGGGGCTATTATATTACATCAAGGAGATATTGCAGAGATGAGAACTGGGGAAGGAAAAACCTTAACTGGTCTTTTTCCTGCATATTTAAACGCATTAACTGGAGATGGTGTTCACGTTGTTACAGTAAATGAATATTTATCACAAAGAGATAGTGAAATAAATGGTAGAGTTTATAGTTTACTTGGATTAACAGTTGGATTAAATGGTAGATCTCTTAATAAGGATGAAAAAAGACATGCCTATGCTCAGGACATAACATATACAACAAATGCAGAACTAGGTTTTGATTATTTAAGAGACAATATGGTTTATCATTTTGAACAAAAAGTACAAAAAAAATTAAATTATGCAATAATTGATGAAGCTGACTCAATATTAATTGATGAAGCTAGAACACCTTTAATTATTTCTGGTGGTAGTCAAAATAGAATTAATTTATACAAGGCTGCAGATACGTTTGCAAAGCAAATATCTAGAGAAAAAGATATAGAAATTGATTTAGAGTTTAAACAAGTTTATTTATCTGAAACAGGAATTGAAAAAGCTCAAAGTTATTTTAGTCTAGAAAACTTATTTGACGTTAAAAATACAGAACTATTTCACTTAATTATGAATGCCTTGAAGGCCAATTATACATTTAAAAAAGAAGTTGAATATACTGTACAAGATGGGGAAATTGTTTTAATTGATCAATTCACAGGAAGAATTATGCCCGGTAGAGCATATAGTGACGGTTTACATCAAGCACTACAAGCAAAAGAGAATGTGGAAATTGAAGAAGAAACAGTTACATTAGCGACAATAACATATCAAAACTTTTATCGATTATATAATAAACTTTCTGGAATGACAGGTACTGCAAAAACAGAAGAAGAAGAATTCTTAAAAATTTATAATACAAGAGTTATTTGTTGTCCTACTAATAAACCTATTATAAGAAAAGATGAACCTGACCTAACTTTTGGTACAAAAAATGCAAAATTAAAAAAACTTGTCTCTGACTTAGTTGAATTAAATGAATTAGGAAGACCTGTTTTAATAGGTACAACGTCTGTTGAATCATCAGAACAAGTTGCAAGATATTTGGAAAAAGCTGGACTTAAATTTGAAATGATAAATGCAAAAAACCATCATAGGGAAGCAGAAATCGTAGAAAAAGCTGGTCAAGTTAAAGCAATAACATTAGCAACTAACATGGCAGGTAGGGGAACAGATATTAAATTATCAGATGAGACACGTAAACTAGGTGGATTGTTTGTAATGGGTGTTGAAAGAAACGAAGCGAGAAGAATTGATAATCAATTAAGAGGTAGAAGTGGTAGACAAGGGGACCCAGGTACTTCAAGATTTTATGTTTCTATGGAAGATGAATTAATGGTTAGATTCTCAGCTCCAAAATTAAGACAGTTATTCTTAAAATTAGGTGATGACCATATAGAATCAAAATTATTAACTCGTTCAATTACAAATGCACAAAAAAAATTAGAAGGTTTAAACTTTGATCAAAGAAAAAATGTTTTAGATTATGATAATATTTTAAGTCAACAAAGAGAAGCAATGTATTCACAAAGAGACTCTATTTTATTACAAGATGATTTAAAAAAAGTTATAGCAAGATTTCAATATACAGTTGCTTTTGAAACTGTAGAAAGCAACTCAGAACTTGTAAGGGGAGAAAGTCTTATTAACATTAATTCATTAATTAATACAATTGATTCAAAATTAGTTGCAGCAAATGCAATAAAAGAAGAAGATTTAAAAGGTTTTGAAAAAACTCAAATTGCAAAACTACTTCAAGAAAAAATGATGGATTATTATTTAGTTAAAATAAAAGATGTCCCTGAAAATGTAATTACAGAATTAGAGAGAAGAACAATTTTACAAGCATTTGATAAACATTGAACAAGACATATAAATTTATCGCAAAAATTAAGAAGTGGTATTTATCTACAACAATACGCTCAAAATAACCCATTACATGAATATGTTGAAGAATCTGCAAGGTTATTTAATAGAATGAAAGTTTTAATTGCTCAAGAATCTATAGAAAATCTAAATGAATCATTTGTAAGATCAATTGATGATAGTGAAGTCAAAGAAACTAAAGAAAAGAAAGTTATTGATGTAACAGATAAAGACATAAATGATATATTATCTGAATGAAATATTGATAAAGAGAAATTTTCAAGACCAGTGGTAGAAGAAAGATTTAATCAATTACAAGAAGAATTAAAAGATGATTTACAAAAACTTGAAAGAGTAAGATTTCAATTCTTTATATTAAATGGATTAATGACAAAACTAGATGAAATATATCAAGAGCAAAATAAAAGAAAAATGGAATTAAGTCAAGAAGATGTTGACAACCTTCTTAATAAGTATGATTTACTTGGTAAAAAGTTTACTAAAGAAGATATAAAAGAAAAGGTTGATTCTGCTTTGGTTGGTAAAAACGAAGAAGAGCGTAAAACTATAATGATTGATGCTCAAATTTTAATGGCCATATCAGAAAAATTAAATAGTGTTAAAGAGTATGTGGTTAAAGATAAAAAAGGTAAAGTCAAGAAAGTAATAAAAGTTAAAGACGATGGGTCAATTGACCCAGATGAAATAAAAGATACCGAACAAGTACAGACCAAAGTTAAAATTGGTTAATAAAGGTATCTTTTTTTTAACTTGGAACTAGAAATTATTCTTAAAATAAATTTCAATGTTGGAAAATTTATCATTAAAGAACTTTTGTTGTAGTAATCTTAATTATGGAGAGATTATTATTTCTCTATAGTTTTTATTTGTAAAACTGTTATACGTTTAAGGAGGTATACTATGGCAGAAAAATTTGCTATCAATGTTTATTCAGAAATTGGAGAATTAAAATCTGTTCTCTTACATAGACCAGGTAATGAATTAGAAAATTTATCACCCGATCTTTTAGAAAGATTATTATTTGATGATACACCTGACTTATTGGTTGCGCAAGCAGAGCATGATGCATTTGCAAAAACTTTAAAAGAAAATGGTATTGAAGTATTATATATTGAAAAACTTACAGAAGAAGTAATAACTGAAAAACCAGAATTAAGAAATTTCTTATTAGAAAAGTTTTTAGAAGAATCAGGTTGTGATCCAAAGTACTTAGAAAAATTGAAAACTTATCTTCAAAATCTTTCTAATAAAGACTTAGTTGATAAAATGATTGCTGGTGTTACAAAACATGAATTAAATGTGACTATGGATGATGGGTATCCTTTAGTAGTAGATCCATTACCAAACATTTTATTTCAAAGAGACCCATTTGCATCAATAGGTAATGGTGCAACTATAAACCAAATGCATACAATTACAAGAAGAAGAGAAACTTTATTTATTGATATTGTTCTAAAAAATCATAGTAGATTCAAAGATAAAGTTAACTTTTGATATAACAGAGATGAAGAAGGTAGCGTAGAAGGCGGAGACATTTTAGTATTAAATCAAAAAGCTTTAATAATTGGTGTTTCACAAAGAACTGATTTGAACGCTATTAAAAAAATTGCAGATAGAATTATAAATGATAATTCTATACCTTATGAAAAAGTTATTGCTCTTGACTTAAAAACTAAAAACAGGGCCTTTATGCATTTAGACACTGTATTTACAAACGTTGATTACGATAAATTTATAGCCCACCCATTAATATTCGAAAATATTAATGAGTTTGAAATTTTTGAGTTTACAAAGGAAGGTATGAAAAAAGTTGATAAAAAATTAGAAGAATACCTTTCAGAGTTAGTTAATAAACCGGTTAAATTTATCAAGTGTGGGGGAGAAGACCCAATTGCACAAGCAAGAGAACAATGAAATGATGGAACAAATGTATTGACAATTAAACCAGGTGAAGTTATTGCATATTCTAGAAACCATATTACAGTTGATAAGTTAAAAGAGGCTGGAATAAAAGTTCATGAGATAGCATCTTCAGAACTATCACGTGGTCGTGGAGGACCAAGATGTATGTCAATGCCAATTTGAAGAGAAGATATTTAGTGATAATAGGAGATTATAAAATATGGCAATAAACTTAAAAGGAAGAAGTTTTCTTAAACTATTAGATTTTACTCAAAGAGAAATTTATTACTTATTAGATTTATCTAAACAGTTAAAAGAAGCGAAATATGCAGGAACTGAGCAAAAACCTTTAACTGGAAAATCTGTGGCGTTATTATTCCAAAAAGATTCGACAAGAACAAGATGTGCTTTTGATGTTGGAGCTTTTGAATTGGGAATGCACCCAGTATATTTAGGACCCAGTGGAAGTCAAATGGGAAAAAAAGAATCTATTGAAGATACTGCAAAAGTTTTAGGAAGAATGTTTGATGGAATTCAATTTAGAGGATTTAAGCAGCAAGATGTAGAATTACTGGCAAAATATTCTGGTGTACCTGTGTGAAATGGTTTAACTGACCAATGACACCCAACACAAATGCTTGCTGATATAATGACAATCCAGGAAGCTAAAGATATAAGAAACATGGATGGTATTAAACTAGTATACTTTGGTGATTCACGATTTAATATGGCAAATAGTTATATGGTAGTGTGTGCAAAATTAGGAATGCATTTTGTTGGTTGTGCACCTAAAGAACTCTGACCAGATGAAGAACTACTTATTAATTGTCAAGAAATAGCTAAAGAAAACGGTGGATCAATAACAATGACAACTGATTATAAAACTGCTGCTATTGATGCAGATGCTATCGCAACCGATGTATGAGTTTCAATGGGTGAAGACTCTTCTGTTTGAGGTAACAGAATAAAAGAATTGACACCTTACCAAGTAAATATGGAAAAAATGAGACAAGGTAAAAAAGAAGTTATATTTTTACATTGTTTACCAAGTTTCCATGATGATCAAACCGAAGTTGCCAAGTCAGTTATTAAAGATTTTGGTGGAAATGGTGAATTGGAAGTTACAAATGAGGTTTTTAATTCAAGTTACTCAAAAGTATTTGAAGAAGCCGAAAATAGACTACATACTATAAAAGCAGTTATGTTAGCAACCATTCGTGGTTAGTTTGGAAAGGAGTAACTAACAATATGAGCGAAATTAAAACCAAAAAAAAGTTCAAATTTAAACTTCCAACTGCATTCACAATATTATTAGCAATAATATTGTTAATAATATTGATATCTTGAATACCTGGAACAACAGGTGATTACACTGATGCAGAAGGAGTTGTTCATGAAGGCGGTCCAGCAGGTATATTTGACTTATTTTTAGCGCCTATGAAGGGTTTACAAAGTAAGGTAGACATTGCAATATTTGTTTTAACACTTGGAGGTTTTTTAGGAATAGTAATCGAATCTCAAGCTTTAGACGCAGGTATTGGAAGACTTGTTAAAAAAATGAAAGGACACGAGATCTGAATAATTCCAATAATTATGTTTCTATTCTCAATAGGAGGAACTGTTTATGGAATGTGTGAGGAAACTATAGCACTTTATCCTGTTATCATTCCAGTGCTTTTAGCAGCTGGTTTTGACGTTATGACTGCAGTACTAACAATACTATTTGGAGCAGGTATTGGTGTAATATCTTCAACATTAAACCCTTTTGTTATTCAAATTGCTGTTGATAATGCTCATGTAGACGGTTTAGGAACTTCAACTGGAATAGTTTGAAGATTATTGTCTTGAATTGTATTAACATCCGGCGGAATTGGCTTTGTAATGTTTTACGCAATTAAAGTTAAAAAAGATCCAAGCAAGTCACCAATATATAAAGATAAAGACATGCATGAAAAAATGTTTGCTATATCACAAGACTTGCCAGAGTATACAAAAAAAAGAAAAGCAATTATGGCATTGTTTTCTATAACTTTTATTATAATGATAATATCTTTAATTGCCTGAGGTCAATTTGGTGTCAGTGCTTTTGATTCCATGACTATTTGGGTTAAAGATAAAGCACCATACATTTCAAGATTTTTTAGTTCAATTGGTAATTGATATTTTCTAGAAATATCAGCATTATTTTTCTTTGCATCAATTATAATAGCTTGCCTTGATTGAAAAGGTGAAGAAAATTATGTTAATAGTTTTATTAGAGGGTCAGCTGATATCTTATCAGTTTGTTTAGTTGTTGCCTTTGCTGCAGGTATTGGTTTTATAATGGAAGAAACTGGTATGCAACAAGTTTTGGTAAAAAGCTTATCGAATCCACTATCTAATCTTGGTAAAACAGGATTCATATTTATTGCCTTTATATTCTTTTTATTAATTTCAATAGTTATGCCGTCGACATCAGGTTTTGCAACAGCAGTATTTCCAATACTTGGTCCTGTTGCAAATGGTATAACCCCGGGATTAGCTTCTGGTACAATAACAGGATTTTCAATGGCAAATGGTATTGTAAATTTAATTTCCCCAACAAGTGCAATTTTAATGGCTGCTTTGTCGCTTTCTAAAATTTCATATGATAAATTCTTAAAAGCAAGTTGACCATTAATTTGTGGACTATTAGTAGGTTGTGCATTACTACTAATTATTGGAAGTTTACTTCCTTTATCAAATACTTCACCATGATTCTAGGAAAAAAAAGTGTCTAGAATTGTTGTAGCGTTAGGTGGTAATGCACTAGGAAACACCCCTAATGAACAAATTAAAATAGTCAAAGAAACAGCTAAATCTATGGTGGATTTAGTTCAAAATGGGGATGAATTAATAATTTCACATGGTAATGGGCCACAAGTTGGTATGATAAATAACTCATTTATAGAAGCTAATAAAAATAATAGCAAAATACCCTTAATGCCTTTTCCAGAATGTGGGGCAATGTCTCAAGCATACATTGGGTTCCACCTTCAAAATGCTATATTAAATGAGCTTAAACGAAGAAACATTAATAAAAATGTTGTTACACTAATTACCCAAGTCGAGGTAAGCGTTAATGATGAAGCTTTTAAAAATCCAACAAAACCAATTGGTTCATTTTATTCTGAAAGTGAAGCTAAAAAATTGTCAGAAGAAAGTAATTTAGTCTTTAAAGAAGATTCAGGTAGAGGGTGAAGAAGAGTAATTGCGTCGCCAAAACCAATTAGAATCATTGAACAAGATATTATAAAAGAACTTATTTATTCTAATTGTATAGTTATAACAATTGGAGGAGGTGGGATACCAGTCATAAAAACTAAAGATGGTTTTGAAGGGGTAGCAGCTGTTATTGACAAAGACTTTGCTAGTGCAAGGTTGGCTGAAGATGTAGAAGCAGATTGTTTGATGATATTAACAGCAGTTGAAAAAGTTGCTATCAATTATGGTAAAAATAATGAAGAGTTATTAGATGAGTTATCAATTGAACAAGCAAAGAAATACATCCAAGAAGGGCAATTTGCACCTGGTAGTATGTTACCTAAAGTTGAAGCAGCAATTAACTTTGCAACTTCAAGTTCAAACAGAAAATCAATAATTGCTGATTTATCAAATTGCAAAAATGCCTTATGCGGACTATCAGGCACTATTGTAAAGATTAAATAAATTAAATAAATTAAATAAAATAATAAAATCACAAAGAAATTTGTGTTTTTTTTAAAAAAATAGATAAATAAGTTGATTTTAATATTTATTTATGTAAAATAGATTTTACTTATTACTAGGAAAAAAACCTAGATTTTTTAGTTTTAATGGCGGTGGAAAAATGGAAAAAGAAAATAGATTATTTGATTTAGTAACAGAATACAAACCAGACGGAGACCAACCTAAGGCAATAAAAAGTTTAGTTGAGGGTTTAAATGAAAATAAAAAACATCAAGTCCTTTTGGGAGCAACAGCAACTGGAAAAACATTTACAATGGCAAATGTTATCAAGGAAATAAACAAACCAACATTAATTCTGGCGCATAATAAAACTTTAGCAATGCAGTTATATATTGAGTTGAAAGAGTTTTTCCCAAGAAATAGAGTTGAATATTTTGTATCTGATTTTGACTTTTACCAACCAGAGGCTTATGTTGCTGCAAGAGATTTATATATAGATAAAGATGCACGACGTAATAATGATTTAGCAATGCTAAGATTAAGTGCAATGAATGCTTTGGTAACAAGAAAAGATGTCATTGTTGTAGCCAGTGTTGCTGCAATATATGCAAGTCAAGACCCAAATGAATATAGTAAAGTATTTTTTGAATTAAAAGTGGGTCAACAAATATCTAAAAAAAACTTATTAACTTTTTTGGTTAGAACTGGTTACGTGCGAAATGATACATCTCTTGAAATGGGATGTTTTAGTGCTAAAGGTAATGTTATAAAAATTGCTCCAAGTTGGACAGACAGTTATAATGTTAGAATATCTTTGTTTGGTGAAGAAATAGAAGCAATTGAAATGGTAGATTCTCTAAACAATAATGTAATTGATAGATTAAGATTATTTACTGTATTCCCTGCTTCTGCTTATGTTACTAATTTTGACAAACTTAAAATAGTTATTGAAAATATAAAAAATGAGTTGAAACACCGAGTTGATGAACTAAATAAGTTAGGAAAATTTATAGAGGCAGATAGGTTATTAAAAAGAACCAATTATGATTTAGAGACAATGGCAGAGTTTGGTGTATGTAATGGAATTGAAAACTATTCAGCTCATCTTGATTTTAGAATGCCAGGAGAAGCACCATTTACAATTATTGATTATTTTGGTGATGATTTTTTAACTATAATTGATGAATCACACATGATGCTTCCACAAGTTAGAGGGATGTTTAACACAGATAGAAGCAGAAAAACAACTCTTGTGGAATATGGTTTTAGACTCCCTAGTGCTTTAGATAATAGACCACTAAACTTTGAGGAATTTTCATCAAGACTAAAAAATGTAATTTACACTTCAGCAACTCCAGGAGATTATGAGTTAGAACTTACAAATAATGAAGTCATACAACAAATAATTAGACCAACAGGTTTAGTCGATCCAATTATTGAAATCAGACCAACACTTGAACAAATTGAAGATATTATAAAAGAAATACACTTGAGAGTAGAAAAAAAGCAAAAAGTATTAATTACTACTCTAACAATTAAAAGTTCTGAAGATATATCATTTCATTTACAATCAAGAAATATTAAAGTTGCATACTTACATTCAGAATTAAAGACTCTTGAGCGTAATCAGGTAATAAACGATTTAAGAAAAGGAGTTTATGATGTTGTAGTTGGTGTCAATCTTTTAAGAGAAGGTTTAGACATACCAGAGGTTAGTTTAGTTTGTATACTTGATGCAGATAAGCAAGGATTTTTAAGAAACACAAGAAGTTTAATCCAAACAATAGGGAGAGCCGCAAGAAACTCAGAGGGAAGAGTTATTTTTTATGCTGACACAATTTCAAATGCAATGAAAGAAGCAATTGAAGAAACTGAAAGAAGAAGAACTATACAGATTGAATACAATATTAAACACAACATTACTCCTAAAACTATAAGTAAAAAAATAGTTGACATTGATGGAGAGTTTAATTTAAAAGACAAACTTAATAAATTATCAAGTGGTAAATCAAAACAAAAAAAACTTGAAAAAGAAAATATTATAAAAGATTTAAGAAAAAAAATGTTGAAAGCTGCAAAAGAGGAAAATTATGAAAAAGCAGCTGAGCTTAGAGATTTAATTATTGAAATCGAAGCTAGTTAGGAGCAAAATGCAAAATAAAATTATAGTCAAAGGTGCAAGAGAGCACAATTTAAAGAATGTTGATTTAGAAATACCTAAAGAAAAAATAGTTGTTTTTACAGGTTTATCTGGAAGTGGTAAGTCATCGCTTGCATTCAACACTATTTACGCTGAAGGTGAAAGAAGATATATTGAATCTTTATCTTCCTTTTCAAGACAGTTTTTAAAAACAGTTGAGAAACCAGATGTAGATGAAATTGAAGGCTTAAGTCCTGCAATTTCAATTGATCAAAAAACAACAAGTCATAATCCAAGATCAACAGTTGGAACAACAACTGAAATCCATGACCATTTAAGAATTCTTTATGCCAATATTGGAACACCATATTGTATTAATGGTCATGGACCAATCAAATCATCTTCATTAAAAGAAATTGTTGAATCAGTTAAGTTAGATTCTGACGAAAATGAACAACTTTATATATTAGCACCTGTTGTAAGAGACAAAAAAGGAACTCATAAAGAACTTTTTTTAAAGTTAAAAAGAGAAGGGTTTTTGAGAGTACAGATAAATGATGAAATTATCGGACTGGATAATGACATAGATTTGGAACAAAACAAAAGACATAATATTGATATAGTAGTAGATAGAGTCGTTTTTAAAAAAAACGATGAAGAACTTCAGTCAAGAATTTATTCAGCAATAGAAGTTGGTTTAAATTATTCAAAAGGTTTAATCAAAACTTATTACCCAAATAAAAATAAAACATCAAAACTATTTTCAACAAATTATTCATGTAGAGAGTGTGGTTTTGCAATACCAAATCTAGAACCGAATTTATTTTCTTTTAATAAAAAAGTGGGAGCTTGTTATACTTGTTCAGGATTAGGTGTTAATTTAGAGGCTGATCCAGAATTGATAATGCCAGACACAAGTTTATCAATAAATGAGGGAGGAGTTTTATACTATAAAAATTTAGTTGGGACTCAAAACATAGAGTGACAAAAGTTTAAACTATTATGTTATCAATATTTAATCGATTTAGATGTACCATTAAATACATTAAGTAAAAGTCAAATAAAAAATATTTTGTATGGAAGTGATGAACCTATAGAGACAAAAATTGTTACCTCATCTGGTAATATTTTAAGATCTTATGATTATATAGAAGGTGTAGCAAATTTAATTGAAAGAAGATATGTAGAGACAAAATCAGAAGATAATAGAAAGTATTATGGAAAGTACATGATGTCCAGAGTATGTAAAACTTGTTCTGGAAAAAGACTAAATGAAATTGCTTTATGTGTGAAAATAGATAAACTTTCAATATCAGATTTCACAGAATTAACTATCCAGGATAATCTAAATTTCTTGTTAGAAATTAAATTAACTGATAATCAAATGAAAATTGCAAGTTTGGTTTTAAATCAATTAATATCAAGAATAAGTTTTTTAAATGAGGTTGGTTTGGATTATCTTACATTAGCAAGATCTGCAACAACTTTATCTGGTGGTGAATCACAAAGAATAAGACTAGCCAAACAACTAGGTTCAAAACTATCTGGTGTTCTTTATGTTTTAGATGAACCTTCAATAGGTCTTCACCAAAGAGATAATGATAAATTAATTCAAACTTTAAAAAAATTGAGAGATTTAGGAAATACTCTAATAGTTGTTGAACATGATGAAGATACAATGAAGGAAGCGGATTGAATTGTAGATATTGGTCCTAAAGCTGGTATAGACGGTGGTCAAATAATAGCTGAAGGTACATACCAAGATATTTGTAACAATCCTAATTCAATCACAGGTCAATATTTATCAAAAAAATTAACTATTCCTGTACCAAAAAAAAGACGTGGTGGAAATGGTTTAAAAATTGAAATTATTGGAGCTACAGAAAATAATTTAAAAAATATTGATGTAACTTTACCATTAGGTAAATTTATTACAGTCACTGGTGTTAGTGGTAGTGGTAAGTCTACTTTGGTAGAAGAAGTTATTTACAAAGGATTAAAAAAAGAGCTACATAAAGAATTGATTAGAGCAGGTAAATATAAAAAAATAAAAGGATTTGAATATATAGATAAAATAATTTATGTTTCCCAAGACCCTATTGGTAAAACGCCTCGTTCTAACCCTGCAACATATACATCAGTTTTTGATGATATAAGAGATTTGTATGCTGAAGTCCCAGAAGCAAAAATTAGAGGATATAAGAAAGGTAGATTTAGTTTTAATGTACCTGGAGGTAGATGTGATACCTGTCAAGGTGATGGTGTTATTAGAGTTGATATGCAGTTTCTAGGATTTGTTGAAGTAGTTTGTGAAACTTGTGATGGTAGAAAATATAATGAAGAAACTTTGCAAGTAAAGTATAAAGGTAAAAATATTTGAGACGTACTTAATATGACTGTAAAAGAAGCAAATGACTTTTTTGAAAATATACCAAAGATAAAAGAGAAACTAGAAACTATATTAGCAGTTGGCCTAGGGTATATCAAATTAGGTCAAAATGCCACAACTTTATCTGGTGGAGAAGCACAAAGGGTTAAACTATCAACATTTTTACTAAAAAAACAAACTGGTAAAACATTATTTTTATTAGATGAACCAACAACAGGATTACATATTGATGATGTAAAAAGATTAATAGAAGTTTTAAACATTTTAGTAGATCAAGGAAACACGGTATTAACAATCGAACATAATCTAGATTTTATAAAAGTATCTGATTATGTAATTGATTTGGGACCTGAAGGTGGAAGTAATGGAGGTCAAGTACTTGTAACCGGTACACCAGAACAAATTATTAATTGCGAAGAAAGTTTCACAGCAAAATATTTAAGGGAGTATTTAAATGATTAAGGTAGATGATATATTTATAAAAACAAACTCTCTATTCAGTAAAAAGTATAATTTAAAAAAGTTGTTATCAGATATCGGTAATCCACAAGATAATTTAAAAGTTATAAATGTAGTTGGTACTAATGGAAAAGGTTCGACTTCTAAATTCATATATGATGGCTTATTAACAAAATATAAAAATGTTGGATTATTCACATCACCCGCCTTTCTTTATCAAAATGAAAGAATACAATTAAATAATAATTTAATTGGAGATGATGAATTAAAAAGTATTTATGACTATTATGAAAAAAACTATTTGCAATACGAACTAACTTTTTTTGAGATATGGACATTTATTGCAATACTGTTTTTCTCAAAATATAAAATGGACTATGTGGTTGTTGAAGCAGGTATTGGCGGTTTATTAGATTGCACAAATTTATTCAATAACCAAGTAGCTGTTTGTTTAACATCAGTCAGTATGGACCATGAGGAATTATTAGGTAACAGTATTGAAAGTATTATTAATCACAAAATAAAAATCACAAAAAAAAATAGTCCTGTATTTATAAGTGAAGACAATTTTATTTATAAAAATTTTATCGATAACTATAAGGATATTAAATTAATATATACAAATAAAATTAAAACAGAAGTTGATTATCAATCTGCAAATGCTGGTTTAGCAAAAGAATTGTTAAAATACTTAAATGTTGATTTTACAAATTTTATCGCGCCAGTTGGAAGATTTACAATTTTAAATGAAAACCCATTATTTTTAATAGATGGTTGTCATAATATTGATGGTGTAAAAAAGTTTGTTCAAGAAATTAAAAAATATGGGGATTTTATTTTTCTATATGCTTCAAGTAAAGAAAAAGATCATAATCAAATCATTAATTATTTAAAGGAAAATGTTAGTAATCTATATATCACAGAATTCGACCACATTAAATCTTGAAAAATATCTAATGAAATAAAAGCAAGATTCAACTATGTTAATAATTGAAAAATATTTTTGAACAAAAACATATACAATAATATTGTAGTTTGTGGAAGTTTATATTTTATCCCACAAGTTTTTGAATGATACAGGAGTGAATTAGATGAATAATTGATATGTCATAACTAATGTTATAGGTGCATTAGGTTTAGTAGTTTTATTTATAGTAGCTTTATGAATGGAAGGTTTTACATTCAAAAAAATATCTGTTAAACACATTGCTGCATTGTCAATGTTATGTGCTGTTAGTGCAGTTTTAACTGGTCTATCTTATAAAATCTCAGAAGCAATTTTTGGAGGTTTTAATATTAGATTAGCACTTGGAGATTGAATAATATTCTTAATAGGAATGCTTTTGGGGCCACTTTGTGGAGTAATCGCAGGAGTGTGTACAGATACATTAATGACATTATTAACTCCAAATAGTTTTGGGTATCATTGTGGTTATATGTTCTGTAAATCTTTATTAGGGTTAGTTGGTGCACTTGTTTTCGTTTTTCGTAATCGTAAATATATACTTGCAAAAGTAATAGTTATATATTCTATTGTATTTATTTTTCAAAGTTTAGTGTTTAATCAAATATGAATGATGTCTTGAAAAGGTAATGCTGCGTGACTAGATCTAATTGGTAAGCTAATTAAATTACCAATATCATTAAGTATATATACTTTCTTAGTTTATACTTCATTCATTGCTCTACAGCCAATATTAAATAAATGGTCTACTCATGATGTATGATGTTATAGAAAATCTGATAATAAAGAAATAAAAACTAATTTGAACGAGAAGGTATAATATGAGAATCTTAAAAGCAAAAGACATTATAACAAATTTTGGTTTAGAAACTTTATCAAGTAACGAAGAACTTTTAGAAAATAAAGTTGAAGTTTATGGTGTTAATAGAGCAGGGCTTGAATTAGCAGGTTATTTTGAAGAAGGAAAAAAATCTCATAGAATAATAATGATGTCTACAAAAGAATATCAGTATATTATGAACTTTAATGAATCTGAAAGAAAAGAAAGATACAAGAATTTATTTAAACTTAATGTTCCACTTATAATAATTACTAAAAAGTTTGCTGATTCTTTATTAATTGATTGTGCAAAGTCTAATAAAGTTTTAGTTGCAAGATCTTCATCTGAATCTACAAGTAACTTCACACAAACTTTATTGGAATTTATGGATGATTATTTTGCTCCAACAACTGAACTACATGGTTCCTTAATAAATGTATTCGGTAAAGGAGTTTTACTAGTTGGTGAATCAGGAATAGGTAAGTCAGAGATTACTTTAGACCTTATAAAAGCAAACCATTTATTTGTTGGTGATGATAGAATTGTTGTAGTTAGAAAATACAATGAGCTCTTTGGTAAAAGTCATGAAATTTTAAAAAATCTTGTTGAAGTTAGAGGTATAGGAATTGTAGATGTATCTAAGACAAACGGTTATCAGGTAATTATGAATGATACAAAAATAGATATTGTAATTGAACTATCTCAATTTAAAAACAATGGCACAGATGATTATGATAGAATTGGAAGCGATTTTCAGACTTACTCAATATTAGGTGCTAAATTACCCTACATCAAAATACCTGTTGCTACAGGTCGAAATATTCCAAATATCATTGAAGTAGCTGTAGCCAAATTAAAACTAAGACAAAACTCTAATTACCAAGACGAGATTGAACTTATCGCAGAAAGAACTCAAAACTATAATGATTAATTTCTTAAAATCAGGGGAATGAGTAAATGGAAGTCCAATTCCCGAAAACATTTTCCCTATGGAAGATGGTAGGTATTCTGATAGTCTTTCTTTTTTGTACTCTATTTTTATATTTATAGGAGTAATTGCGGTTATTGCTTCTTCAATAGTTTGTCTAAGAATAAAAAAAATACCATTGAAAGAGTTTATAAATGGTATTTACATATCTATTCCTGTTGCAATAATAGGGGCTAGCATGTTCGGAAAACTAGGTTCAACAGGTGAGGATTGAAAAATATATAGATTATTTTTTTTCTGAGAACCTGGACTAAGTTTTTTTGGTGGTATGTTATTTGGGAGTTCAGCTGCTTTTATTTGGTTTTGACATAAAAAAAGAACAACAAAAATATCTATATGGGTATATGCAGACGCCATAGTTCCAAATGTATTAATTGGTCAGTCAATAGGTAGATGAGGAAATTTATTTAATCATGAAATAATGGGTAAACAAGTATCAGATTCACAAATGAATAAAATAACTTGATTACCTGAGTTTATATGACACAGACTTTTTTATTTTAGAAATCCACAAACTGGTGAGGAACTAACTTCATTACAATTTAGAGAACCACTATTTTTGTATGAATCAATTGCAACATTTTTATTTTGAATAATAATTATTTTTTTAATCCCTAACATTTGAAAATTAATTAATAAAAAACCTTACAATTTAGACCCTTATGCATTCCCATGTAAGCGTAATAAAACTGCGAAATGATTAGTACAAGAAAAGCTAATCAACTATAATACTCAAATACCAATTGTGTATTTAAAAAATAAAAATAATGAGTTTAGTATGAGTATGTCATGAGTATGAAAGAAAGCTTTCACATTGTATGAGGCTGATAATGTTAAAAATAAAGAATTTCAAAAAATAATCGATACAAGAAAGCAAGAAGTAATTAAGGCAGAAAAAAACTACACCAAGTTAAAAAAAGACATTAAGGAAAAAATTAAAAAACTTAAGCTGCTCAATAATTACAAAGATAAAATTAAAGAATTAAAAAAAGATACTAACTTTATACAATGAAGAAAAAATAAATCAAGAATAAGAGAATTTGTAGGCAGAAACTCTAAAGAACTTTATAAAATAAACAATCCTTTAGACCTTAAAGTTTTACATTGTGGTGCAATAAGTTCAATTTATATAATATTTATATCCACATTAAGGATTTTGCTAGATTCATTCAGAGATCCTTATGAGTTATCTGTTAAAATGTTACCTGTTTTAAATTATTTATCTTTAACAGGAATTTTAATTATGGGTATAATTTTGTTAATTTTTTCACAATTTATAACACCAAAAAAATGAAGAGAAAGTGGATGATTATATGAAAAATCATATTAAAACAGATTACGACTTAGTTATAGTTGGCGAAGGTCCTGCTGGTTTATCTGCAGCTATTTATGCATGCAGGGCAGGACTTAAAACAATTTTATTAGAAAATTCTACACCCGGTGGTAAAGTAATGAAAACAGATGAAATCGAAAATTACCCAGGATTTAAAAACATCAAGGGGCCTGATTTAGGATTTCATTTTTATGAACAAGCTTTGAATCTAGGTGCTGAAGAAGCGGGAGCAGGTATAAAAGATTTTGAAAAAAAGGATGATATTTTTTTCATAACTTTAAGTAATGATAAATTAATTACTTCTTTAACAATGATAATTGCAACCGGAACAAAAGAAAATCTATTGAATATTCCTGGAGAAAAAGAATTATATGGAAAAGGTGTTTCTTACTGTGCTACTTGCGATGGAGCGTTTTATAATGAAAGTCAAGAAATAGTTGTTGTTGGTGGAGGATATTCTGCAATTGAGGAAGCAATTTATTTAACAAGATTTGCTGGTAAAGTTTACATAATTCATAGAAGAAAAGATTTCAGAGTTGATAAAAAAAGTTTAGAAAAAGCAAAAAGTAATCAAAAAATATCATTTTTATTAGATAGTGCAGTGGTTGCTATTAATGGAAACAAGTTTGTTGAATCTGTTATTGTTAAAAATCTAATTACAGAACAAGTTCAATTACTTGAAGTTGCTGCAATTTTCCCATTTATTGGTCATAATCCAAATACTCACTTTATTAAAAATAAAGAGATTTTAAATAACGAAGGATATATTATTACAAATGAAAAAATGGAAACAAATATAGCAGGATTATTTGCTGCTGGTGATGTTAGGGAAACACCTTTTAGACAAATTGCGACTGCAGTATCTGATGGTGCTATTGCAGGACAATTTGCAGTAAAATATATAGAAAATATAAACTAATTTATTAATTACTTATGATAAAATAACAAAGTTAAAGGTAGTGGTTATTAATGTTATCAAGTTGATTACAAGGCAATAATTGGTCTGAAGAAAATGTAGGCACAAGAGTTTATAGTGATTATGGATTTGTTCATATTTATGCTTTGACCATGACACTTGGTGTTATATTATCAATAGCAGGATGTGCCGTTCAATTCTATAGAAAAAAATTGAATTTTAGAGAACTTTGAATAGCGGCTGTTATTGTTGTACCAGTTGGTCTACTTGGAGCAAGCTTTTTTGGTAAATTAAATGCTCAAAATGGTAGTAATGCTGACGGCGTAGGCTTTTTTGGTTTATTTGCTTTTTGAAAGGCAGGAATGTCTATTCATGGTGCAATTTTTTCAACAGTTACAGTTGGTATAATCATGTTCAATATTGTTTCTGTACGTAACAAAGTTTCAGTTTGAGTATATGCTGATTCAATAGCTCCTAATGTACTTCTTGGTCAAGTAATTGGTAGATGAGGAAATTTTTTCAATCACGAATTATTTGGAAAACCAGCAGGTCTTTATGAAGATAAAAATGTAATGTCTTGATTACCAGCTTTTATAAGAGATAATATGGCATTTAGATATACTGGAAGTAGTACAAATGATCTTATACAAGGTCAAGTTTATGTTATGCATCCAATATTCTTGTATGAATCTTTTTTCTTATTAGTAAGTTGATTAATAATTACCCTTGTTTTACCATTTATTGGAAGATGAATTGGTAAAAAACCCTGAAAATTAAATCCAGAAAAATATAGTTTTGATATAAAATACTCATATAAATATTTTTTTACTAGAAAAAAAGAAGAAGGTAAAAAAACATATTGAGATGTTTGAGAAGAAGCAACATCTTTAAATTTTGAAGAAAAACAAAAAGATAGATATATAAAAGAAATTGATAATATAAATGATAAGAACCCAATAATAAGAAGGTTTAAAAAAGGAAAATTATTAATTGATACTAACAACCCAAACAAATATCTATTAACAAGAAGCGGTGTTGAATTTGGAGGCTATTTCTTTGCTTGAAATTTTATTCGTTTTATGCTCGAATTAGATAGACCAGATGATCACTTATTTATAATGTATCAAAAAACTTTATCATTAACACTTATAGGGTTAACTGCATTTTCAGGTTTAGTCATAATCTTTTTAACACAGTGAATACTACCTTATTTTATAAGGAAACCTGGTTATATTTATGAACAGCATTATTTTTATGTTAATAATGTAAAAGATAAAAGTGAAAATAAACATATAGTTAAAAACACTGAACCAAATCCAAAAGTTCTAAAAGCACAAGAGAAGTTAAAAAAACAATTAGAAAAGAAAAATAAATAATGTCTTTTGCTCTTGAAGTAAAAAATGAAATTTTAAGTTTAAACTTTTCAAAAAAACAAATGCATATGCTTTTAGTTGGATTTTTGAAATTTAATGGTGAAATATTATATAATAATAATGAAGTCTTATTTCAAATATCAAGTAGTAATAATAGTTTAATAAGAGGTATTTTTAAAATTCTGAAAAACTTTTACCTTGATGACTTTCAAACAGCTGTAATTGAGTTACCAAAAAACTCTAGCAACAAAAAGCTGTATAGAATTTTATTAACCAAAAATGTTAAGCAGTTTTTAACTGAAAATAATATATTTGATTTTAATAAAAATCATAAAATTATTGAGATCCCATATTTTAATATTTTTAATACATTTGAATTACATCAAGATTTAATTAGAGCATATATATCCGGGGTATTTATTGCTGTTGGTAGTGTAAATTCCCCAGATACTTCTAATTATCATTTAGAACTACAATTTAAAACTATTGATGAAGCTAATTATTTTACAAAAATAATGAGTTTTTATAAGTTTGATTTTAGAATTGTATCAAGAAGAAAAAATTATGTAGCATATATAAAAAAATCAATGTTAGTGTCAGATTTTTTAAAATTTATAGATGCTTCAGAATCAGTTATGAATTTTGAGAACAGTAGAATTAATAGGGACTTGAAAAATAATCTTAATCGATATATGAATATTGAACTTTATAATCAGAAAAATTCTATTATAACAGGTAGTAGACAAATTAAAGAGATTACATTTATTAAAGAACAAGGTGCTTTCAATTTATTGTCAGAAAAAGCACGTACACTTGCTGATTTACGATTAGAAAACCCCGACGTTTCTTTTTCTGAACTAGTTGAGTTATTAGAAGAAAGAAATATAAAAATATCTAAATCAGGTGTTAGTAATTTATTTAAAAACATAAGCAAAATATCACAACAATTAAAGGAAGGTTAACATGGAAAGAAACAATATTTTAGAAATTTTTAGTTATAATATGAAACGTTTAAGACAAAATGCAAAAATCACTCAAGAAGAATTAAGTTTTAGATCAGGATTGCACAAAAATTATATATCAGATGCTGAAAGAGGTAAAAGAAATATATCACTAAAAGCAATTGAAAAGTTAGCAAAAGGTCTTGAAATAGAATTAACAGAATTCTTTTTATTAAATAATTAATAAACAATTACTTTAGTATAATCATCATAAAAAGGATGATTTCTTATATTTTTATAACCAATATTTAAAAGTCTTACTTTGAATCCTTTTCTTTTAAGATTTTTATAAATATTCAAATTGCTTCTATAATCATTACTGATTAGAAGTATTTTTTTATTCTTATCAATTTTCTTAAAGTAATTAAAATTAAAAGTTCAATAAGGAATGTTTGTGGTGTTAATTAAATGATGTTCTTCGTACTCAACATTATTTCTTAAATCAACCACCTGTCAATTTTTATTATTAATTATACTTTTTAACTTTTTTGAATTAACAACCCTATACTTTTTATTAAAGGAATTTGATTTAAATATTTTTTGTAATAATTTAAAAATGATATCTAATCACTGCATATACAAACCTCTTTGTTAAATCTATTTTAGCATATATGTAAAACTGTTAGTATATATAAAACAAGTTATAAATCATTTATTTTTTGTATAATTTTGCAATAATATAGTAAGATATATATATTGAATGGAGGTAAAGTATGAATTTATTAGCATCAGCTTCTCAAAAAGAAATGTCTAATCAAATTATACTTGTTTTTGAAGTTATAGCATTAATTGTTTCTCTTCTTATGATAGTAGTTGGATTAATTCAAAATAAAAGTTCCCAAACAGGTTTAAGTGCTTTGAATGGTGGTAATGATGAATTGTTCTCTAACTCCAAAGAAAGAGGAACTGACAAAACAATGTCAATTTGAATGTTTAGTTTAGGTATAATTTTATTTGTAGTAACAATAGTAATTGGTATAATAACAAACACTATTCTTAAATAGTGTTTTTTCATAGAGGATAGAATTTTGGAAAATAAAATATTAAATTACCTAAAAAAAAACGAATTGACAACCCTAACAGAAATCATAAACACATTTAATAATAAAGATGAAATAACAAATGTTTTAAAAAAATTAAAAGATGAATATAAAATCGGTTGGTCTAATGATAACAAAATTTATTATATTAATAACAAATATAAAATTGGTTCTATTAGAATTAATGACAAAGGTTTTGGATTCGTAAAAAATTTTAATAATCTAGAAGAAGATTTTTTTGTTGCGCCTAATTCATTAAATGGTTGCATTTCAACAGATGAAGTTGTTTATACTGTCGAAAAAGAATCTGATGATAGAATGAAAGCTAATATAGAAGCTATATCAAATAGAATTAAAAATTCTTTAGTTGGTGAACTTGTTAAAAGCAAGTGTGGAAGATTTATTGATTTAATAATTAGTGAACAAGGTTTTAAAAATTATAGAATTGTTATGGTTAATCAAAAAGACTTTAAATTAAAACCCGATCTTATATTAAAAGTTAAAATACTTGATGTTAGAGATAAAAAGTTATTTGTAAAAATACAAAAAATTATAGGTAATTCAAATAAGGCGATTGATCGCATAGTTTCAATTGCATATGAATTTAATATTAAACCTGAGTTTTCACCATTAGCTTTAAAACAAGCAGATGAAGTAGCTACTAAAATAGATTTTAATAATAATGAAATTAAAAGAAGATTAAAAAATTCATTAACAAATAAATGCTTAGTTACAATTGATGGTGAAGACTCAAAGGATTTAGATGATGCTGTATATGTTGAGAAACTAGTCAATGGTTATAAATTAATTGTTGCAATTGCAGATGTTTCTTATTATGTAAGACCATTTAGTGAACTTGATAATAGTGCACTCTTCAAAGGAAACTCAGTTTATTTAGCAAATAAAGTTATTCCAATGTTGCCTGAAAAACTTTCAAATGGTGTTTGTAGTTTAAATCCAAATGAAGATAAATTATGTATGGTTGCAGAAATTGATTTTAGTAATGATGGTAAGGTAATTAAGAAAAAAGTTTACGAATCAATTATGAATTCCAAAGCAAGACTTACTTATAATGAGGTTAACGAAATTTATAATGGCAATAATCCAAATAAAAGAAATGATGAAATTTTGGATATGTTATTTGTAGCAAAAGAACTACATGATTTTATTGAAACAGAAAGACAAAATAGAGGTTCAATAGAGTTTGAAATTTCTGAACCAAAAATAATTTTAGATAAAGAATTTAATGTTATTGATATTGTAAAAAGAAATAGAGGAATAAGTGAAAAGTTAATTGAAAATTTTATGGTAAGTGCTAATGAGGCAGTTGCAACAATTGTATTTGATAAAGAGCTACCATTCATATATAGGAACCATGATATTCCAAAAGAAGAAAGTTTAAAAGAGTGATATTCTTCTTTAAAAGCTTTGGGAATAAATGCAAAACTAAATGATAAAGAAAAATTAAACCCTAAAAAAATTCAAAGTGCATTAAACGAAATAGAATCACAAGTTAAAGATGAAACTGAGCGGGAAGTTATAAATATAACATTATTAAGATATATGGAAAAAGCAGAATATGGTCTTGATAATATTGGTCATTTTGGTTTAGCGAGTGAATGTTACACTCACTTTACTTCTCCAATCAGAAGATATAGTGATTTATTGGTTCATAGATATTTGAAACAATATATAATAGAGCATGATTTGAAAGAAAATAAACTTAAAAATAATGAGAAGTTTATCTCTAAAGCTTCAAGTATTATAAATGAAACTGAAAGAAATGCTGTTTCTGCTGAACGTGAAGTAAATAAAGTTTGTATGTGTGAATTCATGAAAGATAAAATAAATTTTGAATATAGTGGTGTAATTTCAGCAGTGTTAAAGTTTGGTATTTTTGTCCAATTATCAAATTGTGTAGAAGGATTGGTTCATATATCAGAACTTAAAGACTATGTTTATGACACTGAAAAAGGCATTATGATTAATAAGAACAATAATACTTTAAGACTTGGACAAATTGTTAAAGTTAAAGTAAAAAATGCAGATGTTAAAAAAAGAGTTATTGATTTTGTTTTAATTTAAAGGAGCATTTTATGGGAGAGTATGTAATATTAAAAAATAAAAAAGCATATTTTAACTATTTTATCCTTGAAACTTTTGAGGCTGGTTTGGTATTATCGGGACCAGAAATTAAATCGATAAGAGCAAAAAATGTATCAATTGATGAATCATTTATTCTTATTAGAAAAGGTATTCCTGAAATAATTAACATGAATATAAAGAAGTATGAATTCGCAAATAATATTTATTTTGATGCAACCAGAAATAGAACTTTACTTTTACACAAAAAGCAAATTAAAAAAATTATTCAACAAGTCAAACTTGAAAAACTAACAATAGTTCCACTCAAACTGTATTTAAAAGGGAACTTTGCTAAACTTGAGATTGGGCTTGCAAAAGGTAAAAAATTATATGATAAAAGAGAGGTAATTAAAAAACGTGATGTTGAAAGAAAATTACAAAGATTTACAAAAAATTAATAAAAAAATTTTGGCAAAATGTTTTATAATTATCTTATGGGGGTGTCCTGGTTTCGACAGGATATTTTCACTCATAGTTGCAGTGGTTTGGTAGACCTAAATACTTCTAGGTTTGATAAAATGCAAACGAAAATAAAAACGAGTTTGAAATGCCAGCATTCATGATCAATAATGCATCAGCTGGAGTTGCATTAGCAGCTTAATAAGCAAAGGCTTATAGCATTCAACGTTAAAATGTGTTTTTGTGCTTCATATTTTAACGTATTACCTAGTACAATAGAGTTTAATTAGTGGGAATTAAACTTGAATCTCAAATCCACAAAAACTTGTAGAAGTTTTGTTAGTTTATTTCTACAAGTAAAACAAAACTAAATAAACTGTAGAAGCTATGGGTCGGAGTATTTTGGACGCGGGTTCGATTCCCGCCATCTCCACCATTTTTTTATGTTCGATTAAAGAATAAGAAAGGTTTGTGATTATTATGGATATATGATCTTCAATATTGATAATTCTTTCTTATTCCTTGATAATTTTTGTCTTTTATTTATTTACTTGAGGATTCTCAAGACATTTATTTGCTAAAATTAGTTTATATTATCAATTTTTTTTAGGAATCATTTTTGGTTTTTTATCAACATTTACAATAGCTATAAGTAGTATAATCATGGCAGATAAAACCAATTTGTTTTTAACAATATTTGTTCCAGTTATTTCATTTTGACTATTAGTGTTTTTTGTAAGTTGATATGCATCTATAGGAGTCGCTACTTGAAACATACTAAATCTATTTGTATTTTCAAGTTTATTTTCACAATATTTTGGTTCTATAAATGAAGGGTTTTCAAGAACTTTAATTATTATTTTTTATACAGTTCCATTTATAACAAGTATTTTGAAAAGATATTTTTTAAAGAAAACCTCTTTATGATTGTTGGTCTCATTAAACATACTAACTATTTTCATTGCTTTATTATCATGAAACTTTATAGAAAACAATATAGAATCGTTAAATCTTAAAATGTTAATAGTTTTAATAACAACATTTGTTTCATACATAATTTATTTATTAGCTCAGACAGTAGACCAGATCTATATTCATGCTTTAAAATTACAAAATATTGTTGTCTATGAAAATGAACATTATTTAAACTTTTCATCTGCACATTTTCAAATACTTGATTTAATAATGCAAAAAAAAATTAGATATGCAATCTATTGTAACTTTTACATTGCTAGTTTTGAAAAGTTTGAAAACAAGGTTAGTAATGTAATTAGAGATTATATATTTAGCAGTGTAGCAAGCGATTGTTATAATAACATAACTAAAAACTTTGATAATGCAATTTTTTTTAAACCTAATTATAAAACGTTTGGTGTTTTTATCCCTCTAGGTAACGATGTCAATTTACAAATAGATAAAAATAAAGATTTATTAAAATTGTTTAAATTATTCCAAAGTATAAAAAATGTATTTACAATTAAAAATCATAAAATAAAAATAAATATTAGGAGTGCTAACAGCATTTATGGTATACATTCAAATGATTTAGATAAATTAAGTGATTTCAATAATTATTTAATTAAGAATCAAGCAACAATTGTTGATGATTTTAATCTAATAGCTAAACCAAACGAAATTTTATTAGATAAAAATAAAATTAGAAAAATCGCTTCATTAAATGAGGTTGTTAATTTAAATTTACACACAACCTTATATGAACCTATTTATAATATTATTAATTGAAGTTTTGAAGGATATTATTTAAATGGGATGATTAATGGCGAAGAATTTGATTCATCCAATTTTAAACCAAATGAAAAATTAATTGATGATATGGGGTTATCAAGTTTATTTTTAAGATATATTAGTCTGAATTCTTTGAAAGATTTATCAAGAAAATATTCAAAAGAAATAATCCAAAAACTAATTTTTGTTAACTATGATAGTGACTATTTGTCAAGTTCGGAATTTGATAAAGACGAATTTTTATTTAAATTAAAAAACCTTAAACTAAATTTAAAAAACATTGTATTAAATTTTAAAATGGATAAAGAAATCAATAATAAAGTTGTTTTAAAAAACAATATAATGTTTTTAAAGAGTAATAACTTTAAAATTTCAATATCAAACTTTGGAACCGAACTATCTGATTATGGTTTAATCCATTGTTATGAACCTGATTTTATTTTTTTAGTCGAAGAGGTTTCACAGCATATAAATGGAAATGAATTTTATAAACAAATCATATTAGAAGCAATAAAAATTTCAGAAAAAATTGAATCTAAGATTATTGCAACTGGCGTTAATAGTTATATAATATACAAAAGGTTAAAAGAATTAGGTATTAAAAATTTTATGGGAGACTTAATTGGAAGCTCTTCAGAATTAAAATTAGAAGTACCAGAAGAACTTAATTATTTATTGAAAAAGTAAAGGAAAAATATGAGTACGGATACGAAAAATCAAGAAATTATAGATAAAATAAATGAGTTTATTGACAAACATGATGTTAAAAGTTTAAGAGATTATGTAGATAAATATTATCCATATGACTTAGCAGAAGCTTTATATGAATTAGAAGAGAATAAAATCATTCTTTTAATCAGACTTCTTACAACCGATCAAAGTGCGGAGTTATTTCCTTATCTTGATCCAGAAATTCAAGAAGAAGTAATTGCAGCAATGAACTCTAAAGAAATAAGTGAAATCTTTGAAAATTTATATAGTGATGATATTGTAGATATTCTCGAAGAAATGCCTTCAAACATTGTTAAAAAAATATTAAGGTCATCAACACCTGAGTCTAGAGCTCAATTGAACACAATTTTAAAATATGATGATGACACTGTTGGTAGCATTATGAATGTTGAATATATTAGATTCAGAGATAATTGAACTATTAAGGAATGTATTGAAGAGTTAAAAAATAACATTGATTCATTAGAAGAGCAAAACACTTTTTTTGTTGTTGATAAACTAAATAACTTAAAAGGAGTTGTTGATCTTAAATCTTTACTATTTGAAAGTCACGAATTGAAAGTAAATGATGTAATGGACGAAAGATTTATTTCAGCTTATACAAGAGATCATCAAGAAACAGTTATTGATTTATTTAAAAAATATGAATTATCAATAATACCTGTGACAAATAGTCAAAAAAAACTTGTAGGAGTTGTAACTTTTGATGATGTATTCGAAGTTATTGAAGAAGAAGTTACTGAAGATATTCATAAAATGGCTGCAATTACTCCTACTGAGGATGAATATTTTAAAACAAGCATATGAAAAATGATGAAGTCAAGATGTATATGACTAATATTGTTAATGACATTAGCAACATTTACTCAAGTGATTATATTTTTATTCTTAAAGGCTTTTATAAATTTAGACATTGATAATAACGGTTCATTAAATATAATGTCAGGATTTTTTTATATTGTAATTATGATTCTTCCCATTACAAATGTAATATCAAGCACTTCAGGTAACAGTGTAATCCAATCATCAACTATGGTTGTTCGGGCAATGTCATTAAAAGAAGTAACAACAAAAGATTTTGGTAGAGTACTTTGAAAAGAATTTAGAGTTTCAATCCTAACAGGTTTAGTTCTTGTTTTTATAAATTTAATACGATCACTTATAATTTATGCGATTCAATTTAAAGGTGACTTATCAGGTGCAATTGTATGATATACTATCGCAATTACATCAATTGCTCTCTTTTTAAGTTTAATAATTTCAAAACTTGTCGGTGGATTATTACCATTAATAGCAAAAAAAATGAAGTTAGATCCAGCTATAATGGCTTCACCAATTCTTTCAACCTTTATTGATATGGTTTCTGTAACTATATTTTTTGGAATAACATATGTATTTTATGTAAACGTAATACTATAGGAGAAAAATGAGATTAAGAAATAAAAATTGAACGATTGATTTTATAAAAAACAACTCTATATGAATGTTATCTAACAAAAACTATGAAGAATGTAATAACAAATTTGATAACAATAACGATATAAATATAGAGATAGGATGTGGCAAAGGAAATTTTATTATTCAAAAATCAACTACGAATGACTTAAATTTTATTGCTATTGAAAAAGAAAGAACAGTAATTGGTGTGGCTTTAAAAAAGGCTATTAGTAATTTTGAAACACCAAAAAATAATTTAAGATTTCTAAATCTTGATGCACTAAGTCTGGATACTTTTTTTTCAAATGAATCTATATATAAAATTTATTTAAATTTTTCAGACCCTTGGCCAAAAAAAAGACATACAAAATATAGACTTACATTTATAAAATATTTAGATTTATATTATAGGTTATTGAAAAAAAATGGTTCAATAGAAATGAAAACAGATAATGAAAATTTATATTTATTTACACTAGAAGAGGTTAAAAAAACTAATTTTAAAGTAATTTTAAATTGTGATGATTTGTATTCTAATCAAGAATTATTAACTGACAATATTGCTACAGAATATGAAACAAAATTTCATTCTGAAGGAAAAAAAATAAAAAAAATAGTCTTAATTAAAGAATAGAGTTTTCTTTACTTTTCTTATAGTACTCTATGTATTTAATTTTAAAGTCCTCAATTTGATTAATTAAGTAAGCAGTTACACCGAAGTACAATCAAAGGTAGACTGAATTTATACATAATAAAATTAAATACACCCAAAAGGTTTTCTTAGCAACGCTTAATCATGAATCTTTAGTTATTATTGACCCACTAGATAGTTCAACAAAATAAGCTACTACAACTAAAATTATTAAAAAAATATTTGAAAATGAAGATTTTATTACAGTTACTTCATAATCTGAATTATCATCTTCTTTTGTTATTTCAATTTTGTAAAATAAGCTTACTGAAGACTTACTTAAATTAATCATTGTTGCAATAAAATAAATTAATAGAAAATTAAGCTCAATTATGCAACAGTATACTACTTTATCTTTTTTTTCTAAGGGTAGTACTAAAATTATCACTAATGAAATTAATACCATAACAAAAGTTATTGAACCAAACCAAAGGATTGGCTTCTTTATTGGCTTCTTTATTAAGTTAAAATCCATATATTTCACCTAAATTTAATTATATATAAATATTTAAATATTTTAAGTATAATAAATTTATACTAAAAAACATTTAGTTTAAATATGGGTTTTTAAAGTTTATAAATGGTTTATTTTTTATTAAAGAAAGGATTAATAATGACACCACATATAAGTGCTAAAAAAGAGGAAATAGGGAGTATAGTTTTAATGCCCGGCGACCCTTTAAGAGCAAAAAAAATAGCAGAAACTTTTTTAGAAGATTATAAACTAGTAAATGAAACAAGAAATATGTATATATACACAGGTTTTTATAAAGGAAACAAAATCACTATTGCAGGTAGTGGAATGGGTTGCCCAAGCATCGGGATTTATTCATATGAACTTTTTAAGTTTTATGATGTTGATTATATTATAAGGGTTGGGTCAGCTGGTAGTTATAATGAAAAGATAAATGTATATGATATTTATAATGTTAAAGATGCTTTTGGCGAAAATAATTATGCTAAACTTGCTGCAAACATAGATGAAACTATTATTCCAGCCAGTAAAGAAGTTTTTGAAAAAATAAATGATGTAGCTGAAAGACTTAAATATAATATATTTACTGGAACAGCACACTCTTCTGATGTTTTTTACAGATTAGGGGACTCTCTTGAATTTGCTAATAAAAATAATTTAGATGTTGTTGAAATGGAGTCTTTTGCTTTATTTGCTAATGCAATAGTTACCAATAAGAAAGCAGGTTGTTTATTAACTGTCTCTGATAGTTTCATAACTAATCAAATAACAACTTCTGAAGAAAGACAAAATAATTTTATGAAAATGTGTGAATTAGCATTGGAATCATCAATAGAATTACTAAACAATTAATTATGTTATAATATTAATCTATAAAAATGGAGGTAATTGTATGACAAACACAAAAAATTTATCTAATGAAATATCATCAATAATATCAGTTGAAAATAATGATTTAAAAAATGAAAATGCTAACATGAGTGGAGATACTCCAAGTGGAAAAATGATGAAATTTGCATCAATTACTTCAAAAGAGTATGCTTTAGATAATTTACTTGAAAAAAAAATCGCAGATCTACATAGAAAATCACTTATACATATTCATGATTTAGATTATTATGCTACAAAATCTGCAACTTGTGTTCAATATAATCTTGATGAAATCTTTAAAAATGGTTTTTACACAAGAAATGGTTACATTAGAGAACCCAAATCTATTGCTGTATATGCAGAACTTGCTGCAATTGTATTTCAAACTGCTCAAAATGAGATGCATGGTGGACAAGCAATACCAGCATTTGACTTTTTTATGGCAAAAGGAGTAGCTAAGTCATTTATAAAAAGATTATTTGAAAACATTATTTCATATCTTGAAATCTTAGATGTAAACTTTGAAAGCGAAGTATTAAGAAATATAATTGAAAGTGCTGATTATATTGGATTGAACAACACAAATGTGGATAAACTATATGAAGAACTTAAATCATTTGAAATTCCTAAAAAAGTTGTTCAAAAACTTGTTAATAATGCAAACAAAAAAGTTATATCTGACACAGACCAAGCTATGGAAGGTTTTATTTACAACCTAAATACCCAGCATTCTAGAGGTGGAAATCAAGTTGTTTTCTCATCAATAAATTTAGGTACTGATACTTCAAATGAAGGTAGACAAGTTATAAAATCTTTATTTAAAGCACTTAGAAACGGATTAGGAAATGGTGAAACATCAATATTTCCAATAGTTATTTTTAAAGTTAAAGAAGGTATTAACTTTTCAGACTTAGATAAAAAAAGAGCTGACAATTTGAACCAAAACGATTGAGATAGTATAAATGACTGAAATACTAGAAACTTTGACTTATTTTTAGATGCTTTAAAAACAACAAGTACAAGATTATTTCCTAATTTTATGTTTTTAGATCAACCTTATAATAAACATGAAAAATGAGATATTAATGATGAAAATAGATGAATGTTTGAACCTGCAACCATGGGATGTAGAACAAGAGTTTTTGAAAATATTAATGGTGAAAAAACAAGCGTTGGTAGAGGAAATCTTTCATTCACATCTATAAATTTACCTTATTTAGCTTTAGAACTTTTAGAAGAAAAAGGATTATTGATTAATTCTTATATTGATAGAGAAAGAACTAATAGAGATGAAATAAAGTTTTTATTTCTTAACAAAGTAAATAAAATTTCAAATGATATTTGTCAACAATTATATAATAGATATAAATTTCAAATATCTGCAATTGCAAAAGAATTCCCATTTTTAATGAAAAATAATGTTTTAACTGGTGGAGAATTGTTAAAGGTAAATGACAGTGTTGAAGAAGTGTTTTTAAAAGGAACTCTAACAATTGGATTTGTAGGTTTAGCAGAAAGTTTAAAGGCACTTATTGGATTGCATCATGGAGAAAGTGATGAAGCACAAGATCTTGGTTTAGAAGTCGTTAAAGAAATGAATAAAGTTGCACAGGAATGAAAAGAAAAGACACACTTAAATTATGGAGTTATAGCAACTCCTGCTGAATCAGTCGCAGGTAGAATGGCTAAAATTACAAAATCAAGATTTGGTACAATAAATGAAGTAACATCAAGAGATTACTTTACAAATTCTAATCACGTTCCAGTTTATTACAATTTGACAGCATATAAAAAAATTATAATTGAAGCTGCCTACCACGAACTTACTTTGGGTGGAAATATTAGTTATATTGAATTAGATGGAGAAGCTAAAAAAAATCTACATGCAATCTTATCTGTTGTTGATTTTATGAAAAAAAGTGGTATAAATTATGGTAGCTTAAACCATCCAGTTGATAGATGTAAAAAATGCCATTACACATCATTAATTCAATTAAATTGTCCAAAATGTGGTGCAAATGACATTTCAAGAACTAGAAGAATTACTGGTTATTTAGTTGGTGATTTAGATGGATGAAACTCAGGAAAACAAGCCGAAGAAAGCGAGAGAGTAAAACATTTAAAACAATATAATGAAAATTCTTAAAATATTTAAGGAAACAATAAGCGATGGACCTGGAATTAGATATTCAATATATGTTGCTGGCTGTTTACACGCTTGCAAAGGCTGCCATAATTTATTAAGTTGAAGCTTTAAACTAGGTAAGGATTTTGATCAAAATTATGAAAAGCAAATAATTTCTGACTTGAAATCAAACCCACTTTTGAGCGGTGTTACATTTTCTGGTGGCGACCCAATGTTTAGTGCAAAAGAAGTTTATAAATTAATAAAAAGAATAAAAAAAGAAACGGGTCTTAACATCTGATTGTATACAGGATTTACCATTGAGGAAATTTATAATCAAAGAAATAATGGTGAAGAAGAACTATATAGATTTAAAATATTACATGAAATTGATATTTTAGTTGATGGTAGATGAGTTCAAGAACTTTATGACCCTTCATTAGATTTTCGTGGTAGTAGCAATCAACGCTTAATTGACACAAAAAAATGATTGATAGATATAAAAAACAATAAAAACCTTTAATTGGTTTTTTTTATGAAATGGGGTTTTTTAATGCTAATATTAGCCATAGAGTCCAGTTGTGATGAGTTTAGTGTCTCTGTTATGGAAAATGGAATAATTAAGTCTAACATAATATCGAGTCAAATCAAAGATCACATAATACATGGTGGAGTCGTTCCTGAGTTAGCTTCCAGACTTCATACTAAAAACTTCCCATTTGTATTGATTGATGCTATAAATGAGAGTGGAATAAAAATAGAAGATGTTGATTATATTGCATATACTAATAACCCAGGTTTAATAGGTAGTTTAATAATTGGTAGGTTAGTTGCAAATACAATTGGTTATTATTATAAAATTCCTACTATTCCTTTAAACCATATGGAAGGTCATATTTATTCTGCAAATATCGAGGAAAAATTTACTTATCCAGTTTTGTCTTTAGTTGTTAGTGGCGGTCACACACAAATACAATTTATAAAAAAACCACTAAAATTTGATATAATAGGTTCAACTATTGATGATGCTATAGGTGAGTGTTTTGATAAAGTTGCAAGGGTACTAGGACTACCTTATCCAGGTGGTCCAGAAATTGATAAAAGAGCAAAACTTGGAAGAGATGATGCTTATATATTTCCTAAAATGAAAATCATTGATAAATTTAATTACTCCTTCTCTGGTTTAAAAACAGCAAGTATTAATCTAATAAGAAAAGCTATGTCAAATAATTCGTTAGAAATTAATGATTTTTGTGCTTCTTTTCAAAAAAGTGCTATTGATTATTTACTTGAAGGGTTTGAAAATGCAATAAATTATTTTAAACCTAAAACAATATCTTTAGCAGGTGGAGTTAGTGCTAATAATTTTTTAAGAAATAGAATTTTTTCCATTGGAACCAAGTATAATATATTTAAGATACTAGTACCGAATCTTAAGTATTGTACAGATAATGCAGCCATGATTGCAGAATTATGTAATGAATATATAAAGAAAGAATTTAAAACATAAGGAGAGAAATAATGAGGTCTTTTTTAAGTAAGTTAACTACTATTGATGAAAATGATTTGACAATTAAAGAAAAGAAAATTGTAGATTTTATAAAAAGTCATTTAAAAGAAATTGTCGATACAAATATGAAAATAGAAAGAATGGCACAAGAGGCCGGAACAGGATATAGTGCAATTTATGGTTTATTAAAAAAATTAAATATTAAAGGATTTAGAGATTTTGCAATTTCTCTTGCTAATGATGTTGAAAACCAAAAAATAAATGTTGCAAAAAACGATGAAAATGTTGTTCAGGGTTATATTAATATAATCAAACAAAACTATGCATTAATTGAAAAAAAAGATATATTTCAAACATTAACTGTTATAAGAAATTCTTCAAGAGCTTTTATATGTTATTGAGAAAACTTATTATCAGGTCCTGCACAAGAATTATCAAACTTTTTTTATAAAAATAATTTAGATACTTTCTTATTGGATAGTGATCAAGATACTTTAAAAGAAAGAACAGATAGCTCTAAAGAAAATGATGTATTCATATTCTTTACAAGATATGGTAACTCAAGTAGATTAGATAAATTTATAACTGAAATTGGACGTAAAAATAGAAAAATAATTTATATATCTGGTAAAGTTGCGTCACCAAATATAGTTCAATATTTATCATCAATACATACATTAATTGTTGATAATCCTGACGAATCTATTTATAAAGGACATATATCTAATTCAGTTCCTTTTAATTATTTAAACGATTTATTAATATATCATTTTATGAATTCAGAGTCTTAGGAGATATTATGGCAGATATAATTAAAATTGAACCTTATTTTTCTAAAAAAATTTGGGGTGGTCAAAAATTAAAAGATTTTGGCTACAATATTGGAAATGACAATATCGGAGAAGCGTGAGTTTTAAGTGCACATCCAAATGGTATGTCTTATTTGATGCTAGATGATAAAAAAGTATCTTTACTTGATTTTTACAATACAAATAGAACTTTTTTTGGAAATTATCCAGGAGAATTTCCAATTTTAGCTAAAATAATTACTGCTAATGATAATTTATCAGTCCAAGTTCACCCTACTGATGAGTATGCATTAAGAAAGCACAACTCTCTTGGTAAACCTGAAAGTTGATACATTATAGATTGTGAAGAAAACTCTAAATTAATTTATGGTCATTCAGCAAAAAACATTGGTGAATTTAAAAAAGCTATAGAAGATAATAAATGAGATTCAATTTTAAATAAAGTAAGTATTAAAAAAGGGGATTTTTTATATGTTGAACCAGGTAAAATTCACGCCATAACACCAAATGTAACTCTTTTTGAGTTACAAAGGTCTAGTGATATAACATATAGGCTTTATGATTATGATAGAATTGATAATGGAAAAAAAAGAGAATTACATATAGAAGACTCTTTAAATAACATTGTCATACCTGATACTATGGAAAATATTATTACAGATAAAAAAGACTTTAATTTTGAATCTGAATTTTTTTCTATTAACAAAATAAATGTCCAAGAAAAATTTACTTACATAAAACCTTTAGATGCTAAATGAATGAACTTTACAATACTAAGTGGTGAAGGTAAAATTAATAATGTAAAATTAAAAGCCGGGGATACAGCAATATGTGACTCGCTACTAGAATTTTTTGAGATTAAAGGTAAAATAGAGATAATATTTTATTGAGTTTAGTTTTAATTTAAATAAAAGTAGCAACTAATTTAATTATTTAAACAATTATTATAAATTTAAAAAAGGAGACATCATGGAAATTTATGAACTATTAAAAGGGAAAAATATCAAAAATGAACAAGAAGTTAAAGTCGTTGCAAGAGTTAGATCTAATAGACCTGGTAAAGCAGTAGGATTTTTAGTTATAAATGATGGTACAAGTTTACTTGATTTACAAGTTGTTTATAAAAGCAATCTTGATAATTTTAATGATATTTCTCAAGTTAGAGTTAGTTCTATAATTGAAGTAATAGGTAAAATCCTTTTAACACCTGATAAAGAACAAAAACTTGAGATTCAAGCTGAAGACATAGTCATATTAGATGAAGCTTCACAAGACTATCCCTTACAAAAGAAAGAACATTCACTAGAGTTTTTAAGAGAAATATCTCATCTTAGGTCAAGAACAAAAACTTTCCAATCTATATTTAAAATTAGATCAGTTGCAGCATATGCAATTCATAGGTTTTTCCAGGAAGAAAACTATGTATATGTAACTACTCCAATAATTACTGAAAATGATGCAGAAGGTGCTGGGGAATCATTTATAGTTACAACATTGAAAAATGATGAATACGAAAAAGATTTCTTTGGTAAAAAAGCTTGTTTAACTGTTTCAGGCCAATTAAATGGTGAAGCATATGCTCAAGCATTTAAGAAAATTTACACATTTGGACCAACTTTTAGAGCAGAAAATTCTAATACTTCAAAACATGCAGCTGAGTTTTGGATGATTGAACCTGAAATTGCGTTCGAAGATTTAAATTTTAATATTGCACTTATCGAAAAAATGATTAAATTTATAATAAATGAAGTGTTTAACAAATGTAGTGATGAATTAGAGTTTTGTGACAAAAACTTAGAAAAAGGTTTAATAAATAAATTGAAGCACATTTCAAACTCTAATTTTGAGAGAATAACATATACAGATGCAATTGAAGTACTAAAAAAAGCTGTTGATAATGGCCAAAACTTTGAAGAAAAAAACATATTCTTTGGTTTAGATTTAGGCACAGAACATGAAAGATTTTTATGTGAAAAGCATTTTGAAAAACCAACATTTATCACAAACTACCCTAAAGAAATTAAAGCATTTTATATGAAACAAAACTCAGATGGAAAAACAGTTGCTGCAACTGATTTATTAGTTCCAGGTATTGGTGAATTAGTTGGTGGTAGTCAAAGAGAAGATAATTATGAAAAACTTGTTGCAAGATGTGAAGAATTGAAAATTGATGTTAAAGGTTTATCTTGATACAACGAATTAAGAAATTTTGGATATTATAAGTCATCAGGCTTTGGTTTGGGATTTGAAAGACTTATTATGTATATTACTGGTGCAAGCAACATTAGAGATGTTATTCCATTTCCAAGAACTCCAAGAAATTTATTATTTTAGAAATAAAAATATAATATAACTTAAAATAAATGAATTACTTAATGTTCATAAATAATATTTTAAATGTTCAATATTTTGAACATTTTTTTATTTTTGAATTGATATAAAACATAATAATTTTTATACTTTTTAATATAAATAATGAACCCCAGTATTTTTATACAAGTAGAACATCTAAAGCACTATTAGATTTTTTAACAAACAATGCAAAATTTTTAGAAAATTTTACAATTTTAGTAAAAAGAATTATAATAAAAATGGAGGAAATTATGAAGGAATTAGAAGACTTATTTAAAAAAGTGCAAGTTGCATTTGAAGAATTTTCACATTTTTCACAAGAAAAGGTGGATTATATATTCAAAATGGCAGCTCTTGCAGCAAATGAAAATAGAATTTATTTAGCAAAGTTAGCAAAAGAAGAAACAAAAATGGGAATTGTCGAAGACAAAATATTAAAAAATCATTATGCCAGTGAGTTTATATATAACAAATACAAAAACTTGCAGACTGTTGGTACCTTTATGGAAAATGAACCTGGTGGATTAGAAAAGGTTTATGAACCTATAGGTGTTGTTGGAGCTGTTATTCCAACAACAAACCCTACAGCTACTGCAATTTTTAAGTGTTTATTGTGTTTAAAAACTAGAAATGCAATTATCATATCACCACATCCAGGTGCTAAAAAATGTACTGTTGAGGCAGCAAGAATTGTTCTTGAAGCAGCTGTAAAGGCAGGGGCACCGAAAAATATTATAGGTTGGATTGAATCTCCTTCACTTGAAGGAACTGAGTATGTTATGAAAAACTCAAACATCATTCTTGCAACTGGTGGACCAGGAATGGTAAAGGCTGCATATTCTTCTGGTGTCCCAGCAATTGGTGTTGGAGCTGGTAATGCACCCGCAATAATTGACGATACTGCTAATATTGAACTTGCAACATCATCTATTGTACAATCAAACACATTTGATAACGGAGTTGTATGTGCAACAGAGAACTCGGTTATTGTACTGGAATCAATTTATGATAAGGTAGTTAAGTCTTTTGAAAAGAAAAATACTTATATAGTAACTAAAGAAGAAGAGAAAAATAAATTTAGAAAATCCATGTTTAAGGAAGGAAAGTTTGGTCTATTAAATGCTGAATTAGTTGGTAGAAGTGCATTAGAGGTTGCAAATTTAGTTGGAATAAAAGTACCTGAAACTACAAGATTTATATTAGTTGAAGCAGAAAGAACTGATCACGATGAAGCCTTAGCCCATGAAAAACTTTCAACATATGCAACATTATATAAAGCTAAAAACTTTGATGATGCAATTAAAAAAGCAGAGGATGTTCTGAAATTAGGTCCTGGGCACACAGCTTCTTTATTTATAAATAGAAAAAGCTCTGTAGAAAAAATAGATAAGTTTAAAACATTAAACCCTGGAAGATTATTAATTAACTCTCCTTCCTCATTAGGTGGAGTAGGAGATATGTATAACTTTATTTTGGAACCAAGTTTAACTCTTGGATGTGGAACAAAAGGAGGTAATTCATTTTCACAAAATGTTACACCCTTAAATTTATTAAATGTTAAATCACTTGTGGAAAGAAGAGAAAATATGCAATGACTAAGATTACCAGAAAAAATTTATCATAAATATGGTTCATTAGAAGTGGCTCTTGAAGACCTTAAAGACTGAAATATAAATAATGTGTTTATAGTTACTGATAAAGTTATAAACAAATTATATGGAAAAAGATTAACTTCAAGATTAGATGAATTAAAAATAAAATATACCATTTTTGATGATGTTGAACCAAATCCAATGTTATCAACTACTTTAAAAGGAGCAAAATTACTTGAATCTTTAAAAGCCGATGCAATAATTGGTATCGGCGGAGGTTCTTCGATGGATGCTGCTAAATTAATGTGATTATATTATGAAAGTGAAGAAGAAATTGATTTCAAAGATTTGGCTGTAACATTTGCAGATATAAGAAAAAGAATTGTTAAATATCCATTGACAGGTAGAAAATCTAAAATGATTTGTATACCAACAACTTCTGGTACTGGATCAGAAGTGACTCCATTCTCAGTTATAACTGATGATCAAGACCATAAAAAATACCCTCTTGCTGACTATTCATTAACACCAAATATGGCAATAATAGACCCTTCATTAACAATGACAGTACCTAAAGGCGCTACTAATGCTCCTGCTTTAGATGCTTTAACTCACTGTATGGAATCATATGTTTCGGTTATGTCTACTGATTATACAGATTCTTATGCCTTACAGGGGGCAAAAAACATTTTTGAATACCTACCAAGAGCATATAAAGACGGTTCAACAGATAAAGAAGCTAGAGAAAAAGTAATGAATGGTGCAGCGTTTGCAGGAATTTCATTTGCTAATGCATTTTTAGGTATTGTTCATTCACTTTCACATAAAGTCGGTGGTTATCATAATGTAATACATGGAGCTGCAAATGCTATACTTTTACCTTATGTAATAAGATATAATGCTGCATGTGTTATGGAGGGTGGAAAACAAGGTTACTTTTCACAATATGAGACACAAAACTCTATGGAAAAATATGCAAATATGGCCAAGTTTGTTGGTGTTAAAGGTAAAAGTGATGAAGAACTTGTTGATTCCTTAATAGAAAAAATACAAACTTTAACAAAAGAAGTAGAATTAAAGTCAAGCTTTAAAGATTATGGAGTAGATGAACAAGCATTTTTAAACTCTTTAGATAAGATGTCAGAAGATGCATTTGATGATCAATGCACTGGAGCAAATCCGAGATATCCATTAATAGAAGATATTAAAAAACTTTATTTAGATGCATATTATGGTAAAGAAGTACAAAAACTTGCAAAATAAAAAATACTAAAATTTACTAAATAAATTTTAGTATTTTTTATCAATAAACTATTCTCTATTTTATAAAATATATTAAAAAATACAACTTTTTTTAGAAAAAATTCTAATAAGGTTTATAATATATATCAAAGGAGAGAAAAAATGAAATTTAAAGAATGAGAAGGATTTCAACCTGGTGAATGGGTTGATGAAGTTGATGTTAGAGACTTCATTCAAAAAAATTATACACCTTACATAGGTGATGACTCTTTCTTGAAAGGTCCTACTGAAAATACAAATAAGTTGTGAGCAGAAATAATGGAACTTACTAAGAAGGAAAGAGAAGCTGGAGGTGTTTTAGATGTTGATGATGATGTTCCATCAACAATAACATCACATGCTGCGGGATATATAAAAAAAGAACTTGAAAAAGTTGTGGGATTACAAACAGAAAAACCTTTTAAAAGAGCTCTTATGCCATGGGGAGGAATTAACATGGCAGTTCAAGCAAATGAATCATATGGTTTCACAGTTTCAGATAGAGTAAAAGAAATTTTTACTAAGTATAGAAAAACACATAACCAAGGGGTTTTTGATGCATATACTCCAGATATGAGAAAAATCCGTAAAAGCCATATTGTTACAGGTTTACCAGACACATATGGAAGAGGTAGAATAATTGGAGATTATAGAAGATTAGCTCTATATGGATCAGATTTTCTAATAGAGCAAAAAATTAAAGATGCTACATTATATGATGGTGAAATGACAGAGGACAAAATAAAGCTAAGAGAAGAAATATCTGAACAAATTTCAGCATTAAAAGATATAACTAAAATGGCTTCAAGTTATGGTTTTGATGTTTCTAAGCCAGCTAAAAACGCCTTAGAAGCATTTAACTTTACATATTTAGCATATTTAGCAGCTATTAAACAAAATAATGGAGCAGCAGAATCATTTGGTAGAACTGCTACATTTCTAGATATTTATATAGAAAGAGATTTCAAAAAAGGAATCCTTACCGAAGAAGAAGCTCAAGAGCTGGTTGATCATTTAGTTATGAAATTAAGAATAGTAAAATTTGCTCGTACTCCTGCATACAATCAAATTTTTTCAGGAGACCCTGTCTGAGCTACTGAATCAATTGGTGGAATTGGTTTGGATGGACGTACATTAGTTACAAAAAACTGTTATAGATATATACATACTTTATCTAACATGGGACCTTCACCAGAACCCAATTTAACTATTTTATGATCAACAAATCTTCCAAATAATTTTAAAGAATTTTGTTCAAAATACTCAATTATGTTTTCATCAATGCAATATGAAAATGATGACATAATGAGAACTACTCATGGAGATGATTATGCTATTGCTTGTTGTGTTTCACCAATGAAAGTTGGTAAACAAATGCAATTTTTTGGAGCAAGAACAAACTTGGCTAAAACATTATTGTATGCAATAAATGGTGGAATTGATGAGATATCTAAGGAACAAATAACACCAATTTTTGAACCAGTTCAAACAGGTGATGGTCCATTAGACTTTGCCGAAGTTTGAAAAAAACTTGATAATATGATGTCGTGGGTTGCAGATAAATATGTAAATACACTAAATGTTATTCACTACATGCACGATAAATATTATTATGAAAGTGCAGAGATGTGTTTCTATGATACAGAGGTTCATAGGTTCTTTGCTACAGGTATTGCAGGACTATCAGTAGTTGCTGATTCATTATCAGCAATCAAATATGCTAAGGTTTATCCAGTAAGAGACGAAAATGGTATTGTAGTTTCTTATAAAACTGAAGGAGATTTCCCAAAATATGGAAACGATGATGATAGAGTTGATAACTTAGCTAAGGATATTGTTAAAATATTTATGAATAAGGTAAGATCTCATAAAACATACAGGGGTTCTGAGGCAACAATGTCAGTCTTAACTATTACATCAAATGTAGTATATGGTAAATCAACAGGTGATACACCATGTGGAAGAAGATATCCAGAGGCTTTCGCACCTGGAGCAAATCCTATGCATGGAAGAGATTGTTCAGGAGCTGTTGCTTCATTAGCATCTGTTTCAAAAATACCTTTCAAACATGCTGCTGATGGTATATCAAATACATTCTCAGTAATTCCTAATGCATTAGGAAAAGATGAAGATATGATAATACCAGGAGAAATAAAAATTTCAGGCAAATTGCCTAAATAGTTTAAAATAAACTTAAAAGATTATATAATATAAGTAAGAAAAGGAGAGATTGTTATGAAAACAAAAGCATCACAACAACAAATAGAAAACTTAGTAAATATGTTAGATGGATATATGGGTCATGGTGGACATCACTTAAATGTAAATGTTCTGGATAGAGAAATTTTAAGAGATGCACAAAAACACCCTGAAAGCTACCCTCAATTAACTATAAGGGTTTCAGGATATGCAGTTAACTTTGTTAAATTAACAAAAGAACAACAAGAAGAAGTTATATCAAGAACCTTCCATGAATCTATGTAATTAAAGAGGAATATACTTCCTCTTTTTTAGGTAAAAATGATGATAACAGAAAATAATACAGTTGGATATTATAACAGTATCGAAACTTTTGGTGCTGTTGATGGTCCAGGGTTACGTTTAGTAATATTCTTGCAAGGTTGTTTGTTAAGGTGCAAGTATTGTCATAATCCAGAAACACTTGAATTTACTAGAGATAAAATGATTACAATAGATGAAGTTGTAAATTTATATAATAAAAATAAGTCTTTTTATAAAAATGGTGGAGTCACTTTATCGGGTGGTGAAGCAACAACACAAATCGATTTTTGCATTTCATTATTTAAAAAATTAAAAGAATTAAACATAAACACATGCTTAGACACATGTTTTGGAACATATAATTCAATTGATAAAGTAAAAAATAAATGAAAAGAACTTCTTGAATATACAGATTTAGTTTTAGCAGATTTAAAACACATAGATAATGAAAAACACATTAATTTGACATCGCGACCAAACACTAATATATTAGAAGCCATTAAGTTTGTTGATGAATGCAATACAAAAATGTGAGTTAGACATGTTTTAGTACCTGGTTGAACAGATGACGAAGAAGATTTAAGAAGGATGGCAAGGTTTATGAAGGAACTTAATAATATGGAAAGATTTGAAATGTTACCATATCACAATATGATGATTCCAAAGTACGAGAACCTGAAAATGAAGTTTTATTTAAGAGATGTTAACCCACCAACAAAAGATTATATTGTTCAATGTAGAAAAATTATAGAAAATGAATTAAAAAAATAATTACACACCAATTAATGGTGTTTTTTTGATTATAAATGTAATTTTTAAACTAATAAAATAGTGTAAAATTAAATTAAAGTAGAAAGAAGAATCACTATGTTAATTTCATTTATAACAGTAATCCCTAATACAAGTGAAGAATTCAAAGAATCTATTGAAAGTGTTATTAAACAAAATAATTATGAAGATTATGAGTTAATTGTTATACTTGATAAACTTAATCACGAAACAAATATGGACGAGTATTTTATTAATTTGTTTAAAAAATATAATAACATAAAGTTAATTTTTAACAATGATAGACATGGATCTTCATATTCTTGAAACTTAGGTCTCGACATTTGTAGTGGAAAATATGTTAAGTTTATTTCTCAAGGAGATACAATTGATAATGATTTCATAAAATCTATTAAAAAGTATATTGAAGAGAATAAAAATAATATAGACATAATTGAATACAGCTTTTTGTTAAAAAGTGACAAAGACATACAGTCTAAATCTTATTTAGAACCTAATAAAGTTTATAATTTAAAAGAAGATTATAAGCCTTTTGCATATACAAATAATCTATTGTTTAATAAATTATTTAAACTTGAAATTATAAAAAATTTTAATTTCAATTTTAGAAACCAGGTAAGATTTGATATGTTGTTTATTTATAAATTATTGAGCCAGTCAAAAACATATTTATATTTAAACTCCAAAAACTATGAAAATATAATATTAAGACCAGTACAATACTCAATTTTTGATATTGTAAATCAATGAACACATATTTTTAATTACTACAGACGTATAAAGAAATATAATGAAATTTCAGACTATTTAAAATATTCTTATTATAAAACCATACTTCATATTTGAATATGAACAATCTCTAAAACTGATAATAAATTACTTATTAAAAAAGCATTAGAATTTGCAAATAGAAAATATGAAAACAAAAAATCAGATTTCATAAAAAATAATAAAGTATTTTTAGAATCAGAAGATTTAACTTTTAAAACATTAGCTGAAAATTTTTCTAGTTATTATAAAGATAAGCTTAAGAATATTAAATAGATGAAGTCAACAAAAAAAAGTATTTATCAGTATGAAATTACATTTAAGGACCCTTCAGTTTTCTTATTATTGATTGCTAGATTAATTGATTTATTAATAGCTTCATTGCCTATGATTATATTTTATATATTTTATAAAATAAATGATTTAAAAAGTGCGCTAATAGTTTTTTCTATATACCACTTAATAATCTTCTTTTATTTTGTTATGATTCCTTATTTTTCTAGTGGTAACACAGTGGGTAAGTGGATATTTAATCTTAGATTAAAACTTGATAATAAAAATAAGTATTTTTCAAAACTTTTGCTTAGAGAGTTTTATTATTTATATATACCTTTTATTGTTCAAATATTAGCAAACATAATATCAATTGTAATTTTTAAATATTATAATCCTGGTGAAAATGATTCTAAGTTAAATGGGTGAACACTTTCAATTATAGTAAGAAATATTGGAAATATCTTTTTATCCGTTTGATTTTTTTATATAGCTATCACTGTTTATTTAAACAAAAATAATAGATCTGCAATTGATTCAAGACTTGGAATTAATGTAAAGTTATTGTCTAAGAAACTTATTATCAATAATAAAAACGATAAAAAAATAATAGAAGTAAATCATCCGGGGGTTTTTAATATGGAAGATGTTTTAAAAAAAGATTTAGATAATTTTAGTAATATAAATAGTTTAATTAATAGTTGGGTAGATAGTTCTTTTATAAATGGTGCTGTATTAATTATCAAAAAAAATAATAAAGTAGTATTAGACAAACAGTATGGTTACAATGATACTTTTAATAAAGTTAAAATGAAAAGAGATCAAATATTTAGAGGATACTCAATAACAAAAATTTTAACAGCAATAGCAACTTTAATGCTTGTTGAAAAAAACTTATTAAGCCTTGAAGATGATGTAAGTATTTATTTACCCCATTTTAAAAAATTAAAGGTTATTGATAATGGTATTATTAAACCTATAACAAACAAAATAAAAATAAAAAACTTATTAACAATGACAAGTGGTTTAGCGTATGGAGGTAAAAAAACACATACTGAAAAGGAGACAGAAAAATTACTTATAAAATTGAGAAATAAAGATTTGACCTATGATGAATTTATAGAAGAGTTATCAACAATCCCATTAGAGTTTGAACCTGGTACAAATTGAAAATATGGAATATCATATGATGTTTTGAGCGCTATAATTGAAAAAGTATCTAAACAAAGCTTTAGAGATTTTGTAAAACAATCAATCCTTGATAAACTTAATATGCAAGACACAGATTTTTATATTAAAGATAAAGATCGTGAAGCACTTGTTTATAAATTAATAACAGAAAATGAAAACAATAAATTAGAGGAACTTAAAAACTTTAATTTTCTGTTACAAGATTTGTATAATCAACCGATTATATCAATGGGAGGTTCTGGACTATTTACTACATGTCCAGATTATTTAAACTTTCTTAGTTTTTTACTAACAGGAAAAGACAACCAAGGTCAAACAATTATATCTAATAAAATGCTTGCTTTAATGAGAAGCGATCAAGTATTAAGTTTGAAAAAGTATCTTTATATGAACATCAATGATGATTATTCATATGGTTATGGTGTGAGGGTTAGATTAAATAATTCTATTGAACCACTTACTACAATAGGTCAATTTGGATGAGATGGTTTATTAGGATCTAGTTGTATTATCGATCCAAAAAATGAAGTAATTTTATGTTTTATGACAAGTGTTAAACAAAATAATGATACTATTGTTAGGGAACTACAAAAAAGTCTTTACGAAGATTTAAAAAAAGCTTAGAGGTAATATGGATAAATTTTTTATAAATTTGAATAATGAACAACTAGAAGCAGTAACAACTGTAGATGTACCTGTAAGAATTATCGCTGGTGCTGGTAGTGGTAAAACTAGAGTGATAACTTCAAAGATTGTTTATTTAATTGATAATGCTGGTATTGAACCAAAGAAAATTTTAGCAGTAACTTTTACTAATAAAGCTGCTTCTGAAATGAAAAATAGAGTTGAAAAAGCACTACCAAATTTATTAAATAAACCTATGATAACAACTTTTCACTCTTTATGTGTAAGAATATTAAGAGAAGATGGTAATTACATTGGTTTATCGAATGATTTTACAATAATTGACTCTGCAGACCAATCAAGGATTGTGAATAAAATAAAAAAAGATTTAAATATTAATGAGGAACTAACTTTTAGCACAAAAAAGATAATATCGAAATTAAGTGGTTGAAAATCTAAAAGATTATCAATTGATTATTTAATAGATAACTTAATTAATAATGAAGAAAAAAAAATAATTAGAATATATGAAAAATATTTACAAGAATTAGAAGACAAAAACTATGTTGATTTTGATGACTTAATTTTAAAAACACATCTGTTGCTTAAAAATGATGAAGAAATTAAAAATAAATGGAGAAACAGATTTAATTATATTCTTGTTGATGAGTTTCAAGATACAAATTACGATCAATATGATTTAGTAAAATGGTTATCAAGTACTAACAATCTTACAGTTGTAGGAGACCCAGATCAAACAATTTATTCTTGAAGGGGAGCTAAAATAAAAATAATTCTTGATTTTAATAATTATTTTAAAAATGCTAAGACCGTTTTTCTAAATCAAAATTATAGATCAACAAAAAATATACTTGATTTAGCAAATCATTTTATTGATAAAAATGAACAAAGAGAAAAAAAATACATTCATACTCAAAATGATACTGGTCAAATAATTAAAGTTAAAGAAGCAGCATCTAGAAATTATGAAGCTAAATTTGTAGCAAAAGAGATTAAAAGATTAATAAAAGAGGGAAATTACAACTTTTCTGATATTTTTGTTTTATACAGAGTTAATGCTTGATCTCAAGAATTCGAAAAAGAGTTTCATAACAATGGAATACCTTTCCAATTAATTGGAGGTTTCAAATTTAAAGATAGAAAAGTAATTAAAGATGTGACTGCTATGATTAAAGCCGTAACATTTAAAGATAATTTATCAGTTGAACACTTTTTATCACTTATACCAAAGGTAGGTAAAGTTTCAATCGAAAAACTTGTTAATTTATCAGATGAACTTAACATAAGTTTATATAATTTATTAACTGAAAATATTAATACTGCATTTTCTATAAATAAAAATTTAAATGATATACATAATGCACTTCTTAAAGGTTCAGAACTTGTAGAAAAAAATATTTCAGTTTTAGAAACTTGTAATAAATTATTGGAATACTCTGGTTATTTAACTAGATTTAATCCAAGAGATAATGAGGATCGCGAATCAATTAGTAACATTAATGCTTTTTTAGATCAAATGTCTAACTATGATAAACAATATGTTCATACTAAGGAATCTAATATTTTAAAAGATTTTTTATATAATGAAGCATTAGTATCTGACCAAGATGATCTAGAAGTTGTAAATAAAGTAACATTACTCACTATTCATGCTGCTAAAGGTCTTGAGAATAAAGTGGTTTTCATCGTGGGTGTAAATAGAGATGTATTTCCTTCTTATATGAGTTTTATGTCTAAGGAATCATTGGAGGAAGAAAGAAGAGCATTTTATGTTGCTATGACTAGAGCTCAAGAGTTATTATATGTTTCATATGTAAGCGGCGAGTATTCTAATATTTCAAAAGGCAGCTTAATACAGTCCAGATTTATTGAAGAACTTAATCCTGATTTATATGAATTAGAGACAAACATTTTTTTCCATGATAGTAATACATATACAAGTAATAAACCAAAATATGATGTAAATACAAGTGAAATAAAAAAAGAAGCTATGAAACTTGCTAAAGGTGATAAAATAGAACATATAGTTTTTGGAGAAGGTTCAGTTATTAAGGTTCAAGATAAATACATATCTGTAGCATTTATAAACCCAACACATGGAGTAAAAATGGTTCCAATTAATTCATCAACTTGAAAAAAATATAATTAACATAATTTTTATACAAATTTATGTATAATGAAAGAGTAAGAACAAGGAGGAAAAAACATATGACTTCATTTACAGCAAAAGTTATTGATCCAGTAGGGTTGCATGCTAGACCAGCTTCAGTCTTAACAAAAGAAGCTTCAAAATTTACATCAGAAATTAAAATTAAAACTGGTGATAAAGAAGGAAACCTTAAATCAATAATGAACGTTATGGCTTTGGCAGTTAAGTCAGGTGCAGAAATAACAATAGAAGCAACTGGTTCTGATGAAAAAGAAGCAATTTCAGCTATAGAACAAGCAATGAAAGATAACTCAATAATTTAATAAAAAATAAAAATTATAATGTATATTTAAAAAATACAATATGGTATTTTTTTTTCTCTAAAAAAGGAAGGTATATTATGGCAAAACAAAAAAACAACTATTATAGTGAGTCTTTATCTCCTATTGAATATGCAATGAATAAATTTGAAGGTAAAATGCGCTCAGTTAATTGAAATGTTATTAATGATGACAAAGATTTAGAGGTTTGAAATAGAGCAACTCAAAACTTTTGATTACCAGAAAAGATACCAGTTTCTAATGATTTAGTGTCTTGAAAAACTTTAGAACCAAATTGACAACAACTAATCACAAGAACTTTTACTGGGTTAACACTGCTTGATACAATTCAAGCTACAATTGGAGATATAGCACAAATCCCAAACTCATTAACAGACCATGAACAAGTTGTTTATGCCAACTTTTCTTTTATGGTAGCAGTACATGCAAGATCGTATGGTACAATATTTTCTACTTTATGTTCAAGTGAACAAATTGAAGAAGCGCATGAGTGAGTAATAAACACAAAAAGTCTTCAAGATAGAGCAAGAATATTGATCCCATATTATACAGGAGATGATGTTCTTAAATCTAAGGTCGCTGCAGCATTAATGCCAGGATTTTTACTATATGGTGGATTTTATTTACCATTTTACCTTTCTGCAAGGGGCAAACTCTCAAATACATCAGACATAATAAGATTAATTCTGAGGGATAAGGTTATACATAACTATTACAGTGGATATAAATATCAAAAAAAAGTTCAAAAATTAGACGTTAAAAAACAAGAAGAAATGAAAAAATTTGTTTTTGATTTATTATATGAATTAATAGATCTTGAAAAAAAATATCTATTAGAACTTTATGATGGGTTTGGTATAGCTGATGATGCTATTAGATTCAGTGTTTATAACGCAGGAAAGTTTTTACAAAACCTTGGTTATGAATCTCCATTTACAGAAGAAGAAACAAGAATTGATCCAGAAATTTTTACTCAATTATCAGCAAGAGCGGATGAAAACCATGATTTCTTTTCTGGTAATGGTTCTTCTTATATTATGGGTATAACAGAGGAAACAGAAGATGAAGATTGAGAGTTTTAACTAAATGCATAATGACATAATATTAGTAGATGATGAAAATGTCACAAAGCCAACTGGAGAAGTTCATGTAGTTTATTTCTCTTCTATCTCTAATAATACTCATAGATTTATTGAAAAGCTAAATATAAATAATTCAAGAATTCCATATGATTTAAATGAGGAATTAAAAATTAATATGGACTATGTTTTAATTACACCCACATACGGTGGAGGCGGAAGCGACACAGCTGGTGCAGTACCAAAACAAGTTATTAAATTTTTGAATAATGAAAATAATAGAAGTTATTGCAGAGGTGTTGTTGCATCTGGAAATACTAATTTCGGAGACTCTTTTGCAATAGCAGGTCCAATCTTATCAAAAAAATTAAGTGTACCTCTTCTATACCAATTTGAACTTTTAGGTACATCACATGATGTTGAAACATTAAAAAATATATTAATAAAGTTTTGAAACAAAGGGGATTAGTATGAATAATAATATATTAGACAATGAAGAGTATATAAAACTAAACGCAAGATCAAAAATTTTTGTTAAAGATAAAGATAATTTTATATTAGATAAAGAAGCAGCTAAATTATATATTGAACAACATGTTAAGCCTAATTCAATGACTTTTAATAGTATCGACGAAAGAATTAAATATTTGATTGAAAATGATTACTATGATGAAGAAGTAATAAATAAATATAAAATGAATGAAATTATAGAGTTAACAAATTATGCATATACTTTTAATCATTCATTTCCAAGTTTTATGGGTGCTTTAAAGTTCTATAATGCATATGCATTAAAAACTTTTGATGGAAAGCTTTATTTAGAAAATTACGAAGAAAGAGTTCTAATGAATGCTTTATTTTTAGCGGGCGGAGACTTTAACAAGGCTGAAGATTTATTAAAACAAATTATATTAAATAGATATCAACCAGCAACTCCAACATTCCTAAATGCAGGAAAAAAACAAAGAGGAGAATATGTATCTTGTTATTTGCTTAGAGTTGAAGACAATATGGAATCTATAGCAAGAGCAGTAACTACATCGCTTCAACTTTCTAAAAGAGGTGGAGGTGTTGCGCTTTGTTTAACAAATCTAAGAGAGTTTGGTGCACCAATTAAAAATATTGATAATCAAGCTACAGGTGTAATACCTGTAATGAAAATTTTAGAAGATTCATTTTCTTATGCAAATCAACTTGGTCAAAGACAAGGTGCAGGAGCTGTATATTTAAATGTTCATCACCCAGATATTATTTCATTTTTAGATACAAAAAGAGAAAATGCTGATGAAAAAATAAGAATTAAATCTCTATCTTTAGGTGTTGTGGTACCAGATATTACATTTGAGTTAGCAAGAGAAAATAAAGAAATGGCTTTATTTAGTCCATATGATGTTGAAAAAGTTTATGGAAAAGCCTTTTCTGATATTTCTGTTACAAAAGAATATGAAAACATGGTAAATAACCCTAAAATTAAAAAAACATACATAAATGCAAGAAAATTATTCCAAACAATTGCAGAACTTCATTTTGAAAGTGGATATCCATACTTGTTATTTGATGATACAGTTAATAATAGAAATGCACACAATGGAAGAATTGTTATGAGTAATTTATGTAGTGAAATTGTTCAAGTAAGTACTCCAAGTACATTCAAAGATGATCTAAGCTTTGTAAAACTAGGAGAAGATATTTGTTGTAATTTAGGAAGTTTAAATATAGCAAAAGTTATGGAAAGTGGAAAAGAGTTTAAAGATGTTGTGTTTGATGCTGTTTATTCTCTAGACTACGTTTCAAGAAATTCTGATTTAAGAAGTGCGCCATCTATTGAAAATGGTAATAGAAACAATCATGCTATAGGACTTGGTGCTATGAACTTACACGGTTTTTTAGCAACTAATGAAATATATTATAATTCTGAAGAAGCTGTAGATTTTACAAATATGTTTTTTTATGTAGTGGCTTATAATGCTTTCAAAGCTTCAAATAAACTTGCTAAAAAATATGGAGCTTTTAATAATTTTAAAACCACTAAGTTTGCAGACGGTTCTTACTTTAACAAATACACTGAATGTGAAGAAAATAAATGAACTCCAAGTACAAAAAAAGTTAGAGAAATATTTAACAAGTATAATGTTGAAATACCTTCTAAGGATGATTGAATTAATCTTGTTGAAAAAATTAAATCTAATGGTATAGCAAATTCACATTTATTAGCAGTAGCACCAACAGGTTCAATTAGTTACTTGTCTTCTTGTACACCAAGCCTTCAACCTGTAGTTGCACCAGTTGAAGTTAGAAAAGAAGGTAAATTAGGTAGAGTTTATGTTCCTGCTTACAATATAAATTTTGATAATATGGAATATTATGCCATGGATGCTTATACAGTTGGACCAGACTGAATCATTGATATAGCAGCAGCAGCACAACAACATGTAGATCAAGCAATATCTTTAACATTATTTATGACTGATAAAGCGACTACAAGAGATTTAAATAAAGCATATATTAGAGCATTCAAAAAAGGATGTGCCTCTATTTATTATGTAAGAGTTAGACAAGAAGTATTAGAAGATAGTGAAAACTATGATTGTGATGCTTGTGTAATTTAAAATCTAAAAAACTTTTAAGTTTAAATTTAGATTTTTTTTTTATTCTAATTTTGCTAAAATTATTAAGAAAGGAATACATTTATGATTGAAATCAAAAAAATAGCAAGAAAAATAGGTGGATTTAGTTTAAAAGAAGTAACTTTTAATATAAATGATGGTGATGTAGTTGCTTTTGTCGGTGATAACGGAGCAGGAAAAACCACAACTATTAAAGCTTTATTTGGGGAGTTAAAAATTGATAGTGGGGAAATTTTAATAGATGGAGAAAGTATTTTTGCTAACAACAATCTAAGAAGAGTTGCATTTTTCCCTGATTCAAACAATGTTCCTTTAAATATGAAGTTATCAGATTACTTAAAATACATTTGTGCTGCAAATGATTTATCAAAAGAAGAAACTGAATTAAATACTGAGTTTGTATATAGACTATTAGAATTAAAACCATATAAAGATAAACTTATAAAAAAATTATCTTCTGGTTGAAAAAAGAAAGCTATAATGGCAAGTGTACTTATTAGAAAGCCTAAATACATTATTTTTGATGAGCCAACAGCAAATGTTGATGTAGAATCAAAACTTTATTTTATGGATATATTCAGATTATTAGCAAAAGTCGGAATTACAATTCTTATAACTAGCCATATTATTGAAGAGTTACAAGAAGTGGCGAACCATTTAGTTTTAATAAAAAAAGGAACCATAGTTCACGATGAATTATTTGATAACAAAAAAGAAAAAATTATGGATGTTTATAAGAAACACATGAACAGTCCAATTAAGGATTTATCTATTTTAAATAAACTATATAGTTCAAAAAGAAAGGAAAACTAGTATGGATTCCAATTTATTAAAAAAAAGTAACAATCATAATTCTTATAAAAATTTTAACAATTTATATGCTATAAACTTAAAAATAACTTTAAAGTCTCCTGGTATCTTAACAATGGGTATTATAATGGCAGCTCTATTATTTATACTATTTATTATTGAGTTTTCAGTAGAGTACTCAATAGAAGCAAGTTATTCTACATATAGAGATATTGTTTATATATTTATAAGCTTCACAGTATTGCTTTACACGCTTGTTTCAAGTTTTTATCTTTACAAAAAACAAAATAAAACAGGTATTCAAGCTATTGAATTACGAGCTGGATATACAGTATTAAAATCTTTCTTGATTAGACAATTCGTTCAATTAACTTCCTTTTTTATATATGTTTTACCAGTTATTATTTTGTCTTTTTCTTTTATTTACATTTTTAATATGACAATATCATTTTATTTTGGCACTGTTTTTTCACAAATATTTTTTATATTGTTTTTAGGTCTATTCTCAACAATAATTATAAATTCATTTGTATTATTGTTTAAAACCGCGATGTCAGCATGTTTATCAACAATTTTTATTATTATTTTATCTTTAGTACCTTTTATTTATAATTTATCTAAAATAATGAATAGCAATAAAGAAATACAAAGTTACATATCAACAAACTTAAAATTAAAGTCAGGTTATGATTTTTATGATAATTTTAAAAATAATCAAGAAATAAATTATATTTTCAGTGATGAATCTAAAAATCAAAATTCTAGTACTCTTGAAAACATATATGAAAATTATAATAGTGCGTTATTTAATTTGGATAATGATAGTGTATATAATAGACTAAAAAGTGATGATATAAAATTATGAAGATTCAATGAAAGAAATTCAAATGATCCTATTCTTGTTTATCCTATTAAAAAAGGTGCGGTTTTATTTAACTATATGTTAAAAAATGAAAATCAAGAAAATGATAACAAAAGTTGAACATTATTAAATAATACTAATATTGGAAAGCTATTATTAAATATTAATAAACAGCTATTGGATATAAATTTTGAAAGCTTACCAAAAAAATTTAGTAACATAAAACCAAATATTTATAACTCATATATATATTCAACAAACAATAAATTAAATGTTACATTAGAAAACTTATTAACAGCATTTAATAATTATCTTCCCCAATATAATGATCTTGCAGAATTTATAAATAACTTTTATATAAGAAATTATGAATATTTAACAAATAATAATAGTGAAAACATTAAATTATTAGATACCATAAGCACAAGTGGTGAAAATGGTAATAACAGTTGATTAAAATGAGATGAAGGTATAAAGAACATATCAGGTAGTCCGGACAAAGATATTGTTGAACAAAATAATAATTATAAAAAAAAGTATGAAAAATTTCCTGAGTTATTGATTTTTAATTCAATATTATTAGGTTTATGAAAAAATAGTATGATTTTCAATGTTTATGATAAGTTAGATGTAAGTTACTCATTAGATTCTTATGAAAATTTTAAACAAAAGTTCTCAGGAGCTTCTACAAACATTATTTTACATTTCCCAATGATGTTTAGTGGTGTTTTTATGAACCCAGTCCAAGATGATAGTTTAAGCACTATAGCTACTTTATCGGTGTCAAAACCATCAGCCTATATAAGTAATATTTTCAGTTTTGAAAAATATGCTCCAGAAAACAAAATTAATACAAATAATCCCGCTCTTGAACCAATATATAAAAATAGTAATTTAGAATATTCTTCTTACTTTATAAAAGGGCTAGCATTCTTTATTTATTTATTACTTGTATCACCAATAGTTTATTTTAACTATATTTTATTTAAAAGAAAGGCAAAAATTTAGGTATATATATGATTGAACTTAAAAACATTACTAGAGAAGTCGGTGGATTCTTACTAAATAAGGTTAGTTTTAAAATAAAAAAAGGTTCAGTTGTTGCATTTGTTGGCGATAATGGTGCCGGAAAGACAACAACTATTAAAGCTATGTTTGGCGAACTTAATTTGGATAGTGGTTCGATAACAATTGATGGTGAAGATATTTTTAAAAATAATAATCTCAGAAAAGTTGCATTTTTCCCTGATTCAAATAATGTTCCAATGGAATTGTCTTTGAGAGATTATGTTAATTATTTGTGTTCAGTTAATGGAATGAGTAAAAAAGAAATTAAAAATAATTCAAAAGAAGTTTTTAAAATGTTGGGTTTAGAAAAGTTTGTAAATAAAAGATTGGGCCAATTGAGTGCGGGATGGAAAAAACGTGCTATAATGGCAAGTATTTTGGTTAGAACCCCAGATTACATAATACTTGATGAACCCACAGCAAATGTTGATGTAGAAGCTAAACTATCATTTATGAATATATTACATGAGTTAAGAAATATAGGAGTTACAATTTTAATTACTAGTCATATCCTAGAAGAATTACAAGAAATGGCAAATTATTTAGTTTTAATAAATGAAGGCCAAATTGTTTATGAAAGTGATTTTGATAACAAGAAAGAAAGCATTGCAGATATATATAAAAAATTTAGACTAAATAAAGTTGATAAAGAAAAAATTCTTAAAGAACTTTATCAAAATGAAGGAGCAAGTACTAATGAGTTCAAATAATGGATTAGAAAATAAGGAAATTAAAATTCCTAAAAAAAATAAAAATAGAACTAAATCAAAAATTAGAACTTTATTCTTAATAAATTTAAAGAGAGTTTATTTTAATAAAGGTATAATTGCAATGGCTTGTGTTTTTTTGATTTTATCATTTATATTTGCACTCTCATTACCGACTACTGTCGATAGTTCGTTTTTTATTGGTTTTACAATTCAGTTTTTTTTATTAGTTTTCTTTTATATTGTTTTTATAACTCTGTTAATTAATGACTTGTTCAAAAGACAAATGATTGATGGAGTTCAAATTATAGAAATTCGATCTGGAATTAAAATTCATAATTCTTATATGATGAGATATTTATTATATTTAACAGTTTCATTTGTAATATCTACATTAAATCTTATTATAAATATAATATTCAAATCAGGTGTGATGTTTTCAAATAATGAAGTTTCGAAATTAATATGGAGTACAATATTGTTCTTTTTCTTATTTACAATTATATGAGCCCCAATTATTATCTCTATTAATGTCTCAGTAAGTGTAGCTGGATCAATTGTTCTAAATTTATTCTTAGGAACAATTCTAATTTTTTCACAATTTATATCAGTAATAGCTTTTCAAATAGCAGTAAACAACAATTTTAATGATGTGAAATTATCATCATTAACTGCTTGAACTGCAAAAACAGATATTTCTTATTCAATGTATGAAAATTTTAAAAATGATGGTTCAATATCTAAATGATATGAGGATGAATATTTTATTGATACTATAAATAAAAACCTAGAAAATATTTATTCAAAAGTTGAAAATGACGAACAAAATCAAAATTATAAATTCTCCTTTAATAATTGAAGTGAGCTTCATAATATTCAAAATAATAAGTTTTCTTCAAATAGTCAAAACATAAGTGCTGAAACTGCTTTGGGAGAATCTTTAATTGGATTTAGAACAAATTATGCAATTAAAATAGATAACGAAGGAAAACCAATACATATTCTAGATAATACAAAGCTATTTATCTTATTTGATAAAATGTTTAATTTATTAAATGATAATTTTATTAGTAACGAATCAAGAGCACCTTATAATAACGCTGATAAAAAAACGTTTTTATCTGAAGAAAATGATATAACTAGTTATATTGATATATCAAATTTAATAGACTGATTTATAAATCAAAATGAACTTAGGGAGTATAAAGAACTTTTGATTTGAGCAAATAAAGAATATAACAAATATGCTACATCATTTGCAGCAGCTTCTAGTTCTAATTACTACTCATCAGAAATATACTACTTCCTACAAACTTATTCAAAAAATTATTTACTATCTAATTGAAAAAAGAATATACCATATGATACAAATGATACAAAATTAATAAATTATAATAATAATGTTGATAAAGTTTATAATAGATACCCTGAATTAATATTAATAAATTGATTTATAATTAGTAATTATATAAATGGTATAAAAGCAGATATTACTACTCAAGAAAACACAACTTTTAAATCTTATTTAAATAAACTGGATAATAAAGCTATTAGCTCAACTTCTATGGTTTTATATAATCCGTTTAGTCATTTCTGAAATTTATATTTCAACTCATTTACTGAAGCAATACCAAATGATTTATTTAACTCTTCATTAAATGATGTTTGACAAGGTCCAAGAAGTTCAATAAAAAACTTCAGCGAATTAGAAAAATATAATTCAAAAAGTAGAATTGATGATAAATTATACCCTATTTATAAAGAGTATAAACCAAATTATACATTAACATTTAGCATTACTGGAGCTTATGCATTTTACATATTATTTTCTATTTTAATAACTTTTATATCATTTTTAATATTTAGAAAGGTATCAAGAATCTAAAAACCATAAGTGGTTTTTTTTATTTATTATTTTTAGGAGTTAATTAATCACCTTATTTTTTATGTATAATATATATTGAATATTAGGAGGTAACAACAATATGAGCAATAAATACAGTGGTATTGGAGCAAGCAATGGTATTGCTCTTGCTAAAGTATATATATTAAAAGAAGAACCAATTGTAATTAATGATTCTCCTGTTAAAGATATTGATTCAGAAATTAATATTATTAATGAATCAATAGTAAAAGCAAAGAAAGATTTATTCGATTTAAAAAATATAGCACTTGAAAAACTTGGTGAAGAAAAGGCTGCTATATTTGAAGCTCATGCTTCAATATTAGAAGACCCAGAAATGGCAAATGAATTTGTTAGTTTAATTAAGGAAAAGAATTGTTCAGCTTCTAAGTCAATTAGTCAAGTTGCAGAAAAGTATATCGCATTATTTAAAGGTATGGAAGATGCTTATTTTCAAGAGAGAGCAGCAGATATTAAAGATGTAACTGAAAGACTTTTGAGATACGTTCTTAATTTACCAGTACTTGATTTAGCAACTATAAGTGAAGAAGTAATAATTGTTGCTGAAGATCTAACACCATCACAAACTGCTCAACTTAATCCATTATTTGTAAAAGGTTTTGCATGTAATGTTGGTGGTAGAACTAGTCACGCAGCAATTATGGCAAGAAGTCTTGAAATTCCTGCAGTATTAGGTCTTAAAAATATATTAACAAATGTTAAATTAAATGACCTTATTGCTATAAATGGTTCAAATGGTGAAGTCGAAGTTAATCCTAAGGATAAAAAAGTTTGAGAAGATTTAGCAAATAAATTTAAACAAGAACAAGAAGAATTAAAAAAAATGAAAGAACAACCAACAATAACAAAAGATGGCTATGATAAGTTTATTCTTGAAGCAAATATAGGTAGCCCTAAAGATGTTGCCTCTGTCTTAGACAATGGTGGAGAAGGTATTGGTTTATTTAGAAGTGAATTCTTATATATGGATAATGATCACTTCCCAACCGAAGAAGAACAATTCCAAGCTTATAAAGAAGTTGTAGAAAAAATGAATGGCAAACTTGTTGTCATAAGAACATTAGACATAGGTGGGGATAAAAAATTATCTTACTTTAAGTTCCCTGAAGAAATGAATCCTTTTTTAGGATATAGAGCAATAAGATTTACACTAGATAGAAAAGATATTTTCAAGGATCAAATACGTGCTTTATTAAGAGCAAGTGCTTATGGACACATTGGAATAATGTTTCCAATGATAGCAACTGTTGATGAGTTTTTAGCTGCTAAAAATTTCACTTTAGATTGTAAAAAAGAATTAGAAAAAGAAGGCCACAAAGTAGGTTCAGACTTAGAAATTGGTATGATGGTAGAAATACCTGCAGCAGCAGTTAATGCCGAGAACTTTGCTAAATATGCTGATTTCTTCTCAATTGGAACTAATGACTTAATTCAATATACAATGGCAGCTGATAGAATGAGTGAAAATGTATCATATTTGTACCAACCTTTTAACCCTTCTATTTTAAAACTTTTAAAAATGACAATTGATGGAGGGCATAAACATAATCGATGAGTAGGGATGTGTGGTGAAATGGCTGGAGAACCTGATGCAATACCATTATTAATGGGTTTAGGTTTAGATGCTTATTCAATGTCTGCAACAAGTATTTTAAAAGCAAGAAGCATAATGTCAAAACTAACTTTGAATGAAACACAAAGTCTAGCTAAAAAGGCATTAGAATGTGAAAACACATCACAAGTTTTAGAATTAGTTAATCAATTAATGCAAAATAAATAATAATTTTTAATTCTTTATTTTTGAATTAATATTATAAAATAATATTAGAAAGAAGGTACCTTAATGGGTTTATTTACAAAAAACAAAAGTTTAGAAGTTTTTTCACCTGTAGATGGAGAAGTAATTAGCATATCTGATGTTGAAGATGAAGTTTTTTCAGAAAAAATGTTAGGTGATGGTTTAGCTATTATTCCAAGTAACGGAAGTTTTTATGCTCCAATCGAAGGAAAACTTGTTACAGTTTTTCCAAGTGGACATGCTTATGGTATTTTAGCAAAAAATGGAGTAGAAATATTACTTCATATTGGTATAGATACTGTATCACTTGATGGTGAAGGTTTTGACATTAAAGTAAAACAAAATGATAGTGTTCAAGTAGGGGATTTACTTGCAATAGTAGATATTGAAAATGTATCTAAGAAAGTACCTTCTATACAGACACCATTAATATTTACAACTGAATCAATGGATGGCAAAAAAATTGAAATCTTAAAAACAGGTAAAGTCAATAAAGGTGACTTAATAGCAGTTGTTAAATAAAACAATAAACTTAAGTTTATTGTTTTTTTGTGAAAGGAAATTTATGAGTAACACACAAATTATAATTTTAGACTATGGTAGTCAATATACTCAACTTCTTGCAAGAAGAATTAGAGATTTAAATGTATATACAGAAGTAGTTGATCATAATATAAAAGCTACAGATATTCAAAAATACAAAAACATCAAAGGAATAATTCTTTCTGGTGGACCTTCAAGTGTTTATGAATTTGAGTCATATGATATTGATGTTGATATATTTAAACTAGGTATACCAATCCTAGGAGTGTGTTATGGTATGCAATTAATTGCTAAAAAATTTGGCGGTGTTGTTGAATTAGCTAATAATCAAGAGTTTGGTAAGTCAACTTTAGTTATTGAAAATACTGAATGTGTATTATTTAAAGACTTAAAAGAAAGTCAGGTTTGAATGAGTCATGCAGATCATATTGTAAAAATGCCTGAAAATTTTACAATTGTAGGAAAATCTGAAAACTCAATCGCTGCAATTGAAAACAAAAATCTAAAAATATATGGTATTCAATTTCATGCTGAGGTTACACATTCATTATGTGGTGAGACAATAATTTCAAACTTCTTATTTAATGTTTGTGATTGTCAAAAAGATTGAACAATGACAAAGTTTATAAGCAGCTCTTTAACTGAAATTAAGTCTATTATAAAAGATGAAAAAGTAATATTAGGTCTTAGTGGTGGAGTAGATTCATCAGTATGTGCTGCATTACTATCAAAGTCAATTGGGAAAAATTTAACTTGTATTTTTGTGGACACTGGTTTATTAAGAAAAGATGAAGCAAAAAAAGTAATGCAAAACTACTCTAAATTTGAAATGAATATTAAATTAGTAGATGCAAGTAGTATATTTTTTGAAGCACTTAAAGGTGTTAAAGACCCTGAACAAAAAAGAAAAATCATTGGAAGCAAATTTATAGAAATTTTTAATGAAGAATCTATAAAATTAGAAGGGGTTAAGTTCTTGGCACAAGGTACCATATATCCAGATGTAATTGAATCATCATCTGATGGTCATACTTCAAAAACAATTAAGTCTCATCATAATGTGGGAGGATTACCTAAAGAAATTAATTTTAAGTTAATAGAACCAATAAGAACTTTATTCAAAGACGAAGTAAGAAGAGTAGGTAGAGAACTTGGTTTAGAAGATTCTATACTGAATAGACATCCATTTCCTGGTCCTGGATTAGGAATAAGAATTATTGGAGAAGTTTCAAAAGAAAAAGCTGATATTCTTAGAGAAGTTGACGATATTTTTATAGAAAAATTAATAGAAAAAAAATTATATAATAAAGTTAGTCAAGCCTTTGCAACAATTTTACCTGTTAAAACAGTTGGTGTAATGGGAGACAATAGAACATATGAATATCTAGTTGCTTTAAGATCAGTCAATACAATTGATTTTATGACTGCATCTGCAAGTGAGTTACCTTGGGAATTTTTAAATGAAGTAACAAATGAAATTATTAATAAAGTAAAAGGTGTTAATCGTGTTGTTTATGATATTACATCAAAACCACCAGGAACAATTGAGTGGGAATAAAAAATTGAGGAGTTAAAATGAGTTTAGAAAATTTAAACGGAAAAATAATAAGTGAAGGAATTACATTTGATGATGTATTAATAGTACCAAACTATTCAGAGGTTCTACCAAGTGAAGTTAACACAACTACAAAATTAACTAAAGATATAGAATTAAACATTCCTCTTATTAGTGCTGCTATGGATACAGTTACAGAATCTAAGTTAGCAATTGAGATGGCTAGAGCAGGTGGTATTGGTATAATACATAAAAATCTTTCTATTGAAGATCAAGCTATGGAAGTTCAAAAAGTAAAAAGAAATGTTTCTGGTTTTGTAACAGATCCAATAACAATTAAATCAGAAACAAAAGTTTCTAAAGCAAATGAATTAATGGGTATGTATAAAATATCAGGATTACCAGTTGTAGATGAAAATAATAAACTTATTGGTATTGTAACCAATAGAGATTTAAAATACTTCTATGACTATGAAGAATCTGTAAGCAAAATTATGACAACAAAAAATCTTATTACAGGTAATCCTCAAACATCTTTAGATGAAGCAAAAAATATAATGATTAAAAACAAAATTGAAAAGTTACCTATTGTAGATAATGATTACAAGATAGTTGGATTAATAACTACAAAAGACATAGATAAAGCAATAGATTATCCAAATGCTTGCAAAGATAAAAAAGGTAGACTTAGAGTTGGTGCTGCTATTGGAGTTTCTGTAGACGTATTTGAAAGAGCAGAAGCATTAGTTAATGCACAAGTTGATGTATTGGTGATAGATTCTGCTCATGGAAATAGTAAAGGCATAATTGAAGTTGTAAAAAGATTAAGATCAACATACCCAAAATTAAATCTTATTGCTGGTAATATCTGTACTGCAGATGCTGCTAAAAATTTATATGAAGCAGGTGCAAATGCTGTAAAGGTTGGAGTGGGACCAGGAAGTATATGTACAACAAGAGTTGTCACTGGAGTTGGTGTTCCCCAAATAACTGCGATTAATAATATTTATAATTATGCAAAAGACAAAGATTTAACTGTAATTGCAGATGGTGGAATGAAATACTCAGGTGATATTGTAAAAGCATTAGTGGCAGGTGCAAATTGCGTTATGCTAGGTAGTATTTTCGCCGGGACTACCGAATCTCCTGGAGAAGAAATAATTCTAAATGGTAAAAAATATAAAAGTTATGTTGGAATGGGATCAATCGCTGCAATGAAAAGAGGAAGTAGCGATAGATACTTTCAGAAAGGTGCAAAAAAATTAGTTCCGGAAGGAATTGAAGGGCGAGTTGCATTTAAAGGTAAGGTTCGTGACGTTATTTTTCAATTAATTGGTGGTTTAAAAAGTGGAATGGGTTATGCAGGTGCAAAAACTATTGAAAACTTAATCAATGATACAAAGTTTGTAAAGGTGTCTTCAGCAAGTTTAGTCGAATCTCATCCCCATGATGTAGAAATAGCAAAAGAAGCTCCAAATTACAATAAGTAATAAGGTGGTAATTATGAAATCTTTTTCTAAATACAGAGAAGAAAAATTTGGCTTAGAAGAAAGCTATAAATTTGATTTCAACAGTTTAAATTATAAAATTGATGGAATAATATTTATAACTACTTCTTTTATAATTCCATTTGTTTTCTCATTGTTTTTTAGAATCTTTTTTAATTTAAAGTCTAATATTACAGCACAAGAAATCTTTTTTTATGTTAATATGGCTTCAAATTTATTTGGACTAGTAATTTTTATTTTGAGAAATCCAAGAAAAATCTTAACAAATAGTTACTCATTATTTTATTTTTTTATTATTTTACCAAGTTTAATATATATTGTAATTGGTTCTATTACTAATCCATTAATTTCTGACTATGAGAATAAAGAATCTATCGGAAAAATAATTCAAGGCATAACACAAATTATTTCTGAAATTATTATTATAATATTAGCATTTTGTTTAGACAAAAAAATTGTAAAACGCATTTTTAATACATTCAAAAAATCGTATGTTCCTCTTATATTTTGGGTTGTCATAGGATTATTAACATTAATTATTATATCAACCGCCTTCTTTTCGATTCTTATTGAAAATAATCTATTAAAGTTTCCGCAATCTGATAATCAAGATAGTTTAATAAAAATGTTAGATCAAAACCAACCAAATTCAATAAGAATTACATATATAATTCTTCTAGTATTACTAACCATAATTGTCGCTCCAATCTGCGAAGAGCTTTGTATGAGAGAATCCTACTTTAGTAATTGTTCAAATGAATATATAGGACTTATTTTTAGTGCTTTAACATTTGGATTTATTCATTATGGTAACACAGGTGACTTTGAACACTTTATGTCATATACAATGGCAGGTATAATACTCGCTTCTATATTTTGATTTTCTAAGGGTAATATAACATATAGCTGATTAGTTCACTTATTAAATAATTTATTTGCTTTAATCTTGGTTTTTGTTCTTTAAATGGCAAAGTTTAATGCAAACATTAATGATGCTAATCAAACTTTATTAAAGTTTGTAAAAAAAGTTTATAAGAATACAAACCTTAGCATTATTTATAAATGATTTAGAAAAGGCAAGATTAAAGTAAATGACAAGAAAATCAAAGATTTGAAATACATAGTTAAAGAAAATGATATTATAGATATTTATGACAAGGATAAACCAATTCAAAGAGATTCTTTCATACCAATTGATTACAGCTCTTTAAATGTACTATATGAAGATGAAAATGTTTTAATCGTTGATAAAGATCAAAATATAGAAATACATTCACCTGTTAATATATGCTTAGATATGTTAGTCAAGTCATACTTATTTTCAAAAAATAATTATATACCAGATAATGAAAATAGTTATGTAGTCAGTCATGTTCATAGAATAGATAAACTCACAAGAGGCATTGTTATATATGCAAAAAATAAGATGGCACACACTCAATTAATCGAATCAATAAATGATAAAAGTAAGATTAAAAAATTATATCTTGTTAAAACTAACACTTCTAATATACCTACTGGTTTATTAAGTGGTTTTCTAACATATGACAACTTTAATAAAAGATCATTTTTTTCAGAAACAAACATTAATCCTAACAAATACAAAAAGGTTCAACAAATCAATCAGTTAATTAATAATGAAGAGTTTATTTATGAAGTACAAATTTTAACAGGAAGAAAACATCAAATAAGAGCAATATTTTCTTTTTATAATAGTCCAATTTTCAATGACCTAAGATATGGTGCTAGAAAACAAAAAGAAGACTTTTTTGGTTTAATAGCTTATAAAGTTGAGTTTAATAACCTACAAGGAAATTTAAAGAACCTAAACGGACTTATAATTGAGTCTAATTTTACTTTTTAATGATAAAATAAAATTTAAATGGGGGGCAAAATGTTATCTACAAGACAAGGTATTATAAGTGCATTCATTGGGACAACAATTTCTCTCTTTAATGCAATTATACAATTTTTAACAATGTATTGAATATTGCAAAAGTTTGGAGCTGAATTTAACGGGTTCGTTAGATTAGTAAGTTCTTTTTCTGCATTAATATCAACATCAGAAAGTGCTTTAGGAATTGCAGCCACAATCCTTTTAATAAAACCAATAGTTAGAAATGACTGAATTTCAGCAAATGAAATTTATTCGACTACTAAAAAAAGTTTTAGAAGAGCTGCCATGACAGATATGATTTTAGTTATATCTTTGTGTATTGTGTACCCATTTTATGCTGGAGTTTCTGCAAGTGGAACACTTTTTGAACCAAACAGTTGAAAAGACTTGGGTATTAACTTAGTTGATGGCACTAAAGCAACTTATTGAGAATTAGCAATTATTGCTTTCTTATTTGGATTTAAGAATTTTATAACATGTTATTTCTTTAGTGTATATGAAACTATTATTGCTGCTGATAACAAAAACTCTGTTAGAAGAATTATAATTCTTTTTATTGATGTTTTAACAAACGGAATATTCTTTTATTTACTTTCAATTGGCGGAATAAAACCATTTATTACTTTCTTACCTATTCTTTTGTATGCTCCCATAAAAGGATTATTAATTTATTTTTACTCTAGAAAAAAATATTTGTGACTTAAATTTTATAATGATTTTAATAGTTTTAAATTAGTATCGACCAAGAAAAAAATATCATTTTCAACACTTGGCACCACAATTTTAATTAACACAGATATTATAATTGCATCAATCATTTTAGGTTTGCAAGTTTCATCTGCTCTTTCATTATATTTAGTAGTTGCTGTTAATACTAGATTGATAATGACAAATTTCATAATATCTTTTAGAGAATTTTTCGTTGTATTAGTAACAAAAAGAGGAAGGATTAATTGAGAAAGCTATATTAAGTATGAGTTATATACATATTTAATTGCCGGTTTTACTTTTATAAATATGTCGATTCTTTCACCATATTTTGTTAGCTCACTTTATGGTAATCTTGTAGAAAACTCATTAAAAACATCTGTAAACATGATGGCAAATTTAAAAGCTCTAAATTTTATGTTTTATTCACCATACTTTTCTTTGATATATGGCGCTATTACTTCATTAATAATTATGGCAGATGCTCAAATGACTTTAATACAAGCAAAAGGAAGATACTCTGAAGTTTCTAGGTTCCAAAATATACTAGGATTAACATACATTTTAGTTGTACCATTAATAACATTTATTCTAATTTCTACAAAGGCTGGAGGATTAAATTATTTAGTTTCTGGAATTTTAGCTATGTATATATTAAAACTTATTTTCTCAGTAATTAGATATAGTTATTTATGAATCTATGTTTATAAATATGTTACATATAATTCAAGAAGAGAAAAAATATTAAGTAATTTCCTGGTTTTAGTTTTACCATGCGTACTCATGACCATTTTTAATCTTTTAATTTTAAATAATAAATTTAGTATTTATGAAAACACTGGTTATTATTCTTCATCACTAAACATATTGGGATTATTTTTTGGTAGCATAGTAGTCTCAATTATTGTATTAATACTTTTTGCTTATATTTTTAATCCAATTGTAATGAATGGAATTTTTAAAAACCTTCCACTTATTAATCGCATTCTTTCAGCTAAAGTTAGAGCAGAAAGAAAAAAAAGACTTGATGAATATGGTGTAAAAGTAGAAGATATTGTCGATAATAGTAGTAGAATATCACAGGTAATGCTTGATGTTCAAGAGAATGTTACAATAAATGATTTAGCACTTGTTGATGAAAACCTAGAGGACGATGCTAAAACTCAAAACATTTATATCATAAAAGGAAAATAAAATTAGCAATAGTAAATGTTATAATTTATTTGGTGGATATATGGATACAAAAATCTTAGCGGCATGTCTTGGCTTGTTAATCTTATTTATTTTTATGTTTTATGCTTCCGGGTTAATATTCGCGGAGTTTTTTAAATTAAAAATAAAAAATAACTTTTCTGCAATTGCAGTAGGATTTTTTTCTTATTTTACTTATATATCAATCCTTACGTTCCCTCTTCAATTGATATCAATTTTGCCTTATGTTTTTTTTATTTATTTCATTCTTGCAATTAATATCTTATACTTATTATTTTGTTTTATTTTTGTTAGATTTTGATTCGATACAAGTTTTATAAAGATCGAATTGTTATTTTTTATATTAATAGCTGCTTGCTTTGTTGGTTTTAATTATTTTTTATATAACAACCCCGGAGATAAAAATTTTTTAAGACATAAAAGTACATTGTCAATTTTATATTGATTACGTGATAATCCTGTTTCATTTTTTAGTAATTCAACGTTATTTAATTTTCTTGAGTTTAAGGCTTTTCAAGGCTGGGTCTCATTTCAGTTATCTTTAATAATGATGACTAATATAAATACTTATGAGTATGAATTATTATTAAAACCATTTTTATTTATATTAGATGGATTTTTATATACAGCAATCGTTTTTACATTGATAGATTCTTTCACTAATGTTGAGAAAAAATATTTTAAAATTTTTAGTATTATAATAAGTGTTTTAATATCAATTGGTGCAAAATATACTGCTTATTATGTAGATTATGATTTTTGAAATGGAGAAGTAATTTTTGCTTATTTGATAATATATTCGACAGTACTATTGATAAGATACACAAGTTTTAATATTAGAGAAAGGTTTCTTCCTTTATTTATAGGATTAATTTTAGGGGGTTATACTTCATTTTCTTGAAGTAATTCTTATCATGTTCTCTTTTTACTTTATGCTTTCATATTTATTATTCAAAATAGTTATCCTAGAAATTTTACAAAGGATATCCTCAAATTGTCTATATTTCCGATTATAAATATTGCATTTTATAATCTTGTATCTAATTTATATTTACAATTTGCAATATTTGCAATATTGGTTTTATTTTTACTCATTCTTGCATCAATTATGACTAAAAAATATAGTATAACTAAAAAGTTTGAACTATTTGTAGAAGAAAAAACTATATTTACAATATTAATTATGCCAATATTATTTTTAACTTTCTCTACAGCTTTAATATTAAGCGTTAACAAAGGTTTTATGTCACAAGAAGATAATTATTTAAATTTCCTATATGTATGAACATCATTTATAGCAAATTATGAAATAAGATATTGAATAACCATAATTTTATCTTTAGGTACAATAGTTGGAGGGTTTGCTTGAGTTATATTTAGAAAAAATTATAAATTTAATCAAGTTGTAAACATAATAGATCTTCTTTTAATTTGTTACATTACATTTTACAACCCAATAGTTGTTAAGTTTTTAAACGTTATTTATCCAAAAGTTACTGCTTTAAAGGGTATTGTAATGTTGTGTTTATTTTTAGTTTTAATCTATTCTATACCAAACTATTTATTAAACAAACTAGACAACAAAGTTCGTAAAGGTGATAAAGTTATTGTTATTAAAAAATATAAAAGATTTTACATTCAATAGGAGATATATGGAAGATATTAAAAAACAAATAGAAGAAATAAAATTAACTTTAGAAACTTGAGAGCATGCATATTATGTTTTGGACAAGCCTATTGTTGATGATTTAGTTTATGATAATAAATTAAAAGAGTTAAAAACATTAGAAGAAAAATATCCAGAATATATTACATCTGATTCACCAACTCAAAGAGTAGGCGGTCAAGTTTCTGAAAAGTTTGAAAAATATAATCATAAATATCCAATGCTAAGTTTAGATAATGCCTTTAATCAAGATGACTTGTATGACTTCGATAAATCTATAAAAAAACAATTAGAAAAAGATAATTTTTCATATTTTGTAGAGCCTAAGATTGATGGATTATCAATTTCTTTGATATATGAAAAAGGTAAATTTTCTAAAGCTGTTACTAGGGGTAATGGTTTACAAGGTGAAGATGTAACATTTAATGTTAAAACTATAAGAAGTGTCCCATTAAGAATAAATGATACATCTGATTACTTCGAAGTCAGAGGAGAAGTTTTCTTATCAAAAAAAGAATTTGAGAGAATTAACGAAGAAAGAAAACTAAGTAATGAGGATTTATTTGCAAACCCAAGAAACGCAGCTGCTGGAACTATAAGACAACTGAACCCAACAATTGTGGCATCAAGAAGATTAGATGTTTTTTTATATTATTATTTAAATAGAGATAAATATACAAAACATAGTGAATCATTAAGCTACATTTCTTCATTAGGTTTTAAAGTTAATGATTTAGGTAAACACTGTAAATCAATTGAAGATGTAATTGAACATATTAATTATATTGAAAACCAAAGATATAATTTACAATATGAAATTGATGGTGCTGTAGTTAAGGTGGATGAATTTAAATTTTATGATAAAATTGGTTATACATCAAAGTTTCCTAAATGAGCCACAGCATATAAATACCCCGCAGAAATTAAAGTTACAAAACTTCTAAACATTTTTGCATCAGTAGGTAGAACTGGTAAAATCACATATAATGCAATACTAAGCCCTGTATCCTTGGCAGGGACAACTGTACAAGCAGCTACACTACATAATGCTGAATATATATTTAATAAGAAAATAAAAGTTGGTTCAAATGTAAAGGTAAAAAAAGCTGGGGATATAATACCTGAAGTTCTAGAAGTAATTGAAGATGAACTATACAATACATTAGAAACATACAAAAAAATAGAGTATTGCCCAGCATGTGATTCTAAGTTAGAAATATTTAATGATGAAGTAGATCAATACTGTATAAATTTTAATTGTGAACGAAAAATTATAAAAAGTCTAGAGCATTTTGTATCAAGAGGTGCTATGAATATAGATGGAATGAGCATTAAAATAATTGAAAAGCTTTATGCAAATAAAATTATAAAAAACGTTATTGATATTTATAATTTTAAAAAACATAAGTCAAAAATATTAGAATTGGATAATATGGGTGAGAAATCTTTTAATAATTTATTAGAAGCAATTGAAAAAAGTAAAACTAATGACGCCGATAAATTATTATTTGGTTTAGGGATTAGATATGTAGGAAGTAAGACAGCCAAATTACTATTAGAGAGATTTAAAGATGTAAAAAATTTATTAAATGCTACTAAAGAAGAAATAGAATCTATTTATGAAGTGGGACCAAAAGTTGCTCAATCAATAATTGATTGAAGTAGTATTCAAGAAAATGTTGATCTAATAAATGAATTACAAATAGTTGGTGTGAATATAAATTTCAGTAAAAATCAAAGTAATGATAATGTTAACATCTCAAAAAAATCTTTTGTTATTACTGGAACATTAAGTAAACCAAGACCTTATTTTGTTGATTTAATTGAATCATTTGGTGGTAAAGTAATAAGTGCAATAAGTAAAAAAACTGATTATCTTTTAGCTGGTGAAGAAGCTGGTAGTAAATTAGAGAAAGCAAAATCATTACAAGTTAATATAATTTCAGAGGAAGATTTTTTTAAAATGCTAGAGGGGTAAAAATGAAAATTAATTTTGATATACTAAAAAGTTTAGAAGATGATGTAATGTTAGATTTATCTGATAAAGAGTTGCAGGATGTATTAAAAGTGGAAAATGATATTCTAAATAAATTTGAAAAAGTTTTAAAAATAAACACTGATGGTATAAGACAACTGCATTATTGTTTTGATTCATTAAATATTTATTTAAGAGAGGATGAAATCACTTATTCTTTAGATAAAAAAGATGTTCTAAGTAATGCACCAGAAAAAGATGAAGATTATATAATTTTAAAAAAGGTGGTTAAATAATATGGATTTTAGAACTATAACAATCAAACAGTTGCATGAAAAAATAAAAACCAAAGAAGTTGACCCAGAAAAGTTAATTGAAGAAACTATAAATTCTGCCAGAGATAATTTGAATAGTAATTTTTTAATTACTCTAACAGATAAATGAGCAGTTAAACAACTAAAATCTCTTGTAGGCAATGAAGAAAGTATACTTCATTGTATTCCGTTTATTAGTAAAGACAATATTTCAACAAAGGGTATTTTAACCACAGCAGGTTCAAAATATTTATCAAATTACATTCCTCCTTTTGATGCTACAATCAGTACTTTATTAAATGATTCTGGAGCAATATTAATTGGCAAGGCAGCTTTAGATGAATTAGGTATGGGTGGAACGGGCTTATTTTCATACAATGGTATTATAAAAAACCCATTTGATGAAGAAAGAATTGTTGGTGGAAGCTCAAGTGGTAGTGCATATGCTGTGTGTAAAGGTATTGTCCCATTCTCAATTGGAACTGACACTGGTGATTCAATAAGAAAACCAGCAAGTTTTGTTGGAATAGTTGGGTATAAACCTACATATGGGTCTATATCAAGATATGGAGTTATACCTTATGCACCAAGTTTAGATCATGTCGGCTACTTTACCAATCATGTTGAAGATTTAATATATTTAGCAAATGCTACATTTAAACAAGATAATAGAGACTTTACTTCAATTAATAATGAAAAAAACTATTTAAAAATTACTAATCAAGAACCTAAAGCTTTAAAAGTCGCATTTTTAAAAGATGTTTGAGATTTAATGGATGATGGTTTAAAAGTGGAATATAACACATTATTTAACGAATTAACAAAAGATAATCATAAAGTTGACTTTGTTGACTTTAGAAAAGACTTACTTGAGGCAGTTCCGGCTATGTATATGATGATATCTTTTGCAGAAGCCGTTTCAACAAGTTCAAATCTTGATGGTATCAATTTTGGAATAAGAAAAGATGGTGAAACATATGAGCAATTAATAAAAAATACAAGAAACAACGCTTTTGGAGAAACTGTAAAAAGAAGATTTTTACTAGGTAGCTATCAATTAAAAAAAGAAAATCAAGAATTGTTACTTGCAAAATCTAAAAAAGTAAGAAGGTTAGTTGTTCAAGAACTTGAAAAACTCTATGAAGAATATGATATTTTAATTCTGCCACCATCTTTTGAACCTGCTCCATTAATTAATGAAGTTTACGGTACTGACATAGAAGAAAGATATGATGACACTACTGCTTTTATGAAAGATCTTTTAATACTTGCTAACTTAAATGGAATGCCTTCAATAACAATACCTTTCATTAAAGATAAAAAAACTAACCTACCCATAGGTATAAATATAAATTCCAAACCATTTAGTGATGACTTGTTATTGAGTACGTCATTGTATCTAGAAAAATTAATAAAGAAAGTTTTTAATAAGGGGTAAACATATGACAAATTTTGAAGTTATTATAGGTATTGAAAATCACGTCGAGTTAAAAACTAATTCAAAAATTTTTAGTAACTCACCAGTCTCTTATGGAGAAAGTCCGAATTCACAAGTTAATGAAATAGATTTGGGTTATCCAGGTGCTTTACCATCAGTTAATAAAAAAGGTGTAGAATTGGCAATACTAGCTTGTAATGCATTAAAAATGAAAATAGATAATATCTTAAGATTTGATAGAAAAAGTTATTTCTATTCAGATTTACCAAAAGGTTTTCAAATAACTCAACAGTTTCATCCAATAGGCCGTGAAGGATATTTGGAAATTGAATTAAATGGAGCCGTAAAAAAAATTGGTATTGAAAGAATTCACATTGAAGAAGATACAGCAAAACAAATACACAAAGATGGTAAAACATTTATAGATTATAATAGGTGTGGAGTTGGGTTAATAGAAATTGTATCTAAACCTGTATTGAGAACTTCTGAAGAAGCAATAAGTTACGTATCAAAGCTTCGCGAAATATTATTATTTTTAAATGTAAGTGATGTAAAAATGAACGAAGGTTCATTCAGGTGTGATATTAATATATCTCTTAGACCATATGGTTTTGATGGATTTGGAAATAAAGTAGAAATAAAAAATCTTAACTCTCTAAATAATATTAAAAAAGCAATTGATTATGAAATTAAAAGACAATCTGAATTAATACTTTCAAATCAAGTTGTTGAACAAGAAACAAGACGTTTTGATGAATCTAAACAAGAAACAGTTTTAATGCGTAAAAAAAATGATGCAATTGATTATAAGTATTTTCGTGAACCAAATATATTTCCGATAAAATTAGATAATAATTGAATTGAATCAATTATAAAAAACTCTCCTGAATTGGCTGATAAAAAAAGAGAAAGATACACAAGTGTATACAATTTCAAGTTAGAAGAAACAAATTTCATACTTAGTGATTATTATCTAACAAAGTTTTTTGAAGATTGTATTGATTTAGGAATTGAACCTAAGAAAATTTTAAATTATATCATAACAGATATTAAGGCTCTACTTAATAAAAACAATATTACAATTGAGAAGAGTTATATAAGCCCGCTTGATATAAAAGATATATGTGAACTTATGGATAAAGGCATTATATCATCAAAGCATGCAAAAAGTATAATACCAATAATTTTTGAGTCTAATAAAAAAGCTATTGAAGTTATTGAAGAAAATAATTGAAAATTAATATCTGATGAAAATGAAATAAAAAGTTTATTATTACCTATTTTACAAGAAAATAAATCTTTAATTATGGAATCATATTCTACAAGACGTGAAAGAGTTGAAAAAACAATAATGGGAGTACTTATGAAAAAAACTGGAGGTAATATTAATCCTAAAATAAGTATGGAATTAATTACCCAAGAAATAAAAAAGATTAATTAAAAATTAATCTTCATCTCCTCTAATTTTCATAACAAGATCATTAACTACATTATTTCTTGCAAAAATTACAATAGTATCATTTTCTTTTAATGCAGTATATTCATCTGGAATAACAATTTTACCATTTCTTTTTATTTGAACTATGTTAAAGTCTTTGTTGGGGTTTAAACCTACATCAAAGACTTTTTTATTAATTATTTCTTTGTTTCTAACATCAATATTTGTAAATACAAATTCTCCATCAGTGCTTTGAACTTCACTTTCAATATCAAACAAAGTTTTAGTTGCAACCATTTTTGCACTCATAACATCAGGAATAACAACCATGTCACCTTCTAGCCCTAAAGCCTTTAATATACGTCTATGTTTTTCATCTCTAGCCCTGACTATAATGTTTTCAACCTCTAAATCAATAAGATTTAAAACTGTAAGTATACTTGATTCCATATTTGAACCAAAACAAACTATTACACCATCAAATTGAACAATTCCATTTTTCTCTAATGCAGCTTTATTTGTTGTATCTAAAATAACACCTTCTACACTGTCGAACTCGTTTATATGTTTGTTTAAATTTTCTTCGTTATAATCAAATATTTTGATTATTTGTTTCTTTTCTTCTAAAGCTTGTGCAACAGACAAACCAAAATAATTCGCTCCTAAAATAGCAAAACTTTTTTTCCTTGCCATATTAACCTCCACATATGCTTAATTAATTATACAACTCTTTTGCTAGTTTGTTGTATAATTTATGTATTATAATTATATGAGGTCTTTATGGATAAAAATATTGTTAAAGATAAAAAATCTATTATGAAAAAAGATAAGATTTTTAAAAAGTTAAAAAATTGATGACCTTTCTCAAGAATTACAGGAAGAATTATAATATGATATCTCTTATCAATTTTGATAGGAGGATTTTTATTGTCTATTCCAGGAGTTATAACTGATGAAAATAATTATTGAAAATTATTAGTAGGAGTATTTACAGCTTCAAGTGCAATATCAGACACTGGCATAACAATGGTTCAAACTAACACTAGCTATTCTTTTATTGGACAACTATTAATAATAATAATGTGTCAAATTGGTGGAATTGGTATACTAACATTAAAAATTGTTTTATTAGCTATGTTAGGTAAAAAAGTTTCACTTGATGATCAGAGTATAGCACAATCTGAAAGAGGTAATAGTGCTCTTTCGAGTACTGTTGAGATGATAAAAGATGCTTTTATTTTTCTACTATGATTAGAAATTATAGGGGCTTTTTTCTTATTCTTTGCTTTTTATTTTAATGAAGTTGATACATCAATGGTAGTCGATAAAACAGGAGTTACTAATTCTTATCATGATTTTGGTAAATCTTTGTGAAGTTCTATATTCCACTCTGTTAGTGCCACAAACAATGCAGGATTTGATATAATAAGTGGGAACTCATTATTACCTTATAACCAAGGTAATTCACATGCGTACTTATTACAAGTTATATTTTTATGCCAATGAGTAATTGGAGGACTAGGATATCCTACTTACCATGACATTAAAAGAAAAATTAAGGCAAGATCTGAAGGTACAACTGTAAAGTTTTCACTTTTCACTAAATTAAACTTTGTTGTATATTCATGTTTATTTGTAATTGGTCCAATACTGGTTTTTATAACTGAATTTGCAACAACTCAAGATAGTCAAATTTTAAAAAACGGAGACTTCAAAGTGTCTGAAAAACTTGTTAATGGTGAAATAGTAAGTACAAAAGAATGAGTAGCAGACCCATCTGGTTCGTGAAAACCTGCATATGTTTGAATAATGGATTTATTGTTTAATGTTTCTTCTTGTAGAAATGCAGGATTTGCAACTGTAGATATTAATAATTTTACAGCAGGAAGTAAAGTTATAATGTCACTGTGAATGTTCATAGGTTCAGCACCCTCTTCAACAGCAGGAGGTATAAGAACTACTACATTTGCAATTACATTATTAGCGGTATGATCAATTGTAAGAAATAAAAAAACAGTCGAAGCATTTAAAAGAAAAATACCAGATGAGGTAGTTAAGCGTGCATTTGCTGTAGTAATTATTTCAATAGCTATTGTATTTTTTGTTGTAATTGCAGTTTATTTAGATAGTAACAAAGCATTATCAACTAGTAATGATCAAGAATCACAAAATGAACTTTTAATAAAAGTATTGATTTATGTGTCAAGTGCATTTGGTACGGTTGGTTTCCAACCATTTTCAAATGATCAAGCTCAAAATATGGGTTGAATTTCAAAAGTTTTATTAATAATTACAATGTTTATAGGTCAATTAGGTATATCAAATACATTATTAGCTTTTGTAAAACCTAAAAATAAACAAAATTTTACATATGTTGAAGAAGATGTAGTTATTGGTTAATCAAGAAAAGAGGTTAAAAAATGGATATAAGTAGGAAAAACGGTTCAAAGGGACCGTTCATAAAAATATTATTTAGGTATTATAAACAAGAATGAAAATTGACATTAATAATGCTAATTTTTTGTTTTATTATTGTTTCGTGCTCATTGTTATTACCAATATTAACATATCAAATGACAAAAGCAATCACTAAGGAATTGTCAGAAAAACAAAACATACCATTTGAAGATGATGGTGGAACTGGTATATTATCAAGTTGAGGTATGAGTTGAATTAATCTTGTGTATATCTCCATTGCAGATGTTGTATTATACTGTATAACTTCATTTTATTATGATTATGTATCATATATAATGGGTAGAAAAATAGAAATAAGTCTTAGAAATAGATGTTTAGAAAATTTAGTAAGACAAGATATATCATATTATTCAGATAAAAAAATTGGAGAAATCTTAACAAAGGTTGTGTCAGATACACAAACGGTCGGGGATCAAGCCGTTCAAGTTCCATTACAAATTGGATTATCTATATTTGAAATAACAGCATCAAGTATTTTAATGTTCGTATTCACTTGAAAACTTGGTTTATTAACATTAATAATATTTATTGTATGTATGGTTTTGATGGCATTATGTTTTTTTGCTACAAGAAAAAAAGTTTTACGTGTAAGAGAGGTAATAACTTCTATAAACGGAGATGTCACTGATAGAGTGGCAACAGTTAGATTAATTAAATCTGCAGGTACAGAAAATTATGAAACCAAAAGGTTTATTGAAGTCCACAAAGATTATTATAAAAAATCTAAAGCAGTTGGTCTTAACCAAGCACTTATGTTAACAACTATGTGAGGAGGAGTTTTTATACTTAAGTTTTTCTCAATAATTGGTGCAATGCTTTTATATGGTTTATGATCAACTCCACAAGAAGGTTTAACTTTTTTTAAATATACATTTGCTTCATTTCAATTAGCAGAAGCAATGATGTTAAGTCCATTATTTCAAATTATGAATGCTTTATTTGGATTAGTTTATGCATCAGTTGCTTCTGAACGTGTTAATGACACAATCAATGCTAAGTCGATAATGAATCATCATTATTTTGATGGTGAAATAGTTGACCACATAAAAGGAAGCATTGTATTTAATGATGTTGAATTTGCCTATCCAGAGAAACCTACAAAAATAATATTACCAAAATTTAGTTTTAAGTTTGAAGAATCTAAAAGTTATGCTTTTGTTGGAGAAACAGGTAGTGGTAAATCTACAATTGCAAAACTTCTGTTAAGATTTTATGACCCAACATCAGGGTCTATAATAATTAATGAAAATTTAAACTTAAAAGATGTTAATTTATCAAGTTATTTAAAAAATGTAGGTTATGTTGAACAAGACCCACAAATACTTTATGGAGATGTATTTGAAAATGTAATGTATGGTACATTTGGCGCTTCTAAAGCAGAAATAATAAGTGCTTGTAAAAAAGCTGAACTACATGATCTTGTTATGTCATGACCAGATAAATATGAAACGATTCTTGGGGAACGTGGCTTTATGCTTAGTGGTGGGCAAAAACAAAGATTAGTAATTGCAAGAATGTTTTTAAAAAACCCTCAATTATTAATTCTTGATGAAGCTACAAGTGCATTAGACAACATTGTTGAAAAAGAAATTCAAATGAAACTTGACTCATTAATGAAGGGTAGAACAACGGTTACAATTGCTCATAGATTAAGCACTATAAAAAATGCTGATGAAATTATTGTTTTAGGTGCAAATGGTAAAGGTATTGTACAGAGAGGTACTTTTGAAGAATTAAAAAACAAAGAAGGACATTTCCAAAAATTATATAATGCGGGACTAATTGATTAATTAGTCTTTTTTTTGATAAAATAGTAAGTGAAAAGAGGTTATTATGAGACCAAATAATTTATGTAAAGCAGGATGCATAACTTCAATAGTTTTGAGTGCGGTTACTATAGTAAGTGGTTTAATTTTAAGTGTTGTTTTATTAACTGCAAGTTTAAATTTCACTCCTGATAGTAATAATGTAGGAGCCGATGTTTTTGCTTATACAGTTTTAAAAGTACTTATAATTGGTATTATTATCTTTATTATGGTGATTGTTTGTTTTCAAATCCCAACAATAATTGCATCAGCAAAAGTTTTAAGAGGAACTGCTAAAGGTAAAACAGCCGCAGGTGTTTTGTCAATTATTTTTAGTGGTATAGTTGGTGGTGTTTTAATACTTTGTGGTAAATATGAAGAAACAAATATGACTGATGAAAATTTATAATTCTAAAAATAATTCTAAAAAGTTTTTATAAATAATTTTTATAAATACAACTCTCTTTATTTTTTATTTGGAAAATCTAATATGAAAATATTAATAAAATATTAAAAAAAACTTGATTTTTTTTATTCTAATATGCTATTATGTATAGGTAGCAATTATTATGGCTTTTTAGCTCAGTTGGTAGAGCAACCGGCTGTTAACCGGTTGGTCGCAGGTTCGAGTCCTGCAAAAGCCGCCATTTTTTATGGCCTGTTGGTGAAGCGGTGAACACACACGGTTTTCATCCGTGCATACACGGGTTCGATCCCCGTACAGGCTACCATATTTTTTTAAAGGAGTGTTAGCTCAGTTGGGAGAGCATCTGCCTTACAAGCAGACGGTCAGCGGTTCAAGTCCGTTACACTCCACCATCTACGCTGATGTGGCTCAATTGGCAGAGCAACTGACTTGTAATCAGTAGGTTGTAGGTTCAAGTCCTATCATCAGCACCAGATATGATATTAAATCAACTATTATTGGTTGTTTTTTTTTATAATTTTTTAGTATTATTATAAAGAGGTTAAAATGAAAAGAAGTTTCCAAATACCACTATACATAGGATTAACTCTAGCATTTGTTATAAACATATTAGCAATGTCATTAGTAAAAGTCATAAGTCATAAAACAGAAAACACTTTAAGTCTTAGTGCTTATGTTTGAGTTTTTTTATATTGCATATTATCAATATTTTTACTTATTTCAATTTTAATTTTTCTTTTAAAAAAAGCAGATAATTCAAAGTTTGTATGTTCAATACTTTCAATTACTTATGGGGTGTTTACACTTTTTTCATTTGTTACAATTTCTTATTTATTTGGAATACCAATGGCAATTTTAGGTATATTATTTATAACAATTGGGTCAATATATATTCATAAAAATAAAGAAAATTATTATTAAAAATATAATTACAAAACATTAAAAAAATGTTATTATTATTTTGTTGATTTTAATGTCTCGTTAGCTCAGCCGGTAGAGCAACTGGCTTTTAACCAGTGGGTCATAAGTTCGAATCTTATACGAGACACCATCCACCCGGGATTGGCGGAATTGGCAGACGCACCAGACTTAGGATCTGGCGTGGTAACACGTGGGGGTTCAAGTCCCTTATCCCGGACCATATATGAAATTTATGCATCTTAGTGATGCATTTTTTTATTTTATTTATATTATAAAATAATTATGTTAATATCATTTAGATAAAAAAATAAGTAAGGAGTTTATATGGAGAATAATAATATAATTTTACAACCAAGACAAAGACCAAAAAATATAACTCAATGAATATTACTTTCATTTCAACATGTTTTTGCTATGTTTGGAGCTACAGTATTAGTACCTTTAATTATTAATAGTTATTCAAAGACAGGTGAGGACATAATAAATGTTTCAATGGCATTGTTTTGTAGTGGATTTGGAACTTTAATTTATATAGCATTAACAGCAGCAAAAGTACCTATTTATTTAGGTAGTAGTTTTGCATATATGAGCATTCTTGGTATTGGTTATGCAGAATATGGATGAGGAAATGCTATTTTTATTGGAGTTTTTATGGTAGGAGTTGTATACATACTTTTTGGTTTTATTATTTATTGGACAGGTGTTAAATGAATAAAAAAAGCATTTTCACCAATTGTTATTGGACCAATAGTTGTTGTGATCGGTTTAAGTCCAATTAAAAGTGCTTTATCAAATGCAGGCATCATTTATAATTCTAGTGATTTTGTAGGAAAAAGTTTATATTATCCTCAATGATTAGCATTAGTTATTGCATTTATTACTTTTATAGTTGCCGCTATTTGTATGTTAAAAGCAAAATCTTTTTTAAAAGTAATACCAATCTTGATAGCTTTAATTGTTGGTTATATTGTAGCGATTATATTACACTTTTCATTTAAACCTCTAGGATATTCATTATTAGAAACTGAACTAATAACTAATACAAGCAAATGAGCTTGATACCCTAGTTTTAAAGCTATTTGAGATGTTCAACCATCTAATATTGGACCAGCATTGGTTGCGATTGTTCCAATAGCAATTGTTACTATGACTGAACATTTAGGAGATCATATAAATATTGGAACAATGACAAATAAAGACTTTATTAAAGACCCAGGTATAAGTAGAACATTAATGGCAGATGGAGTTGCAATGTCACTAGCAGGTTTAATTGGTGGACCCGCAAATGCAACATATTCTGAAAATACAAGTGTTGTTTCAATAACAAAAGTTGCTAGCGTTTGAGTTACAGGACTTGCAGCAATATTTGCAATAATAATGAGTTTTATTGCTCCAATCAATCAATTAATAATGATGATTCCATTACCTGTAATGGGTGCAATAAGCATTGTTCTATTTGGCATGATTAGTTCCAATGGTATTAAAATTTTAATTGATTCAAAAGTAGACTTTAAAAATGCTAAAAATATTTTAGTTATTTCATTAATATTATCAATTGGAGTAGGTATGGCTTTAACAGATAGTGTCATTAAAATAGGAGAATCATTTAATATAACAGGTATGTTCTTAGCTACAATTGTAGGTATAATTGCAAACTTATTATTACCAAATCAAGATAATTTAGGTATTCTTAACATATTTAAATTTAAAAAAAAGACTCTAACTGAAAAAAATAAAGGTAAAATTACTAAAGATAAAAATAATAAATCAAAAGTAAAAAATAAATAATTTAAAAATATGATTATAGGGAGGGTTTTATATGGAGTTTAAGTTTAAAAAGAATTTAGTTATATTTTCTGATTTAGATGGAACTGCTCTTTTAGATAATCATCAATTTAGTGATAGTTTAATTCAAACAGTAAAAGAATTGTATGATAAGAATATTTGATTTATACCAGTAACTGCAAGAATTACAAAGGACGCTATATGACAACAGGCTAAATTATTAAATATTGATAAGTATAAAGGTATAGCAGTTGCAAATAACGGCAGCCAAGTTTATGACTTTAAAAGTGATAAATTTATTATAAATAAATTTATTAGCAAAGATATTTTGAGGCAAATTTTTGAAAAAACATTTGGTAAAGTAGGCGAATACAAGGTTCATTACTTTGCTGGTGATACTTGCTATGTTTATGGATATGGTGAAAACTCTAATTATTGAGCAAATGTAATGAAAGTTAATTATGTTATTATAGATAATTTTGAGCAAATCGAAAAACCCGTATCTCATATGACATTTGTCTTGAATGAAGAATTTTCTTTACAAAATAAAGAAAAATTCTTACAAGATTTTGACTTTTTAAGAGAACAAATTGATATAATAAAATATACAAATAGAGTTTATGAACTCTCAACAAAAGGAATTAATAAAGGCTCTATTGTAAAGGAAGTTTTAACCTATTTAAAACTTGATAAAGAAGAAACAACTACATTTGCATTTGGTGATGGTTATAATGACATACCACTATTAAAAGCAGTTGATTACCCTATAGCACTTGAAAACTCTATTCAGGAGTTAAAAGACATTGCTGTGTATGTTACAAAAAGTAATAACGATGATGGTGTTTCTTTCTTTATTAAAAACAAAATTTTAAAGGAGATTTAATTATGGAAATAATACATGTAAAAACAATTGAAGAATTAGATGAAATATTAAGCAAAAATAACTCAGTGGTTGTAGATTTTTATGCAGACTGATGTGGTCCTTGTAAAATGCTTGCACCAATTTTTAAACAAGTATCAGATGAAGTTGATTCTACACAATTTGTTAAAGTTAATGTTGATGAAGCATCAGAATTAGCTAACAAATATGGAGTAAGATCAATACCAACTGTTATATCTTTTAAAGAAGGGAATTTAAGTAAACAAAATACTGGTTTTATGTCTAAGGATGTATTGACAGATTTTATTAAATAAAGTATGAGTAAGATTAAACTTATAGCTATGGATATTGATGGAACAGTTTTAGGTAAAGGGCATGTTGTCTCTAAAAAAACTCTTGATATCCTAGATAAAGCAAGAAATTCAAATATTAAAGTGTGTTTAGCAACTGGTAGACATATTTTACGTACCAAAAATATAGCAGAATCTATTAAAAGTCATTTAAATGGTGATTATGTAGTTTGTTTAAATGGTGGAGGTCTCTATAAATTTGAAAATAATAATATAAATACTATATTTGAAGTTACTTTTACTGTTGAAGAGTTTGATAATATTTATAAAAAAGCAAAAGAATTAAATGTTAATTGTTGAAGTTATGATAAAAAGGATAATACTTCAACGGTTTTAAAAAGAAATTTATTCACTTTTGCCTTGAGTAAGTTATCAGGTCGCAAAAGTATTGTTTATAAAAATGATATAAAAACATTATCATATAAATTAATATGCAATGGCAAAGGGAAAAACATTAAAAAGTTTAAAGATTATTTAAATAGCTCAGGTTTTAGATATTATGATTGAAGTTATAGTGATAGTTCTAAAAGAATTGAAGTTTGTCCAAAAGGAATAAATAAATCTTATGCTTTAAACAAAATATTAGAGCTTGAAAATATTAATTTAAATGAAGTAGCTTTCTTTGGTGATGGCGACAATGATAAGGAATTATTAAAACTAGTTGGATATGGTGTAGCTATGGGAAATGCCCATGAAGAGGTTAAAAAACATGCTACACACATTACTCTTAAAAATACTGAAGATGGTATTTATGAGTTTTTAAAAGATTATATACAATAAATAAATTTTAACCTTTAAGACTTATTTGTTGTATATTTTTTATTTTTAGTATATTATTAATCAAGTAAAAAATAAGTTCAATGGAGGTAACTATGAAATTAAAAGAAGTTATAAATATCAAGCAATATCTTATAGCAGAATGATTTGATGTAGTTATTACTCGTGTTGAATGATATGAAATAGTACTTGAAACAGAAACTCTCTCCCTAATGGCGTAATGAAATAAAATTACGCGATAACAATTTAATATTTAGAGGAGAATTCACTATGAAAAACAATAAAAATATTTTAGAAATTCGTGATCTTACAAAAAGTTACGATGGTAAAGTTGTTTTAAAAGGTGTGAGTTTTAACGTCAAAGAAGGAGAATTTATTACATTATTGGGACCATCTGGTTGTGGAAAATCTACAACTTTAAATATTATTGGTGGAAGAGAAAAACAAGAATCTGGTCAAATTCTTTTTGAAGGAAAAGATTTAACACCAATTCCAAGTAATAAAAGACAAATAAACACAATTTTTCAAAATTATGCTTTATTCCCTCATTATGATGTTTATGACAACATAGCTTATGGTCTAAGAATCAAAAAAACTAAAGAAGATTTAGTTGCTAAAGAAGTCTCACACTATATTAAAAAATTATCTCTTGAAGGGTTAGAAAATAAAAGAGTTCATGAACTTAGTGGTGGTCAAAAACAAAGAGTAGCTATCGCTAGAGCTTTAATTTTAAAACCAAGAATTCTATTATTAGACGAACCTATGTCTGCATTAGATGTTCATTTAAGAAAAAGAATGCAAGATGAGTTAAAAGACTTACAAGAAGAAGTTGGTATTACATTTATATTAGTTACCCACGATCAAGAAGAAGCACTAACATTAAGTGATAGAATTGTCGTTATTAACGATGGTGCAATTCAACAAATTGGTACACCAGAAGCAATTTATAATGAACCAGAAAATAGATGAGTTGCAAAATTTATTGGCTCATCAAATATTATTGAAAATGGCGAATTTATTAGAGATATGAAAGTTAAATTTGATGGTAAAGAGTTTGATTGTACAGATAAAGGTTTTGGTGAAAACCAAAGCAATATCGATATTGTCATAAGACCTGAAGATGTTTTAATTGATGAACCAGGTAAAGGATATTTCGATGGAATTGTTGAAAATATTATTTTCAAGGGTGTACATTATGAAATTACAATCAAATGTTTAAACAGAATTTATAAATCACACACAACTCAGTTTCATGATTTTGACAAACCAGTATCAGTTAAGTGAGCTTCTGATGACTTGCATGTTATGTGAAAGGAAGTAGATGAATAATAATCCACTTACTGATACAAATATAAATAATGAAAATCATGAATTACAAACTGAGTTAAATGAAATTGATAACATTGAAGCTGTATATGATAGCGAAATTCCTGATACTCATAAAGTAAAACTAAAAGAAAAAATTGGTAACTTTCGAATATTTAAGTCAATGAAAAAAAAGGTTTGACCAGTATTATTGCCTTTTATGATAGTTATGAGTATATTAGTTATTCTTCCACTTATTGGAATTATAATATTTGCAATTGTAGATCCAACTGGTGATAGTGTTAAGTTTTCAGTAAATTTAAAAAACTTTTTAAAATTATTTACAACTGGTTCTATAATGTTAGTCTTAGGTTTATCACTTTTATATGCTTTTGTAGCAAGTGTTATTACTGTTATATTTGCATACCCAATTGCTTTAATAATGTCACAATTAAAAAATAAATTATTGGCTAAAAATATGTGAGTATTAGTTACTCTGCCAATTTGAATATCTATGATATTAAAAATTCTTGGTTTAAGAAGTATTTTTATGATACTTTCTGGATCAATAATTGGTACACCAATTGCAATCGTTATAGGTATGATATATATGTTTTTACCTTTTGCAATTGCTCCAATTTATAATGCATTACAAAACCAAGATAGTATTTATTATTATGCTGCTTTAGATTTAAAAGCAAGTAAAACAAAAGCGTTTTTTCACACAACATTCCGCGCCTCACTACCAGGAGTATTTGCTGGTTTCACATTAGTAATTGTTCAAGCTGCAACTTCACTTCTTGTGGTTAGATACATGGGAGATGGAAAAATAAACCTAATAACAAATATTATAGAAAATTATTTCTTTAGAGGTACTGATTTTGGATATGGAGCTGCAGTTGCAGTATTCTTAGCATTCTTATTATTAATAATAATGGGAGTTGTTAAATTAATATCTAATAAATTCGAAGTAAGGGGGTCAAAAAAATGAAAAAATTCATCAAATCCTGTTATTTCTTAATAATGATGTTATTCATTTATGTTCCAATTGCAACAATGATATTTTTATCATTTAATAGCGGTAAAAATGTAGATGATTTTACTGGATTTAGTTTTAGATGATACAAATATTTAATTGAATATTCTCCATTTATTAAATCATTAACAGTTTCATTATTTGTTGCTATGATATCAACAGTTATTTCAATTATAATTGGTGTTATGGCATGTTATGGTTTAAGCAGAATTAAACGAAAAGTGGCTAATAGATGAGTAAGGGTTGCAAATATACCATTAGTAAATGCAGATGTTATTACAGCAGTCAGTTTAATGATTATATTTGTATTAGCGGGCATAAAGTTTGGAATAGTAACTTTAATTGCTGCTCACATTTCTTTCAATGTCCCTTATGTAATTGTTACAGTATTACCATTTATGAATAGAATTGATAAAAATGTTATTGATGCATCAAATGACTTGGGTGGAAACCAAAGACAAACATTTTTTAAAGTTATTCTACCAATATTATTACCATCAATTATTACAGCAACAGCAATTTGTTTTGCTATGAGTTTTGATGACTTTATAATTTCATATTTTACTGGTGGAGATCAAACAAATGTTTCAACATTTATTTATACTGCAAAAAAAATAACACCATATATAAATGCTTTTGGAACAATTTTGGTAATAACAATTGTTTTAATTGTTTTAATTTGGAATGCAGTTCAAATAACTTCACAATCAATAAAAGAAAACAAACTAAAGTTAAAAAATGGAACTTATAAATTAAAAGAACTAAGTAATATAAAAAAACAAATTAAGTATTATGAAAAATGCGTTGAAACAAACTCAGAAATTTGTACTAGTCTAAATCCATTTTTATGAATTAAATATAAGTTTTTACAATTACAATACAAAACTTTAAGTAATAAAACTTTAAATGCAAAGATTAGTAGACTAGAATGAAAAAAAGAATTATTAGTAGAAAAGATTAATGATGACTCTAGAACTTTAGCAATACTATCAAAATTAGAAAATAAAAAAACTGTATTAAAAACTAAAAATGAGTCAAAAAAAATACCAAACCTTGATGTTATATTATTAAGTCTAGACAAAAAGATTTCTAAATATCAAGAAAAGGTTGAATTGATTAATCAAAGAAAACTTGAAACTGAAAATAAAATAAAAGAATTAGAAAACGATATAAAAATTCTTAAAGAAGACCTTTCTAATGAGAAAAACCCAAATGATAAAACAATTAATTGATACAATACAAAAATATTATCAATATCAGAGGAAGTTAATATTCTTAAAGAAGGAAAAAATAAGTACAAGTTAAAACAAACAATTGATAAATTAAACCAACTTAAATCACAACAAGAAGAAAAAATGCTTAAAAAGTATGACGAATTACAAGTATGAAAAAGAAAAGTAAAAAGAGTTGTTCCATTTTCTAATGTAAATGGAACAATTGTTAATGAATCAAAAATTTCTAAATACGAAAAACTAATTACAAGTTCACAAATGAAATTAGATAATTTATTATTTAGAATTTCAAAGAAAAAAGACAAGTTATTTCCTGTTGTAAATACTGAAACTGTTGTAAGTAAAAACAATGTTTGAATAAAACGTAACTGAAAAAAAATCGTTATGTCAACTAGTGTTTTGGCTGCTTTTTCATTGTTAACAACAGCTTATGCTCTAAATAATGTTTATGATTTAATAATTGGTAACTGAGGAAGTTATATAGCTCCAAATGTTATTGAGAATTTTGAAAAACAAGAAGGAGTAAAACTAAATTATCAACAATTTGATTCTAATGAAAGTTTATATAACAAAACTTATACTTTTAATTATGATGTAATGGTACCAAGTGAGTATATGATAAAAAAACTTGCAGAAGAAGACAAGTTACAAAAACTTAATTATAATTGTATTAAAAAAATAAATAAACCGGACTTAACTAAGCCAATTTATGATGATGAAGATGGCACATTTAAAGGCTATAAACCTGTTGATAAAGGTGTTTGTCAATATGAATCAATAGAGAATAAAGATTATACTGATGATAAAGGTAAAAAGTCATATGACATGGACCCAACATTAGTAAATATTCTTGATAAAACAAAAATTGGTGATGATAATGAAAGTATTTTAGACTATTCAATAAACTGATTCTGAGGTGATGTAAGTATGGCATTTAACATTGGTTCAGATGAAGAAGTTCCAAATGAAAATCTTATTAAATTTTTAGATGAAAAAGGATTATTTAATAAAAATAAATCTGATAATCGCTTTAAGTGAAATATAGATAATTCTAAATTATCTTGAAATATTTTATGAGAGGCTGCAGATAGGGGATTTGACTTAAAACTTAATGAAGATCCAAAAAATGTATTTATGTATGCTTTTGAAAAACTTTATGGAACTGTTGATTTAAATGGTAAGTTTAAAGACGCAGAAGGTAATCTTAAAGGATTAACTTCATCAGAAAAACAAGAAAGAATTGACACAGCTGCTATTGAAGTTGAAAAACTTTTAGCACATAACAACGTTGGTTTATATGGAGACCAAATAATGGATAGAGTACATGCTAAAGAGTATGATATTGCTGTTCTATATAATGGTGATCTATTATGAGCAACTGCTCCAGATTATACTTCAGAAGATGATGAAAATGATGAAAGCTTAAGTGAAGAAGAAGCGGGTTCTGAAGAAGAATCTACAGAAGAAAAAAATGATTGAGTATATACTACTCTAAAGTCAACACCTCACTTGGAGCATAATGAAGATGGTACGGCATTTACTGAAGGGACAAATGTTTGAAGCGATAGCCTAGTTTTAAGCAATACAAATAGAAATTTAGAGTTAACATATAAATTTATTAATTATATGTATGATTATGAGATTCAAAGACTTCAAGTCGAAGAAGCAACTGCAACTTCAATTATAAAAGATTTGAATGAAGAAATTTCTAACCCTGATGGAGATTATGGAGCCCCTTGAGATAAATGATATAATCCCTCAAGTAATCCAGAAGATCAACCATTTGGATTTGATAAAAACTGAGATAATTATTTAGTTGATAAATTTAACCAAATAATTTCTACAAAACATTAATTAATTTTAATTTATGTTTAATAAATGATTATAATTTTGTATAATCATTTTTGTAATGGTACCATAGCCAAGAGGCTAAGGCATGGGACTGCAACTCCCTGATCGTCGGTTCGACTCCGACTGGTACCTCCATATTTGAAACTAAGAACATTCATAAATGTTCTTTTTTTTAAAAATAATTAGAATTAAAAAAATATAAATTTCTTTGAAAAAACAAAAAAACTTGTTATAATAATAATTGTCAATTTTAATTTAATTGGTGAAAAAAAGAAAAAGTATATTATAATTAATTTGGTTTGCTTTATATGCGCCTTTAGATCAATTGGATAGATCGTTTGACTACGGATCAAAAGGTTAGGGGTTCGAGTCCCTTAAGGCGCGCCATTATAGAAACTGAATATTATAATATATTATAATATTCATATTAATCGGGAAGTGGCTCAGCTTGGTAGAGCATTCGGTTTGGGACCGAAGGGTCGCAGGTTCGAATCCTGTCTTCCCGACCATTATATTATTTGTTTTATATGGGCCCGTAGCTCAGCTGGGAGAGCACCTGCCTTGCACGCAGGGGGTCGACGGTTCGATCCCGTTCGGGTCCACCATATATGGCGGGGTAGCTCAGCTGGTTAGAGCGCTCGGCTCATACCCGGGAGGTCAAGAGTTCAAGTCTCTTCCCCGCTACCATATATATTTTTTTTGGACCTTTAGCTCAGTTGGTTAGAGCATCCGGCTCATAACCGGATGGTCATTGGTTCGAGTCCAATAAGGTCCACCATATAATGACTCTAGATAATATGCTATAGGTCGCTTTTGAAATTATATTAATGGAAGATTACCCAAGTCTGGCTGAAGGGGTCGGTCTTGAAAACCGAGAGTCGGGGAAACCCGAGCGGGGGTTCGAATCCCTCATCTTCCGCCATTATTTCATATCGCGGGGTGGAGCAGTTGGTAGCTCGTCGGGCTCATAACCCGAAGGCCGTAGGTTCAAGTCCTGCCCCCGCAACCATTTGGCCCCATAGCGAAGTTGGTTATCGCGCCTCCCTGTCACGGAGGAGATCACGGGTTCGAGTCCCGTTGGGGTCGCCATTTGGTTTCGTAGCTCAGTTGGTAGAGCAGTTGACTGAAGCTCAACGTGTCGGCGGTTCAATTCCGTCCGAAACCACCATAGATGAAATTTTGCACTTTTAGTGCTTTTTTTTTATATTTTTTTATAAATTAGTAAAATATTTTTTTTATAAATATTAAATAACATATTTTAAAAAAATAATTTAAAATATACTATTATGTTGAAAAAAAAGTTTAAATTAAATTGATATAAAACTGTATATGAACATAAAAAAAAGCTCCTTTTTTTAATTTTGTTGTCTGCAATAATAGACCTTATTTTTTTATTTTCTTACAATGAAGAGTTACTCTACACATTTGGAGTTTATTTTTTAATTAACTCGTTATTGATAATTGTTTCAACTTTTATAAATATATTTTTATCAATGAAAATATTAATAAATAGAAACTCCATTTTAATTAAACTTGCTTACACTAAAGAGATTTATAGTAACTTATTAAATGCTTTGTATGTTGTTTCACCAATAATATTTATATTATTAAATTTAACTGTATTTATAAAAATATTAATTAAAAGAAGCATAAAACTATATAAATTAAAATTTTACTTTTTTTATATCTATAAAATTGAAAATAAATTAAAACAAGTTATCATCAAAATAAATAAAAAAATTTATTATGTAGTCAAATCTTTCATATTTCAATTAAAAAACCTTTATACATTTTTAATAAATAAAAAAGTAACAAATAATTTGTTACTTTTTTATTTACTTACTATTTAAACTTGCATTATATAGAGATTTGAACAACCCGTCTACTTTAAGTAATTCATCATAAGTTCCAGTTTGGACTATACCTACATCAGGTTGTATAACATATATAACGTCAAAGTTTTTTATCGTGCTTAATCTATGAGCGATTGAAACTGTTGTTCTATTAATCATTAATTTTTCAAGTTCTTTTTGAATCTCGCTTTCAACTATATTGTCAAGCGCACTTGTAGCTTCATCGAGAATTAATATTTCAGGGTTTTTAAGCAACAATCTTGCAATTACAAGCCTTTGTTTTTGACCACCAGATAATTGACTACCTCTTTCAAAAAGAACAGTATCATAGCCATCTTCTCATGATTCAATAAGATTATGTAACTTAGCCTTTTTGCAAGCTTCTACAATACTTTCTTCACTAACGTTTTCAAGACCATATCTAACATTATCATAAATAGTACCACTTAAAATTTGTGGTTCTTGATCAACATATCCAATTTTATTTAACCAAGATTTTAAGTTAAGATTTTTTAAATCATGCTTACCATTTACTTTTATTTCACCAGCTTTTGGGTCATAAAATCTTAATAACAACTTCGCGACTGTGGATTTACCACTACCAGTTGGTCCAACAAATGCATATCTTTTACCTTTTTCAAACTTTAAATTAACATTATTGAAAATTATTTTTTCAGAATCGGGATATGAAAATACAACATTTTTAAATTCAGCATTTTTAAATTCTTCTTGAAATAATAGCTTTTCATGTTTGTTTATTAAAATTTCTTTATTCAATATGAAACTAACATTATCTGCTGAAATTTTACATGCTGGCACATCATATATTACTTGTCTTAATTGCAACAACGGAAGTGTCATAACAACAACTCCTGTTGTAAAAGCTGATATTATACTAATTAATGTTTGAGAATTAGAATAAAATAAGAAAACCCCAAATATTACTGATGCCATTGCAAATGAACCAATTCCCCCAAGTATAATAGTTGATGGAATTTCAGATAAATAGCTTTTTTTCTTATTTTTTTTATCTACTTTCTTAGTGTCTTCAACATATTGTTTTTTTTCAAGATCAAAAGAACCACTTGATTTGATTAAACGTATACTATAAATTTTTTCACTAGTTTTATTATCAATATCTTTTGAATACTTTTCGATTCTTTTTGTAAAAATATTAGTGCTCAAAGCAAATATTACAACTAATACACCACAAATAACTAGTAGTCCAAAAACAGATAAAGCAAGTTTTCAATTGATTATAAACATTTCAATTGCACATAATACTATTGAAGATACTGATAAAGAATATATAAAAGGACCTTCTTTAATGTTTTTTGATATAACATGAACATCTTTAACTAAAACACCTGCAATTTGTCCAACCTTATTTTCATTAAAAAAATGAATATCTTGGTCAATTAATCTACCCATTAGTTCTCTCTTTAAATAAGTTTCATATGATTCACTTATGTGTGATGAGATTACAAATGCCATATATGAGATTGCAACTACTACAAGAATATCTCCAATCATAAAGAATGCTAAATCAAATAAAGATAATTTTAAGTTAAAAATATTTGCCACTACTTCTTGACCGTCAAATTCAACATAGTCATAAAAGAATGTATGAATCATATCATTAATTAATTTTGTTTTATCTAAATTGTTTGCAATTCAGTTTTTTATATATGGACCAATGAAACTCCATTCTTCTTCACTCATTTGTCTTCTTAAAATATCTAATAATTTATCAGGGTCGTCGGTTGAATCAACGACACTTTTTGCAACTAACAAAGAAGTAATATATTTTATTGCTTCTATATTAGCAACTAAAGTTATGGCCATTAAGATTGTTAAAATAAATAAGAATGATGATAATATTCATCTTCTTTTAAGTGCACTGTATAAATGCATTGCCAAGTTATCTTTAGTTTTAAATTGATTTTTTTCCATTTTGCCTCCAATCTACATTTATTATAATTTATAAATTATAAGTTTATTGTTTAATTTATTTCTTTTATATATAATAATTTAGTAGTTAGTAGTTGCTTTTATAAGCTTACATAATGGGTAAGTGTCTCTACGTTGGACCAATTCAACACTATAAGCACTCTAAATTAAAACTTCTATTAATTACAAAATATGACTTAAAATTATAAGTCTTTTTTATTTTCGGAGGTTAAATGGATAAAATAAAAAAAAATGATGACTTTAAAATTGAAAGAACAAAAGCAGAAATAAATGAATCTTCTAAAAGAAGATTTATACCAAGATATTTCAAGTTTGATTATTTTAAAGCCACATTTAAAAAAGAAATAATTGGTGGTATTAGTACTTTTTTAGCAATGGTATATATATTATCAGTTGAACCAAGTATTTTAAAACAAGCACCAAGTATAAAGGATTCTTCAGTCACAATGAATGAAGGTGGAATATTTGTTGCAACAGCAATTTCTGCATTCATATGTACATTTATTATGGGTCTATTTGCAAATTTACCAATTGGTGTTGCTCCAAGTATGGGGTTAAATGCAATGTTTACTTTCAACATTGCACATAATGGTATAGGTTATGAAGGTGCTTTAATCGCAACTTTAATATCATCTATATTTTTTACAATTCTTTCTATTACTAAGTTAAGAACTCTTTTAATACAATGCATACCACATTCAATGCATTTGGCATTTGGAGTAGGAATAGGTTTTTTTATAGCTTATGTAGGTCTTACTAATATAGGTTGATTTGAGACTACAGGTGGAATACCATCTGCACAATTATCAAATTTTAAATTGTATTACCCAGGAATAATAATTGGAATGGTAGTTTTATTTGGTTCAATAATATTATTTTATAAAAAATTTATAGCACCTGTTGCATTAATGATGTTAATAGGTTTTATTATTGCAGTGATACTTGCAAATACTGTTAATGATAGTTCTTCTATATCTGCATCATTTAATAATTCAGTTTGAAATGGGTGAAGTTATGATGATTTTAGTGGATTTGGAAGTAACATAAAAAATGCTTACTCTGAATTTACAAATGTCAATATATGAAACAAACCAGTTATGTATGTATCAATTTTCATATTTATTATATTAAACTTTTTTGATGCTACTGGTACATTAAAAACAATTAATATTGAAACTAATAAAATCACTGAAAGAAATGACGAATTATCAAATAAATCATTAATTATTGATGCTAGTTCAACAGTTATTGGATCAGTTATGGGTGTAAGTCACATGTCAGCATATGTTGAAAGTTGTGTAGGAATTTCACAAGGTGCACGAACTGGTTTTTCAACTTTAATAACATCATTATTTTTCTTATTAAGTTTAGCATTATTCCCATTGTTTAAAATGATACCAAACTCTGTGAGTGGGGCAGCAACTGTCTTCATAGGAACTATTATGATTAAATCAATTACTGATATAGAGTGGAAGAAACCTGAAATAGGCTTAGGTGCATTCTTTTCAATAATTTTCATGATTACAACTTACTCAATTGCAAATGGTATAGCAGTAGGTATGATCGCTTATACAGTAGGTTGTATATCTACAAAACAAGTTAAAAAAGTACCAATACTTGTATGATTATTAGATTTCATATTCATTGCTTACTTTATAGCCTATGCATTTATTCAGTAACTTAAACGCACAAAAGTGCGTTTTTTTTATTTTTTTTATTATTTTTTCTTGCTACTTTTGTTTTTTTTGATTATAATCTTATTGTTTTCATTTTGAAATATCGGAGCATAGCTCAGCTGGTTAGAGCGCACCCCTGATAAGGGTGAGGTCGGTGGTTCAAGTCCACTTGTTCCGACCATTATTGAAATTTGTCACAATTCATTGTGACTTTTTTATTTTTTTTCATTTGTTCTATTCCTCAATTTGCTAAAGCATCTAAAACTGGTTTTAAAGAAAAACCAATATCTGATAAAGAATAATATACATTTGTAACTTTACCAATAATTTCATTTCTTAATATAATATTTTTAAACTCTAAAAACCTTAGGTTCTCAGTCAAAACTTTAGTTGATATTGTATTTAATTTCTTTTTTAATTCATTAAATCTTAACTCAGTTTTAAGTAATTCCCTAATTATTAAAATAGTTCATTTATTTTTCAAAATTTGTAGACTATACTCAACTGGACATGAGTTCATTTTTGCTCCCCTTAGGTTACTTTAAAGTACCTACTATTTTTCTTCTTTTTTTTCTTTTATTATATCTAAGAAAGGAGGTACTTATGGGATTTAATTTAAATAATACAGTTGAAGTTACCGATGGTAATTTTGATTTAATTACAAAATATTTAGAAGAAGGTAAAACTGTTATAGCTTCTTTACAAAAAGGTGAAAAATTAACAGAATCTCTTCAAACAGGAGATATGTTAAATGGTTTTGCAAAAATTAAATTAAAAGAATCAAAAGAAAATTGTGGAGTATGTGCTTGTGGTAAAACAGCAGATACATTAGTTTATTTGTGAAGAGAATAAACTTTTAATAAGTAAACCTTTATTAGTTAATAAGATTATAATCTTATATAAACTACAATAAAGGTTTTTTTTATAAAAATATAGATTTATAATACTTTTTTTAAAATAGCTTATGATATTGGTTATTAATGAGAAATTAAAAAGAAAAGTTATACTTAAAAAATTAAAATATATTTAGGTAAGAATATTGTAATTTGAATTAAAATACCAATATAATTAAACTTTAAATTAAAGTTACAATAAAAAAAAGTATATTGTATTTACAAATTTACATTAAATATATATAATTAAATTGCTTACTCACAAGCCCCGGAAGCGAAGGAGAAAAAGCGCATGAAACAAACTACACTTATTAAAACAGCAGATATCGCAAAAAAATGATATGTAGTAGATGCAAGTGAACAAACTTTAGGACGTTTATCTACTGAAATTGCTAAAATTTTAAGAGGTAAACATAAACCTAGTTTTACACCACATATTAATAATGGAGATCATGTTATAGTTATTAATGCAGAAAAAGTTATTTTGTCTGGAAATAAAGAAAAAGATAAGAATTATTACTCTCACTCATTTCACCCAGGTGGATTAAAAGTAAGAAATGTTCAAACTCAAAGAAAACTATTCCCAGAAAGAATTGTGGAAAGAGCAGTAAGACTTATGTTACCTAAAACAGTTCAAGGGTCTAATCAATATCGTGCATTGCATGTTTATGCTGGATCAGAACATCCTCATGAAGCTCAACAACCTGAGGTTCTAATCATAAACACTAAGAAAGGAGTTAACAATTAATGGCAGCTATAAAAAAATCTACAGTTACTTATAGAGGTACAGGAAGAAGAAAATCTTCAGTAGCTCAAGTTATATTAACACCAGGTAATGCCGGTATAATTGTTAACGGAAAACCAGCTCTTGATTTTTTTCCATATGCAACATTGGTTCAAGATATGGAACAACCACTAGTAGCAACAGGAACTAAAGAAGACTTTACAATTACTGTTAAAGTTAAAGGTGGCGGATTTACAGGTCAAGCTGGTGCTGCAAGATTAGGTATTGCAAGAGCTTTACTTGAAGCAAGTAAAGATTACAAAACTGAGTTGAGATCAAAAGGATTACTTACAAGGGATGCACGTGTTAAAGAGCGTAAAAAATATGGTCTTTATGGTGCTCGTCGTGCCCCACAATTTTCAAAACGTTAGTATTAATAAATTGTTTTTATACATTGTGTTTATTAATAACTACAAAATGCCATTTGGCATTTTTTATATTCTAAAAGGGTATATAATACTTTAAAGGGAGATTGAATTATATGATAAAAAGTAAAAAAGTTGTATTAGTTGGTTGTGGTGCTGTTGGAACTAGTTTTGTTTACTCTGCAATTAATCAAGGAGTAGCAGAAGATTATGTTTTGATAGACGTATTTAAAGATTTAGCAGAAGGAAATGAATTAGATTTACATGATATGCAAGCGGTAGTTCCACATTACTTTCATAGTGTAAAAGCTGGTGACTATAAAGATTGTAAAGATGCTGATGTTATAGTTATTACAGCAGGGCGTCCGCAAAAACCTGGTGAAACTAGACTTGAAATGGTTGCAGATAATGCAAAAATTATGAAAAGTATAGCACTTGAAATTAAAAACTCAGGTTTTAGTGGTGTTACTGTTATTGCATCTAACCCAGTTGATGTATTAACAAATGTATATAGAGTTGTTACTGGTTTTGCACCAAACTCTATTATATCTTCAGGAACTACATTAGATTCTTCAAGATTAAAAAGATTGATATCAGAAAAATTTGATGTTAATACAAAGGAAGTTAATACAGTATTAGCTGGTGAACATGGTGACTCTTCAGTTGCACTATGAAGTAGAGCTGCTATTATGGGAAAACCTTTAAAACAATATATTGAAGAAGGTAAAATTAGTCAAGATGAACTTGATAAATTAAAAGATGAAGCTGTTCATATGGCTTATAAAATTATTGAAAAAAAACGTGCAACATTCTATGGAATTGGAGCATGTTTATGTAGAATTGTTAAAGCAATTTTAAAAAATGAAAATAAAGTTTTAATGGTTGGAGCATACTTACAAGGTGAATATGGTATAAGTGATACTTATGTTAGTGTTCCATGTTCATTAGGTACAACAGGTATTACAAACATTTTAGAATGAGAATTAACACAAGATGAATTAGAAAACTTAAAAAAATCAGCAGACACTATAAAAAATACATTTAAAGCTGCTGAAGAAGCTATTAAATAATTTAATTTATTTAGAAAAGTTAAAAAACCGGTTGAAAAACCGGTTTTTTTATTACTACAATTTTAAAGGCTCAACATATAATTTATTTATTAATCATCATTAACATACCTTTAAAAATTAATGATTCATCATATATAAAACCATTGTGATTAATTTCATCAACAAAATTCTGAGAGTAACCGCCAGTAATTATTACATTTTTAATTTTATATTCATTCATTAAAAAGTTAGTGTAGTTATATATCATAATATAATGTAGATTAAAAATACCAATTGAAATTGCATCTATTGTATTCGTACCAATCATTAAACTTGATTTTTCATAATGATAGTTTTTTAAAAGTGCAGCCTTTCCTATAAGTCCATTTAATGCAGTTTCTAATCCAGGACAAATCACAGTACCTAGTAAACAATTTTCTTTAATAACCATAATTGTAGTTGCTGTTCCCATAGAAACAACAATTGCATTATTAAAATTATAATACTTTGTAGCACCATAATAATTTGCAATAAAATCTGCACCAAGAATATCAAACTTATCGATTTTAAAGTTGTTTAAATTATGTTTAAAACTATTTTTTATATTCAATAGTTCAATGTTTTTAAAAGTTGAGTATTCTTCGATTATTTTAGTTCAAGATGGGACAACTGATGAGTAAATTATTTTTGTAAAGCTTAATTTATTTTTTATAAAATATTCATCAAGGTTGTGACAATTTTTATAATACTCATCATCAGTTAAAGGTCTCATTATTTCTTTAAAATTATTACATTCATCATTATACATTCTAAAGTCAACTGTTGTATTACCAACATCTATAAATAAATACTCCATTTTTTACCCCTTTTTTAAAAATATTATCATATTTATGATTTTATTTTATAAAAAAATATAAAATATCTATATGGTAAATATAGGTAAAAAAATTGCAATCTATCCAGGAAGTTTTGACCCTTTTCATAATGGTCATTTGAATATTCTTAATAAGGCATTAAAATTATTCGATTTCGTATATATTGTAATAACTAAAAACATTAATAAAAACGAAAATCCAGATCTTGAATCAAGGGTTAATAAGATTCAATTAATGATAAGTGATTTGGATAATACAAAAATATTAATAAATAAAGATTATTTGACAATCGATTTTGCAAAAAAAGTAAATGCAGGATTCATTGTTAGAGGAGTTAGAGATACAGAAACGTTTCAAAATGAAATAGAGTTTATTGATGCCAACAAATCTTTAAATAGTAATATTGAAACTATTTTACTTGTATCAGATTTAAATGAAAGAAAGCTATCCTCTTCGATTATTAGAGAAATAGAGTTTTATAAAAATAATAATAAGTAGTTTTTAGTATAAAGGTGATATATGAAAATAAATAAAAATTTAGAATTTTCAATAAAATTTATTTTGTTAATCTCAATGATATTATTTTTAATATTTGATTTTTTATTGCAAATGTATGATCCAAAAATAAATATGTATGGAATTCCTATATATGATAGAATAGATATTTATTTTGCATATTTTACAACACAATCCAACTACATTGTTGTGGGTTATTTATTTATTGCAATACTTTATAAACAAATATATAATAAAAACCTAAGTTTGGGTGTAGAACTTGCAATAACAGTTTATATTACTTTAACTATGGTAGTATTTTGAATAGGAATTTTCTCCTTGCAAGGTGATGATGATAAAACTAACATACCTAATTGAATATCAACGGTTGTTTTACATCTTATCATACCACTTATAATGATAGGATATTTCATTATATCTTGTGGAAACTTTTATATATCATTTAAAAAACATTTAAAATTTACTTATGTAGCAATTACTTGTTATCCATTGATGTACTTATTATTTATTTTAATAAGAGGAAATTATCGATTTAAGCAATACTCCCCTAGTTTTTTTAATGACATTTATAGTAATAAAGATCATTGAATATGAAACTATTTCTGAACAAGCTCAAATGGTGTAATTGATAGTAACGTAAAATATGATAGTCAAATGTGATATCCATATTGGTTTTTAAACTTAAATAGTTATGAACTAAAAACAGGTGATAAAATATGAAGTACAAATATGAATCACCCATATTGAGTAACAGTAACTTTGTTTGTTATTGCTGTTTTTTGCGTTGCTTCATTGGTAACAGGTTTACAATTTTTGTACTTGAAAATTAATAATGACAAATATTATAGTTGGCATGATGTTAATGACAATTTATTAACAATTGAAGAGTACAAAAAAAGAAAATTAAGAATTAAATTAATTAGAAAAGAAAATATAAGAATTTTAAAAGAAATGATTCTTTTGAATAATACTAAAATGCTTATGTTTAAAAAGCATATAAAAAAATTACCAAGTGATGCAAAAATTGAAACTTTAAATTATTATAATAAATTATTAGATGCAGAAAAATATCTATTTTATAGTTATCGTAAAAAAGTGAAATTAGATAAACAAAATTATAAAAAATATATAAAGCATTTATTGCAAAACGTCAGCTTTAAAGATAGATTATTTGTAAAAGATAATTTAAGAGAGGCTGAGAGGTTTAAAAAGCTTATAAAAAAAGGTATAATAATATCAAGGTCTCAATATGTTGACTAATAGAGGTTTGCTTGACCTTTATTTTTTGTAATTAATTCGTCACATTATTATTTAGGGGTGTTTTATGGTCCATCTTAGAGCTAGAAATTTGCCTTTAAAAGGTATTTTAAAAGATTGATTATTCAAAGGTAACCATACTGCTTTTGGTGAAGATTTTGCATTAATCAAATTAGAAGATGGTAGAGAAGTTAAAATAAAATCAAATTATAATGGAATGATTACAAAGACAATTAAAATCGGTAGCCCTGTGAAAAATGGCAGTATACTTGCCAATATTGCAATTGGTGAAAAAGAAATTCAAAAATTAGTTTCCAAATCAAATAAAAAATCAAATGATAACAAGGAAATTGATATACCCGAAGCAGCTGAGTCAAGACTTGTTGATGCAGAAACTGATGCAGACACTTTTTCAGGTGCTGTTGTTTACAATAAGTATAATCAAGCAATTACTCCTTTCTCATCAACATCAGAAGATATAAAAGATACACCTGAAAAAATGAAAGAAATTGAAGATAAGGATTTAAATATTATGGCATCTCCATCTACTAATAAAGATAGATTCGCTCAAATGAGAGAAAATATCAGAAACTCTATAAAAAATGCTCCTCAAAACAAGTTAATGGGAGATTTACCTAAAGAAGAACTTTTAAAAATAACAAATAGTGAAATACTTAATAGTTCTGGTAATAATAGCAATAACCTTTTTGCTAAAGATGATTTAACAGGTGTAAGTAAGTTCAGACAAATAATTCAAGCTAGAAAAGAAAAGTTACTTGAAGAAAATGATTTTAAAGAAGTTGAGGATAATACTAATCAATTAAATGCTATGTCTAAATTAGATGAAAAAGGCAGACCATTGATAATGAGAAATATTATTAAATCAAGGATTGAAAAACTAGCAGCAGCAGGGGGAGACACTTCTGTTTTAGAAAGAGATATTGTGGCAACAAAAGAAAACGCTATAATTGACAGCCAAAGGAGTGCGGTTATGCAGAATCAAAATAGACAGCAAGATTTTAATAAATTAATGAATAATAATAATGAAGATTCATATATGAGACAAAGATCATCTGAAGATGGTGATTTTGGTGTTTCATATGGTGGTTATGTAGAAGATAAAGAACCAACAGTTATAGATGCTAATTCACTTTCTAAATATGGAGGGTCAGTATTGCCACAAAAAGATGCTCAACAACTTGTAGGAGAATTAAACTCAAAGGGTCAAAAAACATATGCAGAGTCTAAATTATCTAGCTTATATGATAACAAAAAAAGATGAAACTTAATTAAAGATAGAGATGAAAGAAATGTTATAAACTTAAGGAGACAAGCTGTTGAACAAGGTTTAAATGAAGATAAAATGCTATTTTCTAAGGCTATAAAAAAAACTGGATTACCAGCAGAATTTACTAAAGAAGTACCTTTTCAAAATCCAGACACTGGTAAAGTAGAGTACATTAGATATATGGATACTCCAAGAGGAAGTAAAGAATTTGAAGGTTGACTTAGAGCATCAAATCTTTATACTGCTTATAAGGATGAAATGAAATATTTAAACTCTGGAGAACCTGTTAATGCTAATAATAATTTCAATGATCTACCAGATAATAAGTATGTAAAAACAAATGAAGAACACAACATGAATCAAAACATTAGCAGTAATCAAAGTTACGCTAATAATTATTCTAATGTCAATAAATTTCAAAATGAGCAAATCAATCAGTCTAACATACCTAGCAATTTAAGTGAAAATGTAACAAACAACAATAACAATATTAACGCTGAGAATATTAATATTGAAAACGAATTAATTAAACAAGGTAAAGAGTTACAAAAACAAGCTGATGAAAAAGTTGCTGCAAAGGCAATTAATTATTTACAAAAGGAAATAGCTGAGTTAAAAAGTTCTTTAGAACAACAGAACCAATTAAATAATGCAACAAATAGGTTAAATCAACAATCACATTTCCAAGGTACAAATGATTTATTTGGACAAATGATGCAATATATGTTGATGCAAAATATGATGCAAAATTTAAATCCAAAAAAAGATACTAATATAGATGATATAAAATCTTTAATAAAAAATGAAATTAAAGATTTTACTAATAAAATTAATACAGAAATATCTCAAGAAGAAGAAGTTAGTAAATTAAAAAAGGAAACTGAAAAATTAAGAGAAGAATTAAAAGTTGTTAGTTTTGAAAAACAAAAACCTGATAATACAATCGGTTATTTAAATTATGAGAATAATCAAGAAAACAAATTTGTAGAACGTACAAGGGTTAATGAAAACAGAAATAGTGCAGTAAAATCAATGATATTAAGTCAAAGTTATATTCCACCATTGACAATTTCAACTGATATAGATATGAGTTCTATACTAAAATTAAAACACGTTCTTAGACAAACTCAATCTAATGTTAAATTTACAACAATAGCTTTTATAGCTAAAACAATTTCAATAGCTTTAAGAGACTATCCAAAATTAAATTCTAGTTATGATCCAGAAACTAATGAATTAGTGATTAAAAAGTTTCATAATATTGGATTAGCAACTGAGACTAGTGAAGGTTTAATTATACCAGTTTTAAAATTTGTTGAAAAATTAACAATTAAAGAAGTGGCAATTGATATAAAAGAAATTACTCAAAGATTAAGAAGAGGTATAATAAACGATTATGAATCAGAAGGAAGTACAATAACCATTGCAAATTATGGTAATATTGGAGCTATCCAAGCAACACCAACAATATTTTATCCAAATGCTGCAGTAATTGGTGTTGGTAAGATTGTAAAAAAACCTGTAGTTGTTGATAATGAAAAACTTGCTATAAAAGCAATCATGAATATGAGTTTGACAGTTGATCAAAGAATAATAGATGCAGCTGAGGCAGGAAGGTTTATGGCTAGAGTAAAACAAATTTTAGAAAAACCTGAAATGCTAACAGTTTCTTAATATTTTATTAATTATCAATAAAATATAGCTGTTTTATTTAATATTATGTTATTTTAGAATAAATAAGGATAAGGTATGATATTTACAATATGAAGAAAAGTATAACCAATGTAAATTGCTTTAAAATAATTTATTTTTTATTTAAAAATTTATTATTTGATAAAACATTTATATATTTTAATATTGTAACAATAGCTTTTTCAGTACTATTTTCTATTTATACTTCGTTTTTAAAAGATAATAGTCAAGTAGCTATTTATTTTGACTTCTACGCATTATTTTTTATTGGAGTTGTAATGTTTATGCTTATAATAAGGATTAACTTTTATTTCTTTGTAAGAAAAACCGAAGATAGAACAATATTTGTTACTTTATCGAATGTTGTATCAAGATTAAATTTACTTTTTAGTATTTATTTATGTGGTTTGATAATAATTTTGTCTCAGGTTTTATTCAGTTTTATTTTTTTTAATTTGATGTTTTCTATTTTTCATTTTGATAATTCATTAATATTACAAAAAACCTTCACGTTCCTTTGGTTTGCACCTTTATTATTGTTTTGTTTATCCAATTTTGTAATTTTCTTATTAATTTTTTTTAATAATCAAGTAACAATGACTTTCTTAACATTATTACTGACTTTCACTTTTGTTGCAAATTTACCTTTAAAGTTTATTAAAAGTAGTGAAGAAACAACAATATTAAGCTTTAATAATATAAAAAATGGTAAAAATCAACTTTATAATGTTAATGATATATATGAAGCGTTAGATTTACAGAATTATATAAATAACAATATGATTAAGTTCAAATATTTATCTAAATTTATAAATAATTTTTTGATTTCTCCAAATAACAGTATAGACAAAAGTGAGTTATCAAATGATAAAAATAAATTATTAAGATCAAATCTTTGAACAGAATTAGGTTTGATAGTTGAAGATAATCAAGTTGCAAAAATTAATGATGTTACTTTTAGAAAACTAAATTATAGTAATAATGAGATTCCTCAGAATTGAGTGAAGGATTTTATGAGCAATAAAAACCGACATTATGATTTAACATTATCTTTTAATAAAAGGTTTATTAATATAAATGAACTAAACAAGCTAATTTTGAATGAAAAAGATGATGATAAAAAACTAATTTTAAATGATTTATATAAATTTCAAGAATTTATTAACGGTTATTATACTAACTTACAAAGTAGTTTTTATAGTTTATTTGATGATTTTATATTTTTTAATGATAAGCAAAGTAAGATTGATGCAAAACCAGGTGAATGTAGTGAACAATCTAATGATTGCAGTGCTGATTTAAAAGTGGAAGTTTTAAAGGCAAATTATGTAGCAATGTTTGCAAATATTAGTAATAATAATGATATTTTATTTAATGATAGTATTAGCAATGATTTAGAAAGATTTGTTAAGCAAACATTAAATTATCCTTTAATGATTGCTATAAGATTATTAGAAAATTATTTTGTCTCTTACACAACAACTTATAAAAAAATTATAAATAGTCAACTAGATCTTAATAATGAGGATTATAAGAAATACAATTCAACTAGAAATATTTTTACATATTTTACAATTTTTAGTCCTTTTTATGGTTTGTGGAGTAATTATACTTATTATTCAGGTTATTCATTTGATGATTTATGATTTAATCCATATAGCGATTCTAAAATTGATTTATATAGTCAACAAAATATTTTTATGCCCTATGTTCAATATAATTTTATAATTGATAATGATGGTAAGATCTTACCAAACACATATGATTATTTCATTTCTCCATCTTCATACATAATTTTTTATTTGATAATTACTTACATTGCAATTGCTTGCTCTTATTGAAAATTCAAAAGAATAAGTTTTTAATTATTAGTATTGTTATTAACTTTTATACTTTTCTAAATATTAAATTATAACTTCAAACAATTAATTTTAATAATTTACTTGCTTATAAAAATTTATTTAGTATAATATTAAAGTTAAATTATGGCGTACATGGCGAAGTGGTTAACGCACCGGGTTGTGGTTCCGGCATTCGAGGGTTCAATTCCCTTTGTACGCCCCATTTATTGAAAAAAAACTTATTTTTTTTGAAAATAAGTTTTTTTTATGTCGAAATATAAATGGGGTGATAATATTTTTACAACAAATATAAATAATCAGCAACTCAGAGAGAATGATCCAAATAAAGATAAACATATAAAAATTAGTTCTGATGTCAAAAATGCATTGTCATTTGATATAGTATTCTTTAATCATGTATTTAAAAATGATAACGAAGAATACTATAAACTATTTTTAAGGCCTGCGCCCAATGATGACAACAATCTTGAAATTGAGCTTAATAGCAACAAAACCATTACTACGATATTCAATATACATGGCAAGTTTTTCATTAATACAAAAGATGGTTTTAAAAGTTTAAAAAACGAAGAGAGTAAAGATATATTTATTTTCGATTCTATTGATGGTGGATATGATTTATTAAAACCCATATTTATTTATTTTAGAGGACATCAATTTAAAGAGTTACATATACCTTTAAGTTTATTAGAAGGAGTTAGTCAAATCTCTTTAACCTATCAGTTACAATACCAAGCAACAAAATTCTTTAAACCTGAAAATAGTGGAAAAATTCAAATTGATTTAGTAAATTCAATTGACTATGTAGAAAACAATAATAACATTCAAAAAATAAAACTATACAATAAAGCTTCAACTTATATCCAACAAATTCCTTATATAGTAGATGGAGCAAATTCCTATAATGAAATTATAAATGAACTTTATGAAATAGAAATGGAAGATAAAAACAATAAGTTCATTGACAAAAATTATCATTTAAATACATATTTTGAATCTAAAGTAACTGATTCAATAAAGGAGCTATTATATCCTGGAATGGAACAAACAATTAATACTTTTATTAATAAAACAAACTATGATTTAAACTTTAAAACACAATCAGAAATAGTTGCTTCATCTGAGTTTCCAAAATATTATGATATTAAAAATTATAAAGATAAGATTAAAATTGAAAATAACAAGTACTTTTTTTCACTTGATAATAAAACTAACTTTAGCTACCCAAGTAATAAAGTTACTGAATGTGATTCATTAGATTGTAGTAATGGTATACTTTATAGCCCACTATATAGTGGCCCCTTAATTTTTAGTAAAACTATAAATATTAATGGCATAATTCTTACCTTAGATTTTAAAGTTTCTAATAATGATTTATATAAATTAAATTTAATTAGTTCAGATACAAAGAATCTTTTTTCAGAAAACTACGTTGTTAAAATAGATTTAGAAAAAATAAGTAAAATGTTTAACAAAGATAAGGAAGGAGTAATTAGTTATATAAATGAGAACCAAACAAAAATATAAGAAGATATTTTTTATTTCCTTAATTTTAACTTTTGTATTAAGTATTTTTATTACTATAATAATTTTCATTGTAAATTCAAATAAAAGTTATATTTCATCATCACCAGAAATTGAAAATAAAGAGCCAGATGAGAAAGATAAAAAAGATTTTAAAAGTGATAATTTAACCATTGGTTTCAATACAGCACAGAATATTTATATTTTACAAAGAAATAAAGATAACTATTATTTTCATTTTAATAATTTTAAATACTTTTTTTTACTAGAGTTTTATAAACTAGGGCCCATAAGTAGCAATGTAAACTTTCAATTCTCTTTGGATGATGAAAATAATACTAGGTCAATTAATGTTATTTATAAACTAGATTTAAAAGATTATTATTGGTTATTTAAAATAAATTAATATATAATTATAAATGGTGATTATATGAATATTTTAGAAGAAATAAAAAAAGAGTTAGTAAAAAAAGGTGCTAAAGGTAACATATCTAAAGAAACATCATTTAAAGATATGGAAATTGACTCATTAGATCTAATGGATTTAGTAGTTAGTTTAGAAGCAAAACTAGAGATTAGTATATCAGATGATGATCTTTTATCATTAAAAACTGTTAATGATGTTGTTCTAATTATTGAAAAATTAAAAAATGAAAAATAATATAGAAAGTTATATATCTTATTTCAAGAATAAAAAAATTAAAATAACAGACGTGAGAATGTCAATGTTAAAAGCAATTACAACTATGAAACACTTTACAACGCCGGAATTGATCTCCTTTGTTGAAAAGGATTTAGGAACTGTAAATGTAATGTCAATATATAATAATATAGATTTATTTTTAGAACATCATCTTTTATTTTCTAACTCAATTGATGGTAAGCAAATCGTTTATGAAGTGCTCTCTAAAAGCCTAGTACATATTTTATGTGACACTTGTGGAAAAATTCAAGATTTAGAAGATGATAGTTTCAATTTAAAATGTGAAAACACGTTTGTTGAATTATTAGCAAATTCGCAAAATAAATTGATGCATTCAAAAGTTGAATTACATGTATTATGTAATGAATGTTCAATTTTAAAAAAAACAGATAATTAAGTACCAAAAATGTTATAATAATTTGGTGCTATAGGGGTATAGTTCAGTTGGTAGAACATCGGACTTCAAATCCGAGTGTCGTGGGTTCAAGTCCTGCTACCCCTGCCATTAATGAAATAAAAAACCTATATAATGGGTTTTTTTTATACTAGGGGTATAGTTCAGTTGGTAGAACATCGGACTCCAAATCCGAGTGTCGTGGGTTCAAGTCCTGCTACCCCTGCCATTAATGAAACATAAAAAAATAAAAGTGTTACAATTAGTAACACTTTTATTTTAATTTCTATCTGAAAAAACTTTTGGTAATAAAAACTTTTTAATTGCAATCAAGCCAATAGTATCTTCACCTGCATGTCAAGGAAATAACAATGACATTTCCTCTTCTATATAATTCATTGAGTTATCTTTTAAGTAATTTTTAAGAGTGTTAACTATTTTGGGATTAACTTCTTTTTTTCTAGCTATTAAGATAACTTCAAAATCTGAATCTAGTTCTTTATTAATAGTTGTAACAGTTTTTTCAAAAAGAGAGTTATAAGTTCGACTTATTCCTATTTTTTTAGGTTTTCTTCCTCACTGTATCGCAACTTTAGCCTTAACCATTTTTAAAAACTTCAATATTACCATTTTAGCTCTTCCACCTCTTGCGAGAGTTTGAAGATTACTAGGTATTAATGCAAGAAAAGAATTATTTTCTCATTCCTCCGCTTCTTTTTGAAAAACTTCTATATCAGTTATACCATCATTTATCATTTGTTCAAACTTTAAGGCTAAATATTTTAATGCATTTGATGCCATACTATGTTTTATAACCGTTACCTTACCTTCATAAGGTTGCTCTGAGGAAACTAAAAAAGCAGTTTGCATCATGCTTGATAAATTTTCTGGCATTGAGATATGTATTATGTGATCATAATTTTCAAGCATTTTATCATATTTAACCATTAGCTCACCTGGAGAAGCCTGCGATGTTGACTTTTTCTTTTCAGATTTTAACTCCTCAGACAAATTATTAGCTTCAATAATTTCCTCAGTATCTAAAAAATCATTTTCATTATCGACAATAAGATGTAATGGTAGCACATCAATTATCTTAGAGTTATATTCTCCTATTTTAAAGCATGCAGAGCTATCAACCAAAATACCAATTTTCATTTTTCTCACCTATCTATTTCTTCACACACCAAGTGCAAATGTTTCTAAACCTGTATGACAAGTTATAGTATTTGGGATTTCTTCAAATAAATTTATTTGAAAACCATGTTTATTAACTATTTCTTTTACTGTATTTATTAGTTCTTCACTACTTTTTGAAAATGATATGTCTATTATTTTTGAGTTTGGTTGCTTCTTTTTTAATAATAAAACTGCATCTTCAATTGCTTTCTTAAAAGTCCTAGTTTTAGCCTCTTTATCAATTGTTCCATCATATTTCAGAATTGGTGTTATTTTAAGAATTTTAGCTAAACCTGCAGCTGCTTTACTTATTCTACCACCACGAACTAATTGGTCTAATTTTTTTGGAATAATAAATACATTAAAATTTTTATTATCCTTTTCTAAAATATTACAAATATTTTCAATCTTTTCACCTTCTTTTAATAAGTCAATTGTTTGAAGTAGTTGTTTCTTTAATACGATACTCACCCCATTTGTATCAACTACTAATATTTTACCCTTGTATTTTTCTTCTTCTGATAACATTTTACAAGTAGAATATTGTCCAGATAAACCCTTAGATAATAATAAACATATCACCTTATCATAACTTTCAAGTAATTTATCTCATAATTTCATCATTTCACCAGGTATTGTCTGTGAAGTTTTTAACATCTCTTTTTCATATAAATTATAAAACTCATCTTGAGTTAAATTCTCATCATCAGCAATTTGTTCACCATTTTCCTTTGTTATCATTAATGGTGCTAAATATAAATCTTTGTAATCTTTAACATTCTTTACGCCCGCAGACGAATCAATTATAATTGCATTTCTCATTCTTTTCTCCTAATATAAATTTGGAATGAAAGCAAAAGTTTCCAAACCAGTATGACAAGTAATTATATTTGGTAATTCTTCTCAAATACCTACATTAAATCCTTTATCGTCTATTAATGATTTTACCAAATCTATTGTTTCTATATTACTTTTTGAATAGGCAATATCCAGAGGTAATTCATTAGAATAAGTTTTTTTTAACAGATCTAAGGCTGTAGATACTGCTTTCTTGAATGTTCTAGTTTTACCCTCCTTATCAATTGTGCCATCATATTTCAGAATTGGTGTTATTTTAAGAATTTTAGCTAAACCTGCAGCTGCTTTACTTATTCTACCACCACGAACTAATTGGTCTAATTTTTTAGGTATTATATAACCAATTAAGTTTTTAGATATTTCTTCTACATCGTGAATTATTTTTTCAATACTTAAACCATTTTTTATAGCTTTTTGAATAAAATCAACTTGTCTTTTTAATAAGATGCTTACTCCATTTGTATCTACAATATAAACTTTATTTTTATATTTATCTTCAGAACTAAACATTTTAAAAGTATTATATTGGCCCGATAAGCCTTTAGATATTAATATGCATACAATCTTATCATAGTCACATAATAGTTGATCCCACTTATTTAACATAACTCCTGGTATTGATTGTGATGTTTTTAGTAGTTGTGATTCATTTAATTTATAAAATTCCTCAGAACTAAAGTGTTCATCATCAGCAATTTGTTCACCATTTTCTTTTGAAATCATTAGTGGAACTAAAAATAAATCAGAGTAATCTTTTAAATTTTTTATACCACTTGCCGAGTCGATTACAATTGCAATTTTCATTATTTCTCCTTTATTTAAAAATCCATTATATTATATAATTGATTTATAATTATTCCAAATAATTGAAAGGTATAAATAAAATATGAAAATCTTTTTAAATTATGTCAAAAATTTTAGTTGTATTATTGTTACATTAAGTGACAGTGTCGTAAGTAAAACTGAAAATGAAGATAATATTTCATTACTTTATAATGAAAAAGAGTTAGTTGGTATTAATATTTTTAATGTAAACTTAGATGATTATCAAAATAAGTTAGAAGATAAAAATTTAATAAATGTAGTTAATAATGAACTTGAAAAAATTAATATAAAATTAACTTTTGAAAACCAATTTATAATTGCAAAAGTTGGGAGATTAGAAAGCATACCAAATACTCACTTATCATTATGCAAGGTAGATAATGGTTCAGAATGGTTACAAGTTGTTTGTGGAGCAAAAAATGTTAGAGAGGGAATGTTTGTTGCTTTAGCAACTGTAGGGTCATGGTTACCTAATGGAATACAATTAAAAAAAAGTCAAATTGCTGGATTTGATTCTTATGGAATGCTTTGTTCTAAAAAAGAATTAAACATTAAAAATGACAATATTAATGATATAGGTATAATGGATCTTAATACTTCTGAAAGTATGTTAGGGGAATCTTTATGAAAAATTCTATAAACAAAATCAATTTTCACTTTGATGAACGTATTAAGTCTGATTTCTATACAGCAGATTATTTCGTTAAAACTAGAAATATTATAAACAACCAACTTAAAGATTCAACTTTTACAATGCAATGATTCCAAAGACAGAAGGATGTATTTTTTTGTGGAAGTGAAATAATAAAAAAATTATTAGAATTTAAAGGTTCAAAAGATATTATTTTTGAATATTTAGAAGAAGGTTCAATAATACAACCTTTTGAACCTGTATTAAGAATAACTGGAAAATACAAAGATTTCTGTGACTTAGAAGGTTTAATCGATGGAATATTATCTCGCTCTACTACTGTTGCAAATAATGCACATAAAATCAAGTTAGCTGCTAATAATAAACAAGTCATTAATATGAACGATAGAATGGATATATATTTGAATCAACAAATTGATGGATATTCATCTTTCGTTGCTGGTTTAAGCAATTTAGTAACTCCAGCATCATTTGAGTACTTAGGAATTAAACCAAATTTAAAAGGTACAATGCCTCATTCATTAATTGCTGCATTTAATGGAGACATTACACTTGCAGCAAAATCATATTTAAATCAATACCCTGACAATAATCTTGTTGTTTTAGTTGATTATAACAATGATGTAATTAATGATTCAATAAAAGTTTGTAATGAACTTAAGGATAAAGTATATGCTGTTAGAATTGATACTTCTGCAAATTTAATAGATAAGTCCCTAGAATTATTAGATATTAATAATGAAGAGTTATATGGAGTTAATGTAACCTTAGTTAAATTGTTAAGAGATGCATTAGATTTTAATGGATTTAATAATGTGAAAATTGTTGCTTCATCAGGTTTTGATGAAAATAAAATTGCTGAATTTGAAAGTAAAAACTCAATGGTTGATATATATGGAGTTGGAGAAGCACTAACAAAAAATAAAATTAACTTCACAGGTGATGTAGTTAAAGTAAATGGATTAGAACAAGCAAAATTTGGTAGAAAATTTATAGAATCTTTTAGACTTAAAAGTATAAAATATTAATAAAGAAAAGAGGTTTTTTATGGCTATTTTTAAGAAAAAAACTCACAAGAATAAGCAAAGCGAGTATGCAAAGCTTGAAGAAGAAAGAGTCCCAAATCATTGAACATTTAATGATGATCCATTGTTAAATATGGAACCAGTTTTTTCTGACCAAATAAAACCAGGCGAAGATTCAAATAAGGTTTCACCTCAACCACAAACAAAATCAGATAAGTTAGCTTCGATTAAAGATAATTTAAGAAAATCAAGACAAGAAAAGGTTGAAGGACCATTAGGTCATATAATAAATGGTGCTATTAAAAAATCTCAGGATATACAAAATCAAGTTATTGAAAATGACCCAGTAATTGCTAAACTTCATAAAATTGAAGAACTAAGAAAAACAGGCGGTGTTGATGACAGTGTTTACACTGATGTAAATAAAATAAAAGCAAACAGTGTTTCATATTCTGAAAGAGCAAAGAAATATCATGAAAAAAACTCAACAGTAGTTTTAGAAACAGAATTAGATAGAGTTAAGAGATTGTCTAAAATTTCAAAAAGTAGAGTAGAAAATAAAAGTGTGGGAGATTATATAAACAGAAGTAAATTTTCAATTGGTTCAATCAGTAAAGAAGATAACAAACTTAAAAAACTGGAAAGTAAAGTTAAAGAAACTCTTGAATTAATTAAAGAAAAGAAACAAAAATATATTGATGATGAAGTTAATATGACACTTGAAATGATTAACTCAATGACATTTGAAAATGATGATACAAAAGAAGAATTCTTAGTCGATAAAATTAATGAATTTAATAAACTTTTAAATCAAAAGGAAAAAAGCATTCTTATCAAACCCAGAAGAAAATCAACAAAGTAAAAGATAAATAGGTGATTATATGAGTAAAAAAAATAATTCAGAACTAAATTATGATGAATTAGCTAAAAAAAGATTTGAAGAAGTAAAAAATAGTGATAAACTAATGGGTTCAGACAAAAGTGATAAGGAAGAATATTATATACCTAAACGTAAATTTTTAAATGAAGACATTAAACATAATCAAAAAGAAAAATTAATAACTCCAAGAAAAAAGAAAAATTTACCATTTACTAAGGATCAAAAAAAAGAGATCGAGCAAACTGTAACTTTAGTTAAAAAAGAATATAAAACTAAAACTAAAGAAGAAGAAAAGTTTGAAAAGAAACTATTAAAAGAACGAAATAAAGTCGAAAAAATAGTCATTAAAGCATCTAAAAAGCTAGAATCTCTTGTTAAAACAGAAGAAGTTGACTTTAAAGAAGTTGAACAAACTTTGGAGTTACACGATAATAATATTGAAAAAATTAATCAAATTGATAATGAATTAAATACTTTAATTTTATCAAACCCTCAATTATCTTTAAAAGACAGAAGAAAATTTATTTATAAAAAAGCATACAATGCAGAAACAGAACGTGCAAGAAGATTATTAGAAATGAAAAATAAAAAACAAATGGGTTGATCAGATCAAAACTTTGTAGAAGAAAAAAAAGAAGTTAAAAGAGGTCCTAGTGGATGAAAAGAAAGATTAGGCATTATTGAAGAAGAAGACTAATTATTTATCAGTTAAACTAGTACATTTTTAATTTAACTTTTTAAATTTAATAAATTATAAGCATAATTATTTTGTGACTATATTTTTTAAAGTATTATGCATAACTATTGTATAATTTTATTATGTAATGGAGACAAATATGAAATTATTATATATTTTAGCATCTAGTATGGAAACCACACAAAATGTATTGATTATAATATTGCTAGCAATAGCAATTATTTTAGCACTATATTCAATAATAACATTGCGAAAAGTAGGTATAGCAGCAAGAAAAGTTGACTATTTTTTTGAAGATTTAACTTATAAATCAGAAATGATGAATGCTACTGTTGATACAATTGCAAAAGTAACAAACTATTTTGATATATTTGACGCTTTTGCAAAAAGAAATGTTAAATCTTGAGTAAAAGTTGCAACTAAAAATAAAGATGTATTTTATAAATTAGTTGACAAATTAAGAGATTTTGCAAACTCTGAAGATTAAAAAGGAAGATTAGTATGTTTAAATTATTAAAGTTATCAACTTGGATGTTTTTAGGTATGATGTTAGCACCAAAAAGAGGTGTTGAAATAAGAAAAGATTTTGTAGAATATCTTAAAAAATACAGACCTCAAATAAAAAAATTTATAGCTGCATTAGAAGATACTTGAGAAAAAAGTCAGAGTGAAGAAAATGACGAAGTAATTGCAAATATTGAAATGAAACTTTCTAATATTAGGAATGCTAGTGATGAATTAGACAATGCTAAAACAAAAGAAATTGCTTATAAAGCCTTACAGAAGTTGGGAAAAGCAAGTTTGCAAGTGGGAAAAGACTTCGCAAAGTCTAAAAATGCACAATTGATAGCTAAAGACTTAGCTTCAATTGCTGTAGATGTGATTGATCAAGCTGATGTTGCATATTCAAAAGTTAAAGATGTATCTATTAGTATGAGTGATGATGTATTAGAACTTGAAGATTCAAAAAAAGTAAAAAAAGAAATCAAGGAGAAATAATTGATGGAGTTTATTAATATAATTGAAGAACTAAAAGCTAGAAAACTCCTAAAACAAGTTACCAATGAATCAAAATTATTAGATGCACAAAAAAACTCCAAATCTATTTATTGCGGTTTTGACCCAACAGCAGACTCTTTACATGTTGGTCATTTAATACAAATATTAAATTTAAAACGCTTTGCTAAGTATGGATTTAAGCCTTTAGCTATAGTTGGTGGAGCAACTGCTATGATTGGCGATCCAAGTTTTAAGAGCCAAGAAAGAAAGCTTTTAGATTTAGATACAGTAAAAGTAAACATTAAAGGAATTTCTACGCAATTAGATAAATTAATTCCTGAAATTAAAGTACTTGACAACGCTGATTGAATAAACAAATTATCTTTAATAGATTTTCTTAGAGATATAGGAAAACATTTCAATTTAGCATATTTATTATCAAAAGAAAACATTTCATCTAGAATTGATAAGGGTCTAAGTATAACAGAATTTTGTTATACAATGATACAAGGTTATGATTTTAGTCATTTGTATAATAATTATGATTGTTATGTCCAAATTGGAGGTTCTGATCAGTGAGGTAACATAACAAGTGGTATAGATTATATTTCAAGTATCATAGGAAGTGTTAATTCAAAGGCCTGTGGTTTAACAATTAATTTATTACTAAAAAAAGATGGTATAAAATTCGGAAAAACAGAGTCAGGTACAATTTGATTAGATAAAACTAAGACATCTGAATATGAGTTTTATCAATTTTTTTTAAACCAAGATGATGAAGATTGTGAAATACTTTTAAATTTTTTAACTATGATTGATGTTAAAGAGATTGAAACATTGATGTCAGAACATAAAAAAGAACCTTATAATAGAATTGCTCAAAAAAGGCTAGCAGAGGAAATAACAAAATTTGTTCATGGTCAAGAAGGTTATGACAAAGCATTAAAAATTTCGAATGCTTTATTTAGTGGTAACCTAGATAAACTTAATAAAGATTATTTATTGTCATTATTTAAAACTTTTGATATTATTAAAGTTGAGAATGATTTAAATATTTTAGATTTTCTTATTTCAGGATCTATAATTTCCTCAAAAAGAGAGGGAAGAGAACTTTTAAAAGACAAAGCTATCTCAATAAACTTTTTAAATAACTTAGATGAAAATTTAATAATAGATTCTAAATTTGCAACTATTGAAAATTACATTTTAGTAAAAAAAGGTAAAAAAAAGTACTTTGTTTTAGAAATCAATAAATAGGGAGGAATTTTATGACAATTAATGAACTTGTTGTTATAACACTTGATGATTTTATAAGTTATTTAAATAATGAATGTTTTAAAAACTTAAAACTAAATGGTAAAAATTTATATTTAAATATTGATGCATCAAAGTTTAATTGTGAAAACCCATCTTTATCAAAAACTGAATGAAATGATATTATAAACGCGATAAGACAAGAAAATCAGGAAACCTTGGCTAAAAAGAATTGTGATCTTAAAAATTTTGCAAGAATAGAGATGAATCTTATATCAGCTGCGTCCGGTATTAATAAAGTTATTTCATTACATAAAGAGTTTAATGAATTAGGTTTTTGAAACGGTGAAAAAACCGCAACTTTTAATGAGAAATTTGTTCTAAAAAAAATAAATTTGTCTGCACAAAGTTTAATTAAAGAGTTTGCAGCTATTTATGAAAATTTAAAAAATGAACAAATTTTTAATGAGTTAAATTTATTGTTAAAAAAAATAGTTGTGTCAACAGACTTAAATGAAATATTAAAATTATCAAGTGAATTATTATTAAAGCAAAATCAAGTATTAAATTTAGATTACTTTGTTGATTATAATAAGTTAGTTAATGAGTATAATTGAATTCATGACTTTGTAAAAATATCGCATGTAAATGCAGAGTTTGTAAATTTGATTATTATAATCGAAGTACTTACAAATTCAATAAAAGATAAAATATATATTCCAACTGCTATAAAAGCATAGAAAAGATAATCCATGAATTGAGCAAATAAAATAACAATATCTAGATTAATTTTAATACCAATAATTGTAGTTTTATTTTTACTATCTCCAAGGTTTTATAATGTATGAACACAATCAATTTCTATAAATAATTTTGAATTATCTTATGCTGAACTAATATCTGGCATTTTATTTATAATTGCTTCATTAACAGACTTTTTAGATGGATTTATTGCTAGAAAGTTTAATCAAGTAACAACTTTTGGTAAGTTTTTTGATGCAATAGCAGATAAATTATTAACAAATTCAGTTATAGTATTATTTAGTGCAGCAAAAATTATACCTGTTTATATAGGCATAATATTAATTTGTAGAGATTTTTTAATAGATGTTTTAAGACAGATCCTAGCAGTTAAAAATGTTGTATTAGCAGCAAACAAAATGGGTAAATATAGAGCAGCATTTATAATGGTAGGATTATCAATTTTATTTTTCCTCTCTTATCACAACTTTAAATTCACTGATTATAAATATTTATGGGGAGAGTATGGTCTAATTAATCAGTTGTTACTTTTACCTTTATATATAGGCACAATACTCTCTGTATCTTCTGCAATAAATTATTTATTGTTAAGCAAAGATGCATTAAAAAATAATGATAAAAAAAATGGATAAATGTCCATTTTTTTATTTTATTAATCTGTTGTATCATTCAACTATAAGTGCTTCATTAATTTCTTGATTTAACTCATTTCTTTCTGGTAATCTATCAAATTTACCTTCCAACTTAGTTTTATCAAATTTAACAAAATCTACTGTAGATGCGTTTGAAGCTAATGCCTCAACAATTTTTTCATTTTTTTTCATTTTGTCTTTAACTGAAATTATTTCACCTACTTGTACAGTATATGAAGGAATATCTAATTTTTTACCATTTACTAAAATGTGACCGTGAGTTACAAGTTGTCTAGCTCCTTGTCTTGTTTGTGCTAAACCCATTCTATAAACAATATTGTCTAATCTTGATTCTAATAATCTTAGAAAGTTAGTACCTGTTATACCTGATACTTTTTTAGCTCTTGCATATGTATTTCTAAATTGTCTTTCAGTAACACCATACATAAATTTCACTTTTTGTTTTTCTTGTAATTGTTGACCATACCCAGATAGTTTACTTCTTCTTGAACCATGTTGTCCAGGAGCAGTTACTCTCTTCTTACCTTTTGAAAATTCTTTACCAGTTTCTAAAATAGAAAAACCGTATCTTCTTGCTTTTTTGAAGGTTGAACCTCTATATCTTGACATATTTTCTCCTTTATATTATTGTGGAAAATCATAAACAAAGATAAACTCTATTAAAGGAAGTCTATATTCGCCTTAATTCTGCAAAGGTTACTTGACATTATAGACTAATTATTTTAATATGTTTATTTGCAGACTAACCAGTAATGATTATATAATAAAAATACTTTATTAACAAAATTATTTAAATTTTGTTAAATAATGGTGTTTTTATATTGTGTTATAATTAACTTGATTAAAATTAGGGGTCAATATGGTTTATGCATGGGATTTAAATAATTTATTTCAGAAAACTAGTAATATTGTTTTTTTTGTAATATTTTTTGCTTGCCTAACCTTCTTATTAATTATTTTAATTATCTCATCTTTATATAAGAAAGTCATGCAAACAATTGCAAAGGCAGTTGATTTAATTGATGATATTAAAAAATCACCATTAAAATACAGAATTGAAAGAGTTTCTAAAATATATGATAAAACAGGTAATTTAGAAACAGAATTTATGGTATGGAGAACCAAATATGAAATATTATATGAGAAAGAATTTTTAAATATTATTACTGATTTTCATAAGAAATTAATGGAAAAGGCTTCTACAAGACCATCGTTTAAAAATATACAATCATATAAAGAATTTTATAACAGACTTATTAATGTTAATAAAAATATACATACTATATATATTGAAATAATGAATGTTTTAGAAGTTGAATTTATACAAAGAGATGCATTAACATTTCAAAAAGAATTATTCAGAGTTTTGAAGGAAGAAGTTATAATGGCATCATACACTGGTGTTGATATAAATGAGAAAAAATTATCTAATACATTAGACTCAATTGAGGAGCTTTTTAAAAACTTCTATGAAAATTTAGATGTTGGTAAATACAAAGAAAGTTGAGAATCTTTATTAAAAATAGATCAAGCACTTATATTCATGATTGAATTATTAGATTCAATTCCATACATAATTTCTACAATACAAAATGCAGTGCCAAAACAATTAATTGAATTAAAAAATAAGTATGTTACTTTTGGTGCTAAAAATAAAAAACTAAAATTTAATGCAACTAAATATTCTAATCTAGAAGAGACTATTGATAAGTTGAGAATAAAAATAAAAGAAGAATTATTAAAACTTCAGTACAAAAAAGCTTATAAATGACTCAATGATATATTTGAAAATATTGAAAGTTTTAAAGAAATGCTCGAAGAAGAAGACACAATAAAGACATTTTTTGAAAATAAAATAGATAATATACGAAATATATATCTATCTTTGTCAGACTCTATATTTACAATGTATAAAAAGTTTATGGAATATGAAATTGGTTCTAAATATCAATCTGAAGAAAAAATCTTGTTTGAAAAAACAAAGCAAAACTTCTTATATAATAAGTCAGAAGCAGAAAAGATTATTGCAGATGTTGATATAGCGATTAATAGAGGAACATCTTTAGACTTTCCTAATTTAAAATCAAAACTTCAGAATGTTTTAAAAGAAACTTTAAAAGATATTGAAGATATTGAAAAAGCGGCAAAACTTTTAAACAAAAAAAGCATAAATGTTGATTCTATATTAAACCAAGTAATATTTATAAAATCTTGTTTAAATCAATGCAATGTTAAAATTAAACAATATAAATCCATTATTGAGCTAAGCAAGTTTATTGAACCCATCGATGAATTACTTATCTCTATTTCAAAGTTTTCTCCAAATATAATCCAAAAAGTAACAAGTGTTGAACAAAGATTAGTTATTAATAGTCAAGTTGACGATTTATTAAAACAAGCCACAGAACTTATTACAAATCTTAATGATACAATATTTCTAGATTTCATTTCACAAGAAATAATAATATATTTAGAGAGATATGTTGGAATAATAAATGATATCGATAAAGTAATATATAATTGTGAGAGTTATTTTAAAAATAGAAATTTAGAACAGCTAATAGGTTATTCTTTAGATGTATTGGGTAAAATAAAAAAAGCAAAATTATCTCAAAAAGGAAAGTAAAATGACAAATATATTAATTAGGTATGGTGAATTAACTCTTAAAGGACAAAACAAAAGTATCTTTATTAGTAGACTGATTAGAAATATAAAATTTAAGTTACATAGTTATAAAGATTATTTAACATATAAGAAAGATACTAAAAGTCTTGTACTAGAACTGTCAAATAAGGAAATACTTGATGATGTTGTTAATGTTTTAAAAAATATTTTTGGTATTTATTCAATCTCAATTATTGAATTAGTAAATAACGATGAAACTTCAATATTAAATAAAACTTTAGAAATTGCAAATTCTATACCAGAGGGAACTTTTAAGGTTGAAGTTAAAAGATTAGAAAAAAGTTTTAAAATTGGATCACAAGATTTAAAAATAAAAATTGCTTCAAACATTCTTATAAATACAAAACATTTAAAAGTAGATGTAAAAAATCCTGATGTGCAAATAAATGTAGTAGTTAAAAACCAAGGTACTCAAATTTTTACTAATAGAATACAGTGTTTAAAAGGATTACCAGTTGGTTCAAGTGGTAGAGCATTATCATTAATTAGTGGTGGGATTGATTCGCCAGTAGCAAGTTATCTAGCAATGAAAAGAGGTCTCACAACTTCATTTATTCACTTTGTTACACCACCACATACAAGCGAGAAGTCACTAGAAAAGGTTTTTAACCTTATTAAAACTCTTCAGAAGTTTGACACAAGTGATTTTGAGTTTTTTGTTTGTGATTTTTCTGACATATTAACTGAATTGATGCATATAAAAGAGGAGTCATATAGAATTACAATAATGCGAAGGATGTTTATTAAAATTGCAAATTCTTTATGCACTAAATTTAATTTAAAATGTTTAATAACTGGGGAATCATTAGGACAAGTTGCTAGTCAAACAATTGAATCAATTAATGTAATTAACAGTGTTTCTAACTTGCCTATTATAAGGCCTTTAATAACTATGGATAAAGAAGAAATAATTCATATATCTAAAATTATTAAGACATATGAAATTTCTATACTACCTTTTGATGATGTATGTTCTATGTATGTTCCAAAAAACCCCGTTACAAAACCTAAAATTTTTATTGCTGAAAAGCAAGAAGAAAATTTATTATTGGAAGAACTAATCACTCATACTATTAATAAAAAGATTAAAATATACATATGAAAAGATGGTGAGTTAGTTGAAAAACAAGAAAAAAAAGATAAGGAATACTAGTAAATACGGTGTTTTCAAAGGTAATCTTATAAATAGTGATTTGATTAACGAAGAAAGCAATCTTACTGCTGAAGAGTATAGCGATGACTTTTTTTCAATTAAAAAAGTTAAACATGGCGATATATCTGAAGATGACAAGTATTTAGCTATAAAAAGAAAAAACAAAAAAAACTTTATAGTTTACAAGGTATTTGGTTATATAATAATATTATTAATGCTATTAATTTTCATAATAGTAATAATTGTTTTAATGTAAAGGTTGGTTATTTATGGAAGAATTATTTAAAATATTAGGAAAAATATTACAATTTATTTTTATTATTTTAATATTTGATTGAATTTTTGGCGGATCAAGACGCGCAGCAAGAAATTCAAGAAATACAAATAATTATGATAATAACCAAAGTCATAACTCTTATGGAGATTATTCACATACAAATAAAGAAGATTCGACTTTTAAGGATTTTCAAAAACCTTCACAACTTGATGAAGCTTATAACGTATTAGGTTTGAATAAAAACGCTTCATTAAAAGAAGTGAAAAAAAAGTATATAGAATTAGCTAAAAAATACCATCCAGATAAAAATAACTCATTAGAAGCTCAAGCTAAGATGACACAAATTAACAATGCTTATGACACTATACTACAACATATAACAAATTAATTATAACTCAGGTGTATTTATGAAAAATAACAAAAAACTAATTATCAAAAGAACATTAATATTTTTATTGATATTAACCTTGTCAGCGTTAACACACGCTCAGGTTAGTTTTTTGAATATATTTTTTAAAATTTTAATTTTTTCAAGTCTATTTATTTTGTACTTATTTATAAGAATTAAATTTTGAAAAATTATAATACAAAAACATAGAATAATTAAAGACATTTATACACAAAATTCTAATTTAAAGTTACCAAAAGATATATTTTATTTATGAATTAATATTTTTTTCTTTGTAGTTTTATCAATAAATAACTACGAAAAAAACTCTATTTATTTTGAACTAAAATTATTAGTTTTAGGATTTACTATATTTTGATATATTTTAATAGAACTAAGTTATTTAAAAAATATAACATTATTATGTGTATTTGATAATATGTGAAAAATAATATTAAATTTAGTATGCTTAAGTATATTTAAAATTGTAAAACATATAAGAAAACTTAGTCTTGAAACTGCTCATAAAATTATATTAATGATAAACTATTTCAAGTTTAGAAATATTTGCAAAAACTCAGCAATTGTTCATAAATTAAAAAACACTTTACTATTAAAAATAAATTTAATTTCATTTGGAGACAATTTTAACTAAATAGCTTTTTTAAAAATAAAAATTTTAGAAAGGACTATTTAATTATGAACAATAAAGTTGCAATTAAAGTAAATGATTTAAACAAAAAATTTAAAAGTGGATATGGGATTAAAGATATAAATTTTACAGTAGAATATGGAAAAGTTTTTGGCTATTTAGGACCAAATGGTGCAGGTAAATCAACAACATTAAGAATCTTAATGGGATTCATGAAGTCAGATAAAGGTAATTCGACACTTAGTTATAATAAACAAGATAATAATGGAACTACTGTTTCAATAGGGGAACTTATTTCATTAGATTCATGAACTGATTCAAGTAGAATTCAAAGAAGATTAGGTTATGTACCCGGGGAAATTGCCTTTCCAGTTCATATGACAGGAACTGATTTGTTAAAGCAAGTTTTTAAATTAAGAAATATGCAAGATTGAAATGTTGTAAAGAAATACATTGAGTATTGAGAATTCAATCCAAATATTAAAATAAAAAAAATGTCAAAAGGTATGAAACAAAAAGTTGCATTGATAATTGCTTGGATGCACAACCCTGACATAATTGTATTAGATGAACCCACAACAGGTTTAGACCCTTTAATGCAAGATAAGTTTATAAAACTTGTTAAAAAATCAAAAGAAGAGGGTAAAGCGATAATATTATCTTCACATATATTTTCAGAAATTGAAAAAACATGTGATTATGTATCAATTATTAAAAGAGGAAAAATAATATCTACTATTAATATAAAAGATATTCAATATAACGAAGAAAAAAAATACGAAGTTTCTTTCAAAAAAGACATTTCAAATGAAGAAATAAAATTAGATTATTGAACAGTTACAGATAAATATAAAAACAATTATTTTATAACGGTAAAAAATAGTAATATTAATGATTTTCTAATGTTTTTATCAAAACATGATATAAACTTTGTAAAAGAACATCCATTAGATTTAGAACAATATTTTATGAAATACTATCAAAATGAAATTGAAAAAGATGTCATTAGTTCAGAAAATAATTATGTTCCAAAAAGAAAAAGTAATAAAGAATCTAAGGTATCTCTTGAGCTTGTAAAAGATACATCAAGAAAGTCACTATTTTTATGATTGTTTATGACGATCTTACCTATTGTTATGATTTTGGTTGCATTTGTTGTAGTTTTAAACAACCCAGATATAAAAGAACAAATTGAATCAGGTAGAGCAACCTGAGGGGCAGTAATTAATAGACTTGTATTAAATATGATAGCAAGCTCAACAGGCATGGTTTACTTATTAATGATGATTTATATATTAGTAACTGGAAATGGTTTAGTTGCAAGCGAGGTTGAAAAAGGAACCCTTGTCAATTTACTAACTACAAATCAATCAAGATCTAGTGTAATTCTTTGTAAAATGTTTACATTTATAGGATATATTTCTTTGAGTAATTTATTATTTTATATAACTACAATAATCGGGATTTTGTTAACAGGACACAGTGATACTACTGATTTTAAATTAATAACAATGTATTTTTTAGGGTTATTTCTATTATTATTTTTAGTTTCTTCACTGAGTTTTTTAGCAAGTTGTTATTTCAACAAATCAGCATACTCTTTATCATTAGCAGGTGGATTAACAATTTTATTTTATGTATTATATTTCATAAGCCAAATAGATACATCAGTTAGTTTCTTTAAATATTTATCTATTAATTCATTATTTAGCACTAACTATACATCATTGGATCAATTAAAAGAATATTTAGCACAAGATATTGTAATGTTCTTTCTTGGTGTAACATTCTACTATCTAGGTTATAACATATTCATAAAAAAAGATTTACCTCTATAATAAAATTAATTATATTTTTTAGAAAAAGTTTGATAATTTTTTATTTTATAATATAATAAATTTGTTAGCAAATATTTTTGTTAACATATCAAAACTATAGATAAAAAATTGTTGATTTAAGATATGCTTATTGACTAACCAAATAAAGTGGTTAGTTTTTTATTTCTAATAATGTAATGTAAAATATTTGTAGAAGAGGTTTTTTTATGAAATATACAAATTTATTGGGTGTCCAATCTTGTTATAATTTTCTTAATTCTACAATTAAAATTTCAGATTATATTGAATTTTTAATAAGAAATAATATTAAAGCTGCATTTTATGCAGATGAAAATGTAATGTATGGAGCTTTTGAGTTTTACGATTTATGTAAAAAAAATAAAATTAAACCTATAATTGGTTTAAAAATAACTATCGAAAGCTCAGAAATATATTTGTATTCAAAAAATAATAAAGGTTATAAAAATCTAATTATAGCCTCTTCTTTAATTCAAGAAAAAATTGATATGAACAAAGAGTTTGGAATAGCTGATATACTAGAATTAATAGATGACAACTTATTTGTTGTAGTAAAATCAGAAAGTATTAAACTTATTGATTCTATAATTTCAAAAGTTAAAGAAGATAACTTTTTTTATGGTGTTGATTGTGTATTAAATAATAATAACAATAACAATATAATCTATGTTAATTCTATTAATTACTTATATAAAAACGATTTTGAGAGCTATAAAGCTTTATTTGCTTTAAAAAATAATAATAGTTTTGATAATGTTGATATAAAAAATAACCTTTATTATATTGATAATTTAGAGTTAGAAAAAGTTATCGATATAAAAATACATAATCATAATTTAGAAAGAATAATCAATAATGTAGAAGATAATGTAATTGAAGAAAACACAAAACATTTTTTAAAGTATGAAAATGCAAAAAAAATGCCCTCTGATTCATACTTACGTTTTATATGTGAACAAAACCTTGATGAGTATATTGATAATAATAAAATTGATAATAAAAGTATTTATAAAAATAGATTAAGTTATGAATTAGATACAATTTTTAAAATGGGATTTTCTGATTATTTTCTTATTGTGTTTGATTTAATTACTAAAGCTAAAGAAATGAACATATTATATGGACCTGGAAGAGGTTCAGCAGCAGGGAGCTTAGTATCATTCTTATTAAATATTACAAAATTAGATCCAATTAAGTGAAATTTAATCTTTGAAAGATTTTTAAATATTGAAAGGGTAACATTACCTGACATCGATTTAGATTTTCAAGATGATAGGCGTGATGAACTTTTAGAATATTTATTTAATAAGTATGGAAAATATCATTTCGCAACTATTAGTACGTTTCAAACAATTGGTGTAAAAAATGCTTTAAGAGATTGTGCGAGAGTACTAGAATTACCATTAAATGATGTTAATGAAATGACAAAGTATATCTCTAATGAAAATATGTTAGATCTAGAGAAAGCATTATTAGAAAATAAAACATTAAGCATGTATAAAGTCAAATATCCAAAACTTTTTGAAATTTCTAAACTACTTATTGGTTTACCAAGACAATCAGGAACTCATGCTGCTGGTGTTGTATTTTGTGATTTGAAAATCAATGAGGTAGTACCTATTAAGGTTGGTATAAATGGTATTTTACAAACTCAATATCCTATGAATTATCTTGAAAGAATTGGATTAATTAAAACTGATATTTTAGGTTTAAGAAATTTAACAATTTTACAAGATGTATTAAAGTTAATTCATAAAGATAAAAACATAAAGATTGACTTATATAATATCCCTTTAAATGACGAAGCTACTTTCAAAACCTTAAATGAAGGAAATACTTCTGGAATATTTCAACTTGAATCTAAAGGTATGACCGATTTACTTGTAAAAATGAATGTCTCTTCAGTAAATGATATTGCTTTAACAAGTGCTTTATTCAGGCCTGGACCTCAAGATAATATAAAAGTGTTTTTAGATAGAAAAAATGGTATTGAAAAAAACTATATTATTAATGAAGATTTAAATGATATTTTAGAAAGCACTAACGGTATAATTATTTATCAAGAACAAGTATTAGAAATACTTAAAAAAATTGCTGGTTTTTCATATAATAAGGCTGATCTAATTAGGAGAGCTATAAGTAAAAAAAATTATGATTTAATAAAACAAGAAGCAAGTAATTTTATTGAGTGCTCAAAATTAAGGGGTTACTCGGAAGAAGCGTCAAGTGAATTATGAAATTATATAGAAAAGTTTGCAAGCTATGGTTTTAATAAATCACATGCAATCGCTTATTCTCTTATAAGTTATTGAATGGCCTATTTAAAAACTCATTTTAAATCTAATTTTTATTGTTGTCTTTTAAACAGTGTTATTAGAAATGAAGATAAAACAAGACAATATATTGAAGAATTAAAGAGAGATAATTTTATAATTACTGCCCCATCATTAAGAAAACCATATATTAATTATCAAAGTAAAGGTACAATAATATATATGCCATTAAGCGTAATTAAGTACATAGGTCCTGAATTCTTAAAAAGAATTAAAGAAGTATATAAAAAGGACAAATTGATATTTGAAAATCCACTATTACTTTTGAGTAATTTACAAGAAACAACTTTAAATGAACAAAAATATTTAGCACTTGTATATAGTGGTGCCTTTGATAAATACAATCTATCTAGAAAAAGCTTAGTTAAATATAAAGAAGAAGTATTTAATTTGATAAAAAGTTATAAACAAATTAATGATAATAAATTAATTTTAGATTTACCAATTATAAAAGATAACGAAGAAGAATTATTAAGTTATGAAAAAGAATACATTGGTTTTTATATATCATCCCACCCTATTATTAGAATTAGAAAAAATATTAAAAATATAAAAAAACTAACCATTTTAAAAATGATCAACTCACCTAATATGGATGTAAATTCAGTTGTTTATTTAGAAAACATTATTACAAAAGTTGATAAAAATAATAATGAAATGGCATTTATTTCATGTTCTGATGAAACAATGACAATTGAAGTAACAGTATTTTCAAGTATTTATAAATCTATTAAATCTAAGTTAGAGAAAGGTTCTTATTATATAATCTCTATAAAGACACAATTGTATAAAAATAAAATTACATATAGTATTGGTAACTTTATTGAGAAAGTAAAATAGAAAAGGTATTTATGGAAAAATATTTATTAGTAGATGGCAACTCATTATTATTCAGAGCTTTTTATAGTTCATTTGGAAGAGTTACATTAACAACAACTTCTGGATTACCAACAAATGCGGTTTATTCATTTATAAACATGTTATTTAATTTAAATAACAACTATAACTATGATTGCATATTAGTAGCTTTTGATAAAGGTAAAAAAACTTTTCGTCATGATAAATTACCATCATATAAAGAAGGTAGACAAAAAACACCACCAGAACTTGTAACTCAATTTCCAATAGTAAGAGAATTTCTATCTGCTGCAAAAATTAGTTGGTATGAGATTGAAAACTATGAAGCAGATGACATTATAGGTACAATGTCAAAGAAACTTGAATCTAAAGATGATGTTTTAATACATATACTTACAAGTGATCAAGATATGTATCAGCTTATTTCAGATAAGACATTTATTTTATCTCCACAAACTGGAACAAGTGATTTAATAATTTATGATAAAAACCAACTAAAAGAAAAGTGAGGGATTTCACCTGAACAAGTTACTGATTACAAAGGTTTAAGAGGTGATCAATCTGATAATATAAAAGGCGTACCAGGAATCGGAGAAAAAACAGCAAAAGAACTTCTTAATGAGTTTGAAAACTTAGAAAGTATCTATGAAAACATTGATAAAATTAAAGGTGCCAAAAAAGTAAAGCTAGAAACTTATAAAGAAGATGCATTCTTATCTAAAGAAATAGCAACAATATTTTTAGATGTTAATATAGATTTTAACTTGCATTGTTCAAACATAGATTATGAATCCTTAAAACCTTTTTTACAAAAGTATGAAATGAATTCATTAGTAAAAAAATATTGTTTAAATTTAATAAAAGAGGAAGATGAACCTAATGTAGATTATAAGGTTGTCAATGAATGAAATGATTCATATTCCGATTATGAAAATTCTATATATATTGAATTGTTAAATGATAATTATCACTTACCAGATGTTGTAGGTTTTTCTATTAGTAATTCTAAAGGAAATTTCTATTTTGATAATATTGGTAATGATGAAGTAAACTTATTTAATTGAAAACAAAATAGAATTGATGAAGGATTCCAAAAGTTTTTACTAAATAATAAATTTAATAGTTATGATATTAAGAAAACAATTATTACATTAAATAAGCTTGGTTATAAAGTGAATGATGATAACTTTATTTATGATATGATGCTAGCTTCATATGTTTTAAATTCTGGAGTTAAATCTAATTTTGAATCGCATACTTTATTAATAAAACCAGATACTGATATAAAAACATTTGAAGAAGTTTTCGGCAAAGGTGCAAAAAAAACCAAAGAAGTTGATAATAAATTAAAACAAGAATATCTAGTGAAGAAATCAGTTTTAATAAAAGATTTAAAGCAACTAACTCTTGAAAGATTATCAGAGTCCCAACAACTTGAATTATATCAAGAAATAGAGCTACCATTTTCTAAAGTACTTATTAGCATGGAATTAGAAGGTATATTAATTGATAAAGCTGAACTTAATAATCAATCAATAAACATATTAGACAAAATTAATGAATTAGAATTGGTTTTAAGAAATGCTTTTAAAGATTATATTGATTCTGATTTTAATATTAATTCACCTAAACAACTTAAAGAACTTCTATATGATAAATTAAATTTACCTGACTTAAATAAAGGTAGTACAGATAAAGAAACTCTTGAAAAGTTAGTAGACTATAATAATGAAGTAGAAAAAATTTTATTATTAAGAAAGTATCAAAAATTATACTCTACATATTTAAAAGGTTTTGAGAAATATATTTATAGCGATAAAAAAATACATACTATTTTTAATCAAACTTTAACAACTACTGGAAGGTTAAGCTCAGTTTATCCAAATATACAAAATATATCTATAAGAGATGAAATGCAAAAAGAGTTCAGAAAAATATTTATATGTGAAGAAGGATTTACCTTTTTAAGTTTTGACTATTCTCAAATAGAGTTAAGAGTTCTTGCTGATGTAGCAAATGTAAGCAGTTTATTAACTTCTTTTAAAAATAACAAAGACATTCACGAAGAAGCTGCTAGAAAAATATTTGGATTAGACGACAATGTTGAAGTTTCAAAAGATATGAGAAGAATTGCAAAAACATTTAACTTTGGAATTTTATATGGACTTAGTGATTTTGGGTTGGCTAAAGATTTAAATATATCAATTAAAGAAGCCAAAGAGTTCATAACAAGTTATTATGAATCTTTTCCAGAAATTTTAGATTTTAAAAAACAAACAATAGATTTTGCAAAGAAAAACTTATTTGTTTCAACAATGGCTAATAGAAGAAGATATATACACGAACTACAAAGTTCAAACTTTATGATCAAGCAATTTGGAGAAAGAGCTGCAGTAAATGCTGTTATTCAAGGCACTGCTGCAGATATTCTTAAAGTTGCTATGATAAATATTTTTAAAAATTACAAGAGTGATAAAAATATAAAAATGATAGCACAGATTCACGATGAAATAATATTTATAATTAAAGAAAGTCTTGAAAATGATTTTATAAAAAGTCTTGAAAGTTATATGTTAGAAGCTTATGATATAATTTTAAAATCTTATAATAATAATAGAGAGTCTAGAGTAAAATTAGAAGTTAATTATTCAAAAGGTAAAAATTGATTATTACTTAAATAAGGAGTAAATTATGCCAGAACTTCCTGAAGTAGAAACAGTAGTTAACATTTTAAAAAAGAGTGTTATTGGTAAAAAAATTAAAAGTGTAAGCATTTTCTATAATAAACTTCTAAAAACTAATATTTCGATTGAGGAGTTTAGGAATAGATTAAAAAATAGAGTAATAGAAAATATTTCAAGAATAGGTAAATATATTATTTTTGATTTAGGTAATGATGTTCTAATAAGTCATTTAAGAATGGAAGGTAAATGATTTTTTATTAATGACTTATCATTGATAAACGAAAAACATATTGAAGCAATATTTTATTTCGAAGATAATTATATGCTTGTATATCACGATACTAGAAAATTTGGTACCTTCAACTTAGAAACTAAAGAAAGTTATCTTGTTGTTGATCCATTAAAAAAACTAGGCCCTGAACCATTTAATGAAGTTGTTGATGGAAATTATATTTATAATTCAATGCATAAATCAAATAAGTTTATTAAAACTGTTTTATTGGATCAAACTAAAATATCAGGAATAGGAAATATATATGCTGATGAAATATTATTTGATGCAGGAATAAATCCGGAGAGAAAAGCTTCATCACTATCGTTAAAAGATTATAATTTGATTTATAATTCTAGTAAAAAAATATTAAAAAGAGCAATTGAACTTGGTGGCTCTACTATAAGCACTTATAAAGCTGGTCATGGTATATCAGGAAAATTTCAAAATGAACTTAAAGTCCATCTAAGAAAGGATCAATGTTGTTATAATTGCAACTCAAAGATAATTAAAAAGAAAGTTAATGGTAGAGGTACATATATTTGTTTGAATTGTCAAAAAATATATTAATATGTGGATAACTTAGGTTATCCATTATTTTATGGGTAATTATGATAAAAGTTATTAACATTGGATTAGGTATTTTATTAAATAATACTAAATCTATTTATTTTATTTAAATATATAAATAATATTTAAATATAGTGGAGGATAGCAATCTTGGATTTTTATGATTACAAAGTTGGTCTTAATAATATAATAGAAAGACCAAGTACAAAAATATTAACATATTTATATCAACCAATAATTGGTTTTGAAGCAATTACTATTTATAGAACTTTGTTTGAAGAATGATTAATATCAAAAGATATTAATAATTTTAAGCTTAAAATCAATAGATTATTTAATATAACAGGTTTAAACCAAGAATTATATTTCGATAGTATTAAAAAATTAGAGGCAGTAGGTTTAATGAAAACTTTAGTAAATGCAAAAAAAGAGTACTATTTATTCACATTAAACTCACCACTTGAACCTATTAATTTTTTTAATAGCAATATCTTAAATAGTTATCTATATTCAAAAGTTGGTAAAACAGATTATGAACTTTTAAGATTTATATTCAGAGATGATAATAAAATAAATAATAATAGTGAATGTGTAGATATATCATCATCTTTTAATGATGTTTTTGATAATGTTATTATAGAAGATGAAATGTTAAAAAGTACTTATTTAAAACCTAAACCTTCAAAAGATTTAATAGTTTCTGAAAAAACATTAATAAAAATAAAAAATATGTTGATTGAAAATTGCATAAAATTCAAAATAAGCAATTCAATGTTTAAAGAATGAATAAATGAAATCTTTCTTTTATTCAGGATAAACGAAAGTATGTTTATAGATTTAATTTTAAAATTTAATAAAAACATAATTAGTGAAAAAGATAAAAACCCGTTATTTTCATTTATATCTTATGAGCTAAAAAGAAAACTACATAGTGTTTCTAATACATTTTTTGATATTAAGTCAACAATTATTGAAAAAAAGAACATAAAAATAAAGGAAATGGAAACAATAGATGCCCAACAATATATGATGGCCTTGCTATCTACAGAAATGTTAAATGAATCTCAAAAAGAACTAATTAAAGAGTTATCGCTTAAGTATAAATTAAGAGATAGTGTTATAAACTGTTTATTAGAGTTTTCATATTTAAAAAATGAAAAAAATATAGTTGCAAATTATATTTACAAAATAGCAAAGTCTTTGAATGAAAATCAAATTAAAACAGCAGAGGATGCTATGCAATATTTAATCACAGCACACAAAAATTCTAGAGTTATAAAACCCAAAAATCAAATAGTTGAAAATAGTTATCAAAATAAACCAACAAAGGATTATAAAATTAATGTCGATAATGATGTTAAATTAGATCTTTCATTATGAGGGGACTTGTAATGGATAGTGATTTATTATTTAAATTTAAAAATGATTCTCAAATTTGTAAATTTATAAATAAGTTTAAAATTTCTGATGAAATACTTATTAAAAACTCAAATATATTAGAAACATTTTTAAATGAATTCACAATTTGTAAGTCTAATGAACCATTATCAAAGTGTAAACAAATAATGAAAGGTATTCAACAAAAGTTATCATATAAAAACAAGTTATTTTACATAACTAGTGAAAACTGTAACCATTGAAAATATGAGCACAAATACTATAATATGGACAAAAATATTATATATTGTGATTATGATAAAAGTGAAATTAGATCAACTCTTCAAGAATTTGTGGCTAATAATGATAATTATAAAATGGACCCATCTTTAAAAAACTTCTTAAATGAATTTGCAAAAGTTAAAAATAATAAAGATTTTAAAGGGTTTTATTTATATGGTAATCCAGGAATTGGTAAAACCTACATTTTAAAATTAGTTGCAAATACACATGCTATGTGAAACGAGAAGGTTATATTTGTATCTGTTAATAAACTTATAAAAAGTATAAAAGATTCTTTTAATAACAATGAAGATAATTTCAATAATTATTTTTTTGATAATTGTTGTGATGTTGAAGTGCTAATTCTTGATGATATAGGTGGAGAGATGGTTAGTGATTGAAGCCGAGATGAAATATTATTTGGGTTATTAAATTATAGAATGGAAAAAAAGCTAAAGACTTATTTTAGTTCAAATTTCTCTATAATTGATTTAGAAAACAACTATATTAACAATAAAAATAAAAATAATGGTCAATTGATTTTTGATAAAGTTAAAACTAAAAGGTTTACGGAAAGAATAAAGGCACTTGCATATTTTATAAACCTAAGAGGAGAAAATAAAAGGTACTAGTAGAAAAATTTCCAATTTTATTCACATATATAAAATATATAGAAAAAATTATAGCATATCTCTTTAAAAGTATTAATAAATAGGGTGTAAAATTAGTAGGTGAAAGGAAATTAAAACAATGAAAAAAATTGCAATTAATGGATTTGGTAGAATAGGACGTCTTGCTTTTAGACAACTATTTGAAATAAAAGATATAGAAATAGTAGCTATAAATGATTTAACAAGTGCAGATACACTTGCTTACTTATTAGAATTTGACTCAGCACATGGACAATTCATGTCAGATAAAATCTCTTCAAAAGATGGAGCTATAATAGTTGATGGTAGAGAAATAAAAATTCTTGCCGAAAAAGATGCTTCACAACTTCCTTGAAAATCACTTGGAATTGATTTAGTAATTGAATGTACTGGATTTTATGTTTCAAAAGAAAAATCACAAGCTCATATAGATGCAGGAGCAAAAAAAGTTATAATATCAGCACCTGCAACTGGAGATTTAAAAACTATAGTATTTGGAGTTAACCACAAAGAAATTACACCTAGTGATTTAATTGTTTCAGCAGCTTCATGTACAACTAACTGTTTATCTCCTGTGGCTAAAATTTTAGATGAAAAATTTGGAGTAGTTAGAGGATTAATGAACACAATCCATGCTGTAACTAATGACCAAAGATTATTAGACTTGCCACATAGTGACTTACGTCGTGGTCGTGCAGCAGCTTGAAACATAGTTCCAAGTAAAACAGGGGCAGCAGCTGCGGTTGGAAAAGTATTACCAAATTTAAATGGTAAACTTGATGGATTAGCACTACGTGTTCCAGTTATTACAGGATCAATAGTTGATTTAACTGTTGAATTAGAAAAAGAAGTAACTGTTGAATCATTAAATAGTGCAATTGAAAGTGCAATCAAAGCCGATGCTGATTTAGCTCTTGCATTACAATATTGTACAAAACAAATTGTTTCACAAGATGTTGTTTCATCAAAATATGGTTCAATCTTTGATGCAACATTAACAAAAGTTATGACTGTTGATGGAAAACAATTAGTGAAAGTATTTGCATGATACGATAACGAAAGTTCATTTACTTCACAATTTATACGTACTATAAAACACATGTTAACTGTATAATTAATATAAAATAACATATTTCTTTTAATATATTTAATTATTTAGTTAAAAGAGATATGTTTTTTATTTTTAAAGAAGGGGAAAATTTATGAAAAAAACATTGAATGATGTAAATGTTACAAATAAAACTGTTCTTGTAAGAGTAGACTTTAATGTACCAATAAAAGATGGTGTAATAACAGATGATAACAGAATAAAAGCTGCATTACCAACAATTAAATATTTAGTTGATAATAATGCTAAAGTTGTTTTATTTTCACATTTAAGCAGAATAAAAGAAGAAGCAGATAAAGCTAAAAAATCATTAAGACCAATATCTTTAAAACTTGAAGAATTATTAGGCAAAAAAGTAGCGTTTATTGATAAAACTAGAGGTTTAGAGTTAGAAAATGCAATTAGTAATTTAAAAAATGGTGAAGTCTTATTATTTGAAAATACTAGATTTGAAGATGTTAAGGACAATGAAGTTGTTAAGTTTGAATCAAAAAATAATGAAGAATTAGGAAAATATTGAGCAAGTTTAGGTGAAATCTTTGTGAATGATGCATTTGGTACAGCACACAGAAAACACGCTTCAAATGTAGGAATTGCTTCAAACATTGCAGAAAGTTGTGTTGGGTTTTTAGTTCAAAAAGAATTAGAAATGTTATCAAAAGGTATTGATAATCCAGAACACCCATTTGTAGCAATTATAGGTGGTGCAAAAGTATCTGATAAAATTGGAGTAATTGATAACTTATTACAAAAAGCCGATAAAATAATTATTGGTGGAGGAATGGCATATACATTCTTTAAAGCACAAGGTAATAAAATTGGTAAATCATTATGTGAAGAAGATAAAGTTGAATTAGCAAAAAGTTATTTAGAAAAAGCAAATGGTAAAATAGTTCTACCAGTTGATTCAGCAAATAATACTGAGTTTAAAGATTCTGAATCTAATTATTCAGGAGTTAACTTACCTGATGACGAAATGGGATTAGATATAGGCCCAAAATCAATAGAATTATTCCAAGACTTGTTAAAAGGTGCAAAAACAGTTGCATGAAATGGTCCTATGGGAGTATTTGAATTTGAAAACTTTAAAAAGGGAACAGTAGGAGTTTGCGAAGCTATTGCTAATTTAAAAGATGCATTTACTTTAATTGGTGGTGGTGATTCTGCAGCAGCAGCAATTCAATTAGGCTTCTCAGATAAGTTTACACACATTTCAACTGGTGGTGGTGCATCACTTGAATATATGGAAGGTAAAGTTCTTCCTGGTGTTGATATAATCCAAAATAAATAATATTAAAATCTTATGTTAATACATAAGATTTTTTTTATGTTAAAATATCAATATTATTTTTTAAAGGAGAGCTATATTTGAAAATTAGAAAAATCGATAATACAGCGTGAATAAAAAATTTCTTTTTAGTAGATGATTATTTATACATAACAAATTCAGAACCTTATAAAAAAAATTGTTTTATAGCAAAAGTTAAAGTTTTTAAGGTTTTAGAAAATCTTAAAATCAGATCTAACATTAATAGGTACTTCCTTTCTAACCCAAATCCAACAGAATTCAATCCCATAGAAGGCTCTATGAGTGATTTAGAAATAGTAAAACTAAACCAATTATTTGTACAAAATGTATATAAATTTAAGGAGTCTATATGCATTTCTCTTGTTGATGATAATAAAATAATTGAAAATAAAACTTTTGAAGGTGAATTAATTAATGAACTTCAAGACTGCATATATTTTGGATATTCAAACGATGAATATATATTTAAAAAAAATAGAAATTGCTTTTTATATAATAAACAGAAGTTTATTGAATTAGATTTTGTTAATATAATTAGTTTTGCTGATAGTTTTGTAATACAAAATAGTTATGAACAAATATTTTTATATAATAAAAAATTCAAATGTATAAAGAAGATTGATGATAGTAGAGATTATAAAAAAATTTATTACATTAACGAAAGAAACGTATTAATTTCTAATTATAAAGAAAACATAACTTATATTTATAATATTGATACATGTAAAAAAAATATCTTCTCAAATTTTTTTATAAGTAGAGCATTAATGATAAATAAAGATTTGATGATTATTAAACAAGATAAAAATGACAATATATCTTTTATAAATTAAAAAAAAAACTACTTTCGTAGTTTTATCTATTCATTTCGTAATTTTTTTGTTTTTCTGATAGATTTGTATAAACTCCATATTGGAATGAGTTTCCTTTAGATCACAAACCTTTAATTGTTTTAACTATAGTATAAATAATGAATAATTGCATTGCAATTTTTAATGGTGCCAATAGGGCATCAAAGAAACCAAATATTCCTTTGTTTTTTGGATTAAATAAGTCTGCTATTATTGAAATGATTGTCAATATTGATAATATTATTTGAATAATTAATATTATTGTTGCATAAACTAAATTAATAACAGCTATTAAATTCATAAATTTATAACCAGCACCTTTTTTGTCCCAAACATTTTTAGCGTTTGGCCCAGCAAATAATGCACAGTTTAAAATTCCTCAAAAACCAATTACTGCAAATACAATTCATACAATTTGATTAGTTTGACTCATACCCATACTTAATCCAGTTCCTTTTAAGAATATAAAGTAAAAAGAAACTCCAACAATTGGTGCAAGTAATGCGTTAACACCATAAGCTTTAGAAATAGTAAATTTTGGATCACTTGATGATTTAACTTCAACATTTGGCATCTGAGCTAAAACAAATGGTGTAAATAATCCACCAACTGATAAAGAGAATACTGCTAATATTCATCTATTGTTTATTAATGTATCATCATCAGATTTTCTTACAAAGTTGATAATATAACAACAATAATATAGATTTCCACAAGCTAGGAATGCCATAACTGAGAATAAAACTGGTATATATTCTGGTTTAATATTTTCTGTTAACATAGCAAGGTCGCTAGAGCTTAATCCTTGTCTCAAAAAAAGTTGTGCAATATATATTAGAACTACAATTCCAAATGTAGCAGATATGACTCCGAAAATGTTTGCAATAATTAGTCAAGTTCTTATAGAACTCATTGATCTTCCTGGTCTAATAATAATTCACCTCCTAAAGTAATATTATCACTATTTTAGATTTATTTTTAACTTATATATAAAATGAGTTATTAAAGTGATTCATATTTTATAAGAATATAAAATTCACCTTTGACCTCTTCATAATGAGTTATTTTAGCATAAAAGTATTCCTTAACGAACTCTTCATTATTATCAGCATAACCTTCTCCTAATGAATACTTATTGTTAGAGTCTAATTTGTAATCAAAAATTGTAATAGAATTTTTATTTTCAGGTGATGATAACTTATCTAATTTTGTTGGGTAATCTATTTTTTTTGTTTTATGAATGTAATCTAAAATTTTTAACTCATTTGCTTCTGTGTCAATTGTATATTTTAAATTAAGAATATTAATACCAACTATATTTGAATAAATTGTTAATTCAGATTCAAATGAAGCATCTGTATGTGAAATATCAATAACATAATTTATAGAAATTTTAAAAGTATTATTAAAAGTCTTTTGCATTTCTCTAGGAGAACTAAAAGGTCTATATGATTCAACTCCATAGATATTAATTTTATCTGTTTTTTCTATTTGCGAATTATTCTTTGCATCTAAAAAAACTGCACTTAGGTACATACTTAAATAATAAGATTCTTTCAAATATGTGTTTTTATGCTTTTCGATTCTTACAACTTGCTTAACTTCTTTTATATTATCGATATTTTTATCTAAATTTGGTAGAAAATTTTTGAATTGATTTAAGTCATAGTTTTGTATTTCTTTTGAATAGCCATTAAATGAAGTTTTTACAGATTCAACTTGGAAATCAGTAACTTTATATTCATCTACAACATCAAATATTTTTTTAGCCACATCAGTTTTAAAACTATTTGAAAAATCTTCATTTGTTATTTCAGCAAATGTTATAGAACCTTCTTTTTTAAATTCTAAATTATCAAAATTTAATTTAGATAAATCATAGCTATATTCAATTGATTCGTACTTAATTTGTGGCGGTGGGTCTTTATGTTCTTCTTTTGTACTAAAAGTACTTGTAAAAGCAGTAACAAAACTTAAAGAAATACTAGTAATTGCACACATAGAAATTAGTTTTTTCATTCATATAACCTCTTATAATAATTATAATACACTTTATAAAAAATAAAAAAAAGCATTTATAATGCTTTTAATTATTTAATTCTATTATTTTAAAGAGCTTTTCATAATCTAGCAACTTTTGATATTCATCTTCGTTATCTTTAATATTTTTCATTATTTTTTTGTGATATGCAAAATATAAAACAAAAATTATGACTATTAATAACACTAAATATAATAATTGGAAAGTACTTGCTAATATTGATTGGATATCATCTGTTTTTAAAAAACCTTTAAATAAATCTATAAAATACATTACAAATATAAAGCTCAATAAAATAAGTGTTATTGATCAAGCTACATATTCTCAAATTCTTATTTTAACTCTTTTTTTGTATCCTTGATACATTGCAGTTGGTATTACAAAGTAATAAATTAGCAACAACAATATTGATGCTGCATTTGCAATTGTTCCATAATTAAAAGGTGACTTTCTTTTAACTATACCTTGAACAAAATCTGGAATAAATAAAAATAAAAAACCAGTTATTACAATTATGATTATTGTTGTCATTACACCTGCTACAGGCACACTCTCACTATTTTCCTTGTTAAAAACCTTAGAGATAAATCTCTGCGAACCAAGTGGTTCAAGTGTTGAACCCCCATATAATGTGACTTGAATTGAAGAGTTAAATCTCATAAGTATTGTACAAGTAATAATTAATCAAGGTCCAAACTTTCTTAGAAATTCGCTGTTGAATTTTTTAAATATTTGCAGGTTTGGGTTACCTTCGAAAGGGGCATTCACTGCAAACATTACAATTAGTGTAAAAATTATATAAAAAATAGTTGTTGCAATCATTATTATAGTTATAGCAATAGGCATGTTTTTACTTCTATCTTTTATGTTTTTACCTGATACTATAAAAGTTTCGATACCTGCAAAAGCAAAGAAACAAGTTGTAAACGTTTTGCTAAATGTTGTAAACCCAAGTCCTGTGTTATTTATATATTGGTCCAATCCTGAAGTATCACTTGTAAATCCAGCTACTAGTCCAAATATCATTATTAATACAGTTATTCCTCAGGTTAAATAACCAATTATAACTGATACATATTTATATCTTTTTATTCCAAAAAATATTATGGTTGCAGCAAACATATATAAACCAAATGCAATCAAGTCAAGATATAAACTACCTCAAGCACCTCAAGCACCGGTTGGTAAACCAGTTATACTGTCAAAACCAACTAAATTATTGTCACCACCATCAAAGTTTTGTCTAACCATTGATACGATTAAACCCATACCTATTAAAGGTATAACTGAATAGTTGATTACACCCATAAATAGTCCTCAAAACTTACCGAAGGCAGTTCTCATATACTGAGCTCCTCCTCCATTAGCTTGAGGGTGATACTTTACAAGTTTTGCAAATGATCATGCACACATAAATGCAACTACACCTTCAAGTGCAAATATTCATAATATGTGTATTCCTACACCTATATTTTCACCATTTTCATTAGTGCCAGTTACTACACCCGCAAAACTAGCGGTGAATGTAATACCTGCAATGAAACTTACTCCAACCCATATAACGGAGAGTAACCCCATTTCACTCTTTTTAGTTTTCATTTTATTTGTTTTCAGCCTTTCTGTTTAAAATGACTGGTATAATTAATGGATTTCTTCTTTTACATCTGAATATAAAAGGAGATAAAGACTCTTTAATAGAGTTTTTAATTGCCCCAAAAGTTGGTTTTGAAGAGTTTAAAACATTTAGCACTGCATTAGTAACAATGTTAATAGCCTCAGCTATAACATTTCCACTTTCACGTACATAAAAGCTTCCTCTAGAAACAATTCTTGGTTGCGCTGATAATTTATTTGTTTGTGAATCAATTGAAATAATAACTGCCATTAATCCATCATGACTTAAAATATTTCTTTCTCTGATTACGTTGCTGGCTTTACCAGTCATATCTTTACCATCAATAAATATGGCATCTGCAGGAACTCTTTTTCCTAATTCTGCAGTACCATTGTGTAATAGTATTTGATCACCATTAGCAACAACAAAAACATTATCTTTTTTTACATTAACTGAACTTGCAGTTTCCCCATGAGTTTTTAACATTCGATATTCTCCATGCATAGGCATAAAGAACTTTGGTTTTAGAAGAGTAAACAAAATTTTTTGTTCCTCTTGACTAGCATGTCCAGAAGTATGAATTTTATTTTCGCCACTGTTTTCTATAACATTAGCTCCAATTTTTGTTAAATTATTGACTACATTTTCTACGTCTGCTCTATTTCCTGGAATCGGTGATGATGACATAATAACAGTGTCACCAGGAATAATCTTAATAGTTTGGTGTTCCATTCTAGAAATTCGAGAAAGTGCAGCCATTGGTTCACCTTGGCTACCAGTACATAGAATCATTATCTGATTTTTTGGGTAGTTATCAATTTCATTTGGTTTAATGAACATTTTATCATTAATGTTTAAATGACCAATTTGTCTAATGATTTTGATAATTCTTTCAATACTTCTACCTATAACTATAATTCTTCTACTATATTTATTTGCTAATTCAATTATATGTTGTAATCTATGAACATTAGATGCAAAAGAAGCAATTATTATTCTACCTTTTGCTTTCAAAAAGTGTGTATCTATATTTTGTATTATTTTTTTTTCACCAATTGTATAGCCTTCAACTTCAGCATTAGTAGAATCAGCCATTAAAAGTTGTATACCTTCATTTCCTCACTTAGATAATCTTTGAATATTTGCATTATGTCCTAAAGGGGTTCAATCGAATTTATAATCTCCAGTTGAAAAAATAGCACCATTTGGAGTATCTAAATAAATACCAAATGCATCAGGTATTGAGTGGTTAACAGCGGCAAATTCAATTCTAAAATGCTTAGTTGCATAAATATCATTTTCAGTATATTCCCTCACTACTGTTTTATTTTGCAATTTAAATTCTTTTAATCTATCTCTTATTAACGCAGCTGCAAGTTCTGGTGCATAAATAACCGGCACGTCTACTTGTTGCAATAAATATGGGATACCACCAATATGATCTTCATGTCCATGAGTTATAAATAATGCTTTTAATTTATTTTTATTTTCAACAAGATAACTAAAATCAGGAATTACAGCTGTAATACCTAATTGTGTATTATCTGGAAATTTTACACCAGCATCAAGCATTATTATTTCATCATCATGCTCAATACAATATGTATTTTTACCAACTTCTTCTAGTCCTCCTAGTGCATATACTTTAGTTGGGTTATCAGAGTGTTTTAAACTCTTTTTTTCTGGATTGGTGTTACCTTCTAACTTTCTAACCTCTATTTTGTTTTCTAAATCTGTTAATAAGTTTGTCTTATTGTTAGTTTCCATTTTATTCCTTTCACTTTATCTTTATTATTAAAAAAAATTTATTAATATATCAAGAACTTTTGACTTTATTATAACAAATTTTATTAAGGAATTAATTTTATTAAAAACAAATTTTACTTGCTAAATATCTAAGCATAAAAAAAATGACTACACAACATATCAGTCATCTTCTGCATAAAATGGTTCTTCTTTATTTATTCTGTCATAATATAAGTTACCATTATTGTGGTCTAGTTCATGTTGAAAAACAATTGCTCTGTATCCCCTTAAAGTAATGTTAATACTTTTTTTTGATAGTCATTCATAACCCTCAACCTGAATTTTATAATTTCTTGGAACTAATCCTTCATAATTTTTATCAACACTTAGACATCCTTCACCACCTTCTAAATATGATAGTTGAGGACTAGATGCTATTATTTTGGCATTAATCATAGCATACTCTTCTGCTTCGATATATTTTTCAACTTCACCAGTTTCTTCATTTTTTCTTTTCTTCTTTCATTCGAATCTGGCAAAAAACATGTTTTTATTAACTCCAATTTGTGGAGCTGCTAATCCAACTGCAGGTCTTAAATGATCTTTGTTTTCTTTATTATTTAATATTGGGTCTTGACTATACCTTACAAAGTCAATTAATTTCTTTATTGTAATTTCGTCTTCTTCAACCAAAGGAATTTCAACATCAATTGACTTATTTCTAATGACTTCAGGTTTGTCATCTTTTCATAACCATTTATTTGATGGAATTTCTTTTTGTAAAAGATCTTTTTCTAAATCTAAATTCATATAAATTACCTCAAAAATAATTATATAATAATTTTACTTTAATAGTAAAAAGAGGTTTTATGAGAGTTATTAGCGGAAGATTTAGAGGAAGAAAACTAAAAGTTTTAGAGGGTTTTAATACAAGACCAACATTAACAAGAGTAAAAGAAGATATTTTTAACGTTTTAAATAATTACTTTGTTTTTGAAAATAAAGTCGGCTTAGATTTATTTGCAGGGAGTGGTGCTCTTGGGATAGAGGCAATTTCTAGAGGAATCAAGCATATTTACTTTAATGAATTAAACAAAAATGCTATAAAAATCTTAAAAGAAAATTTGGTTGGCATTGAAAAGGATTTTTATACAATACTGAATTTAGATTATAAGAATGCCCTAAACCTTCTATTAACTTCTAGTGCAAAAATTGATATTATTTTTTTAGATCCGCCTTTTAAAGAAATAGAATACTATCATAGTTTTTTTGAGTTTATCAGAAGTTGTAATATACTCAATAAATATGGTATATTAATTATAGAATCAAAAGATGAACTTAAAATTGGTTATCTAGATAATTTTGTTATTTTAAAATACAAATATTATAAGAATAAACATTTATATATAGTTAGATTAGAGGAATAAAATTAAATGAAAAAAGGTAAAATTATTATTTTATCTGGTCCTTCAGGTGTTGGGAAAGGGACCATTAATAAGGAGTTAGCCAAGGATAAATCTTTAAATTTAACACAATCAATATCAATGACAACTCGATCACCAAGACCTGGTGAAGTGGATGGTGTAAACTATTTTTTTGTTGATAAATCAACTTTTAAAGATGCTATTGAGCACAATGAATTAATTGAATATGCAGAATTTATAGGAAATTTTTATGGTACACCTAGGAAGTACTTATACGAAAAAATTGAAAAAGGAGAAAACGTAGTACTAGAAATTGAAGTGATTGGTGCAACTCAAATACTTAAAAAAGAATCTCCAGATAATTTAGTTTCAATTTTTTTAATGCCTCCAAATTTAAAACAATTAGAAAATAGATTAAGAAATAGAGGTACTGAAAATAATGAAGTTATTAAACAAAGGTTAGATAAAGCCTTATTAGAAATACCTTTAAAACATAAATATCAATATGTAATTACAATTGAAAGTGTTGAAGATGCTGTCAATAAAGTTAAAGAAGTATTATTAAAAGAGAATACTTTACATGAAGATTGAAAAAATAGTAAATACTATAAATTAAAAGAAGATGTAAAAAAAATAATAATTGAACAATATATGTTCTTGGTAAATAATTGAAAAGATAATGTAATTCATTTAGATGATTACAAAGAAAACAATAATTTTGACTTTGAGGAGTATTTAATTAATTTTTTAACCCAAAAAATTTATAAATATGTTTTAGCATACGAAGAATTGGTTTGCCTAGATAATTTCTCAAGAGTTAAAATTATTGCAGAAAAGTTCATGTTAGATTTCAATTTCTTTACAATGGAACAAGATTAAATATGAATGCAAGAAATTTAGCTTTAAATTTACTTAATGAAATAATTTATAATAATAAGTTTTCTAACAAGCTTTTAAATAAAACTAAAGAAAAAAGTAATTTATCAAAAAGCGATATTTTTTTTGTTTTTAAACTAGTTTATGGTGTAATTCAGTACAAAATTTATTTAGAATATGTTGTAAATAAGTTGCTTAAAACTGAAGTAAAAAATAAAAAGATTTTTATTATTTTGCTAATGGCATTGTATCAATTTAAGTTTTTAAATTCAAAAGGTTATTTTGTTGTCAATGAATCCGTATTACTAGCAAAAAAAATAGATAGCAATTACGCAGCCTTAGTAAATGCGGTTGTTAGAAAACTTGAAAATAAAGAACTGTGAATTGTAAACATAAAAAACAAAAAAAATATTATTCCTTTAACTAAAGGAATTCCTTTTTGGCTATATGATTTCATAAAAAAACAGTATGGTCAAAGTATTGCCGACGATTGATTAAATGATGTTAATAACAATGAGCACTTATATTTAAGATTAAACTCAGAAATAATGGACGAAAAGCATTTTTTAAATAATTATAAAGAATTGTTAAATGCTGAAAAGTTTGAACTAACAAAAAATTTTTATAAAATAAATAATAAAATATTTGAAACAGATTTATTAAAATACGGAACTGTTTATTTACAAGACCCACTTAGCGGATTAGCATGTGAAGTTTTAAATCCAAAAAGTAATAGCAAGATTATCGATATGTGTTGTGCACCTGGTGGCAAGTTGAGTTATTTATATAACCTTACAAAAGGAACGTCAAAAATAGTTGGTATTGAAAAAAATTTAAGCAAAAAAAATATTTTATACAAAAACCTTGAAAGACAAAATATAAAAAATGTTGAAATATTTTTTATTGATGCATTGGAATACGATTCTAAAGAATTATTTAATTATGTTCTATTAGATGCTCCTTGTAGTGGATTTGGTGTAATAAAAAATAAACCAGAAATAAGATTAAAAAAACATAATAAAAATAGTTTTGTTGAGTTATACAATATTCAGGGAAAATTATTAGAAAAAGCGTATAGTATGCTTGATGTAAATGGAGAACTTGTATATTCTACATGTACAATTAATAAAAATGAGAACGAATATCAAATAAATAAATTTTTAAACAATCATAAAGACTTGAAAAAAACGTATGAAAAACAATTTTTTGGTTATGAATACAACACAAATGGATTTTATATATGTAAACTAATTAAGACATAGAAATATGATATAACACTATGTATGTTATAATTATAAATGGAGATAACATGAAAAATAGTATATTTAATTACACATTACCAAGTCTTGGAAAAACACTTGAAGAAAATGGATTTAAAAAATATTCAGCTAAGCAAATTTTTAATTGAATCTATGAAAAAAATGTTTTAGATTTTGCTTTAATGACTAATATTAGTAAAGAACTTAAATTATTCTTAAATGAAAATTTTATAATTAATAGTTTAAACATGTTAGTTTCAGAAGAATCACATGATGGAACAATAAAATTATTATTTATGCTTGATGATAAAAGAACTATTGAAACTGTATTGATGCCTCAAAAGTATGGACAGTCAGTTTGTATAACAACTCAAGTAGGATGTAAAATGGCTTGTAAGTTTTGTGCATCAGGGTTAATTAAAACCGAAAGAAATTTAGAAACTCACGAGATGGTTTTACAAATTCTAGCGATTAATCTTCTATTAAAAGAAAAGTATAAAAATGATCCTGATAGTCCAAGAGCCAGAGTAAGTCATGTTGTTGTAATGGGTATTGGTGAACCATTTGATAATTTTGATAATGTATGAAACTTTGTTAATATTATAAATGATGATTATGGTTTCAATATTGGTGCCAGACACATTACAGTATCTACTTGTGGAGTCGTTCCAAAAATAAAAGAGTTTGCTGATTTGCAATCACAAGTTAATCTTGCAATATCATTACATGCACCAAACAATGAAATAAGAAATAAACTTATGCCTATAAATAAAGCATATCCAGTTGAAAAATTGATGGATGCAATAAAATATTATATTCAAAAAACAAATAGAAGAATTACTTTTGAATACATATTAATTGAAGATGTAAATGATTCTGAAGATAATGCAAGAGAGCTGGCTAAGTTAGTTAAGGGAATAAATGGGTATGTTAATTTGATTCCATATAATGAAGTTGAAGAAAACCCATTCAAAAGATCAACTAAAATTGGTCAATTCTTTTCAGTTTTAAGAAAACTAAATGTTAATGCTATTTTGAGAAAAGAATATGGTATTGATATAAATGCTGCCTGTGGTCAATTAAGAGCCAAAAGAGAAGGAATTATTAAAAATGAAATTTAAACATGCAATGCTAACTGACATTGGAAATTACAGAAAACTTAATCAAGATTATGCAGGATTTTCTGAAAATGGTAATGGATATGCATTTGGTATAGTATGTGATGGTATGGGTGGACACGCACATGGAGAGGTTGCTTCAAAAATTGCTGTTGAGAAGTTCATAACATTATTTGATTCACAAGATTTTAATGGAATGAGTAACAAAGATATCAATAGATGACTGAGAAATAGTGTTAATGAAATTTTAAATGAGATGGTCGAATATTCTAATGACCATTTTGAAACTAAGGATATGGGTACTACTTTAACAGCTATCTTATTTACTAAAGTAGGAGCATTTGTTGTAAATATTGGGGACTCAAGAACTTATAAACTTGTTGGTGAAGATTTACATCAAATAACTCAGGACCAAAACTTATGAAATTCTACACCTGAGGCTGAAAGAAATGACATGAAAATTTCTGGATTATATAGTGAAGTTAATGAAGTTACTTTTTGAAAGGTATTAACTAGTGCTCTTGGACCACAAAAAACACTTAGAATCGATACTTACTACATTGAAGAAATGAAAGGTATATACATACTAACAACAGATGGAATTCATGATTACATGGATAATGATTTGACTATTTCAACTTTAGGAAATAAAAAAATAAAATTAAAAGACAAAGCTTTTTATATAATTGAAGATGCTAAGGAAAATGTATCAACAGATAATTTAACTATACTAATAATTGAAGTGGAGTAGAATCCATTTTTTTTGTTATTATTATAAGTAAGGAGACACATATGCAAGAATATATTAAAGGAGATTTATTAGCAGATAGATATCAAGTTATTGAAAGACTTGGTAAAGGTGGAATGGCATCAGTTTATAAGTCAATTGATTTGTATACAAAAAACATTGTAGCAGTAAAAATTATATCTCCTGAAATTGTTCTAAAACCTGCAGGGCAAGAAAGATTTGAAATTGAAAAAGAAGCTTTTGCAAAGCTGGGAAATAATCCATATGTAGTTAAACTTTATGATGTTTTTCAATCAGGTAGTGATTGATTTATTATTTTAGAAAATGTTGACGGTGGAACTTTAAAAGATAAATATCAACAATTTGGAGCCATGACGCTTTCAGAAATTAAATTTTATTTTACTAAATTATGTGATGCACTTGATAATGCTCATAAACTTGGAATAATACATCGTGACATTAAACCTGACAATGTTCTATTAACAAAAAGTGGCCAAGTAAAGTTAGCTGATTTTGGTATATCAGTAATGGAAGGTTTTGAATCGGAAGCTGAAAAAGCGATAGGTACTCCTAAATATATGCCACCCGAAGTAATAGCAGCTCAAAAACCAACGCCTCAAAGTGACATTTATTCATTAGGAATTATGTTGTATGAGTTTTCAACTGGTATTGCCCCTTTCATAGGAAAAGATCCTAAGAAAATTGCAACTAGACATATAAAAGAAAGTCCAACATATCCAAGACTTATAAATCCAGCAATCCCACAAAGTTTAGAAAATATAATTCTTAAAATGATTGAAAAAGAACCAAACTTTAGATATCAATCTGCAGCAGAAGTTAAAGAAGATATATTAAAAGTAAGACAAACAGATATTGTTAAGCAATATAATTATCATAATAAAATTTTATTTATAAATAGTTCAAAATCGAAAAAAATAAAAGTTGGTACTTATTATGATAAACTTCCTTTTATAGCAAAAAATAAATTCTCCATTCTTTTATCATTTATAATATTATCTTTCATATTAGCTTTTGCTCTTGTCTTAGTCTTTGTTTAGTATGAATACAGGTATTACTTTAAAAATATTAAGTGAATTTGTGTATGTTTTATATAAAGAAAAAATATACATATGTAATTCAAAAGGAAATCTAAGACACAACAAAAAAACTCCAATAACTGGCGATTTAGTAGAGTTTGAAATATTAAATGAAGAAGAAAAAACTGGATTAATACTATCAATTAAAGAAAGAAAAAATGAATTGTATAGACCTAAAATTGCAAATATTAATCAAGTCATTATTGTAACATCTTTAAAAGAACCTAACCTAAACACACTTACCTTAAATAAATACTTATTTTTTATTGAAACTATAAAATTAGAACCAGTATTATTGTTTACAAAAACTGATTTATTAACTAAAACTGATGAAAATTATAAAAAAGCATTAGAATATTATAAACTAGGTTATAAATCAATTTTTATTAGTAATATCAATAAAGTTGATATTGATTTTCATACCCTTGAAGAAGTCGTTAAAGACAAAGTTTCAGTATTTACTGGTCAGACAGGTGCTGGAAAGTCCACAACTTTAAATAATCTGATTCCTAATTTATTTGAAAAAACTCAGGAAATATCAAAATCATTAAATAGAGGTAAACACACCACCACTAAAAATGAACTTTTTATATACAAGGGAGGATTAATTGCTGATTCACCAGGATTTTCATCGTTTCAAATAAAAGAAATAAATCCTATAGATTTAGCAAAAAAAATAAAAGTATTCGAGAAATTTGTAGATAAGTGCAAGTTTTATGATTGTATTCATATAAATACTCCTAATTGTGAAGTCATAAATCAGTATAAAAATAACAAAATTCCTGAATTTATTTATAATGATTATGTAAAAATACAAATGGAAATTAAAAACACACTTAAGAGAGGCTAACTATGAAAAGAGAAGTTGCAGCAAGTATTTTAACAGCAAATTTTTTAGAACTAAAAAAAGATTTAAATAAATTATTGGAATCTAATGTCAAATGAATTCATTATGATGTTATGGATTATAATTTTGTACCTAATTTATCTTTTGGAACAAAATTATTAAAAGATATTACAGATAATTATGACTTTAATATTGATATTCATTTTATGGTTAGATTAGATGATAAATGGAGTGTCGAATCTTATTTAAACTCATTTTATAGTGATAAATTAAAACAAATAACTTTTCATATTGAATCTTTAACTCAAAAAAATATTAATGATATCAGGAACTATTGTAAAGATCATTCTATAGAGTTTTCATTAGCTATAAACCCCAATACAGAAGTTGATATTTTATGTGAATATTTACCACAACTTGATAATGTATTAATAATGAGTGTCCAACCAGGTTTCGGAGGTCAAACATTTATTGAGAATACTTTAGAAAAAGTAAAAAAATTAGTAAATATAAGAAATAAAAATAATTATAAATTTAGATTGCAAATTGATGGTGGGATAAATGAATTGACTTGTATAAAAGCAAAAAATGCAGGAGTTGATTTCTTTGTTGCAGGAAGCTTTTTAGTTAATGATAAATTATCAATATTAGAATTAAAAGAAAGAGTTGAACTAATTGAAAACTAAGGCGTTAATAGTTTGTTCTGAGACAAATATTAATATATCCGTTTTAAAAGATAAATATTATATTGTTGGTGTTGAAAGAGGTTGTTTAGATTTAATAGAAAAAAATGTCAACATAGATTATGCAATATCTGATTTTGATAGTGTTACTAAAAAAGAGTTTGAAGTTATAAATAGTAAGTGTAAAAATATATTTAAATTAAAAGCAGAAAAAGATACTTTAGATGGTGTGGCGGCTATTGAATACGTAAATAATAACTTGAAAGTTAATGAAATACTATTTATTGTTAAGCCTTCAAAAAGAGTTGATTTTAACTTATCAATTATAGAATTAGTATATAAATATAATGTAAAAATTTTAAATGATGATTCAGTTGTTTTTAAAATTGATAGCGGTATTACAAATCTTGAATATAAAAAATTTGATAGTTTTAATTATTTATCATTATTTGCTTTAAAGGATTCTATTATAACTTTAAAAAATATGAAGTATTCTGTCAAGGATTATAATTTAGCTGCTTTTAGTTCAAATGCTTTTTCTAACGAATTAAAAAACGAACAAGATGCAGAAATTATTTCAAATAATGAACTAATGGTAATGTTTACAAAATAAAAAAATCTAGCATAAGCTAGATTAATTTCTTTTATGGTGCCCTCTGTCGGACTCGAACCGACATGATTTCTCGGCAGATTTTGAGTCTGCTGCGTCTACCAATTCCGCCAAGAGGGCAAAATTAAATAAATAATTTAATTATTTACTAATTGACTATTTTTTTTCAAAGTTCTTAAAGTTCTTGCAGAAACTTTTGTAGTAATAAGTTTTCCATTTTCATCAATAAGTTTAACTTTTTGTAGGTTTAGGTTTCATTTTTTCTTGTTAGCATTCATAGCATGTGATCTTGAATTACTAAACATTGGACCCTTACCAGTTAATGAATCTTTTCTTGCCATATTAATCACCTCTAAGTCTTAATCTATTAATCTTTATAAAATTTACGAGCAATATAATTATACATTATTCTACAAAATTAATATAATTAATTAAAAAACTTAATAAAATTTATTTTAATATATTTGTTATTGGGGTAAAATATCTTTGTACAATAAATTTAATTTTTAAATGTAACAATTTACAATTAATAGGAGATATAGTTTTGGAAAAAGATATTATTGATACAATAAAAAACACTATATATACAATTCCTGGCATTTCTTCGCTTGCTAATTATACGGTTGATTCATATGATATTTCTACCGATGATGTTTTAAAAGCGGTAGAGATTTCCAAATTTGAAAACATTTATAAAGTTAAATTACATCTTGTTTTAATTAATGGAGTTAATATAAAGGATGTATTGATCGAAGCACAATCAAGATTAAAGTATGAACTTGAAAGAAATTACAGTTTTAAAGTAAACTTTATAATCGATGTAGTAGTTGATGATTTAAATTAATTCTTTATTTTTTTAAATTATTATTTTTTATATTATTTTTATAGAAAGTGGAAAATATGAAACAATTACAATTTTTAAAAAATATGTTAACAAGTGGTGTTAATAATGTTTACAATAATTATCCAAAAATAGATAAGCTAAATGTATTTCCTGTACCAGATGGTGATACGGGAACTAATATGAATTTGACTTGTACAAATGGTTTGTCAGAAATTGAAAATGATAATTATGATTCAGTTTCTGATTTAATGTCTAAATTCTCAAGAGGATTAATTATGGGTGCACGAGGTAATTCGGGAGTAATTTTTTCACAAATAGTAAAAGGATTCGCAAATGGTCTTAAGTTAGATGATTCTCTTTCAACTAAATCTTGAAAATTAGCATTTAAAAATGCTAAGGAAGTAGCATATAGTGCTGTTATGAAACCAGTTGAAGGAACTATACTTACTGTTATTAGAGAAACCAGTGAAGATTTAAACAATTTAAATGACGATATTGATCAAAAAGAACTTTGAGACTTTATTATTAAATCTTCAAAAAAATCATTAGATAATACCCCTGAACTTCTTCCTGTTTTAAAAGAAGTTGGTGTAGTTGATAGTGGTGGTTATGGGTTATTAAAATTTTTTGAAGGTATGGAAAAATATGTCAGAACTGGTAAAATAGTTAGCAAATTAAAAAAACTTGAAGAAAATCTTGGTAACAACATCGAAGTTGATAGTATTGATGAGTTTGGTTACTGTACTGAAGCAATTGTTAATTTAATGGGAGATTATATTGATAATTTAAATGTTGATATAGTAAGAAATACATTAGAAGGTTATGGAAATACTTCAATAGTGGCAGTTACAGATTCAGATATATTAAAAATTCACACACATGCTCTAATGCCTGGCCAAGTTTTAACTTATCTTCAACAATATGGAGAATTTAAATCTATAAAGGTTGAAAATATGAACTTACAAGCAGAAAAACATACTACTGCAAATGGGAAAAAAGATTCTATTATAAATGATAAAGATAAAAAAAGAACTTTAAAAAATGATGTTGCAACAATTTCTGTTGCAAGATCCAAAGGTATTGCTGATTATCTAAAAGAGCAACTTAGTGTTGATTATGTAATTGATGGTGGAGCGAAAATGAATCCATCCACCAATGACTTTTTAGAAGCAATCGAAAAAGTTGATGCAAAAACAGTATACATTTTTCCAAATGATTCAAATGTTTTATTGGCAGCCAAACAAGCTAAGGATTTAGAAAAACTTTCAAAAGTTGTTGTTATTGAAACTACAACAATTCCAGAAGGTATAACTGCATACTTAAATTTAGACCCAGATGAAAGCCCTAAAAAAAATGAATCATCAATTAATAAAGCTTTAAAAAATGTTACTTCAATCTCTATAAATAAGGCTGCTCGAGATGCTAAGATTGACAATGTTGATATAAAAGAAAATCAATATATGTCATCTGTTAATAGAAAAGTTTTTGCTGCATCTGAAAGTTTAAATGAAACAATTGTAAAAGTTTTATCTAAAAATATAAATTCAAAAACTGAAATAATAACAATATTTACTGGTGCTGATGCAACATTTAAAGATATTAGTAATTTGCGAAAATATCTAGATGAAAATTTTGATGTAGAGTATGAATTAATTGAAGGTGGTCAAGAAGTTTACTTATTTATCATCGGAATTGAGTAATTAATCATAATTAAGAAAGAAGAATATAATGAAAGAAATAATTTTAGGTGCTGGTTGTTTTTGGGGTACACAGGCCTTTTTTGATAAAATAAAAGGTGTTGAAAAAACAGATGTTGGATATGCTAATGGTTTATTAGATGAAGTTACTTACGAGGAAGTTTGTAAAGGTAATACTGAATTTATTGAAGTTTGTAAAATTACATTTGATGAGAATATTATTAGCTTAGAAAAAATACTGGAAAAGTTTTTTAAAATAATAGACCCAACATTAGTCAATCAACAAGGTAATGATTTTGGAACGCAATATCAGTCTGCAATTTTTTTTCATCAAAGCGATGAACAAAGTTTTAAAAATATCATCAATAACTTTATTGAAAAAATGCAAATAAATTATAAAAATAAAATTGAAACAAAAGTTGATTATCTTAAAAACTATATTAGTGCAGAAGAGTATCATCAAAAATATCTTGAAAAAAATCCATATGGATATTGTCATATAAATTTAGACCTTGCCGATGACTAGTTAAAGAGAAAAATTATGAAAAATATATCTAAATCATACTTTAAATTATTTTTAAAATTATGAGTCGAAACAATTGGAGTAGTAGTTTTTTTGACAATTTTTACTATGCTTGTAATAGGAATGTTAGCCATACCTTTGCAAATGACAACTAAAACTGATGGTATAAAATCTCAAACAAATCTTTGAAATCAACAAAGACAGTCAATACCAGCATTAACAAATTATTTTATTGATAAATACTTTATAAATTTTGATAAAAATAGTGATAAAAACATTTCAATCAACTCACCAATTGGCACTATAAACATTAAAACACCAACTGATGGTTGATTTTCAAAAGAAGCTCTTAGCAAAATTGATGAATATACAGACTATGTGAGCAAAAATGATGCAAAAGATTTTTGTGGAGAATCTTCAAACAATGAAGAAAAAGATAAATGTGAAAAAGAATATGTAAAATCAGCTAAAATTGATTTTGCAAGAAGTTTAATTGATGCATTTTATTTGTATGGCGATGATAAATCACTAACCATTGCTGATGGTAGTCAGATACAACCAATTATTGTTAAAGACATATTTACAAATAATGGAAGCTGATTAAATTACAATAATTGATCAACAAGATCAGTTGAAGATTATATAATTTATCAAATTTTACAAGGTATTAATCAAAATGATGTCGATGTATCAACATTTATGTCTGTTGTTTTTAATGAATCCAAACCAAATACAAGTAAAGAGTTTTATCAAATATTGTTAACTTCAGCTACAAGTTTGGAAAATGATAATATTGATCTAAATAATTTAGTTTTCAGTGACAAAAACAGTAGATTACCACAAAACAACCAAGAAGTTGTAATAAATGATAGATATTCTAAATTAAAAAATATAAATATTAATGACAAGATAATAATTAAAAATAAAGAGTTTAAAGTTGTCGGTATTGGCTCTAAATATTCTACAATTTCTCCAACTAAGTTTTCTCAGCTACGTACTTCAATTGATAATTACTTTCAAGTATATTTAAAAAACAGTTATTTTTATGAATCATCAGACCAATATTCTTTTAAAAATATGTTTCTTACAAATAATTTTATAAGTTCTAGGCAAAATGGAAGTATATTCATATATAATTTTGAAAATTATTTAAAATTTAGAGATAAGGAATTAAATGTTAATTCTATTTTATGATCAAATATTGACAATGCTAAACCAAATGATGAAACTGGAAATAGTAATCAAAATATTTTTAGTGTTGGTGTAAATTCTTTCAAGGATATAAGTGAACATACTAATATAAAAGCATTAAACAATCTTTTTATAATGACCTATATTTATTTAGTAATTGGTATAATTTTATTTATACTAGGTTTTAGTTTTGTTATTTTTATATTAAAAAAAGAAATATCAAACACAAGAAATCAACTTGGAGTTTTTAAAGCATTAGGATACAAAACAAGTCAATTGACATGAATTTTTGCTTTAAAAAACTTTGTGTCTATGTTTATATCTTTCTTATTAGGTTATTTTTTATCAATACCATTTCAGATTGATTCAGCTGAAAAGCAATTTAAATCATCAGTTACAATTGATTTTGATTACATTTATCATGATTATATTTTCTTGACTTTTTTACTTTTAATAATTCCTTTAATATTTTCATTGTTTGCGTATTTTATAATTTATAGAGTACTTAATGTAAAAGCTTTAGACTTAATAAACACTCAAACAAAAAGAAATAAAAGAAATTATTTAATTATTGTTATACAAATAATTTTCTTTCCAACTTTATTATTTACATTAATAAATCACTTAATTTTAAAGTCATCCAAAAAGCATAATCGTTTATTTACATATAGATTGCAAAATGCTTTTGTTAATGATAATAAAGGGAAATTTATCCTAATTATTTCTTTATTTGGCATCAGTTCATTTCTATTTACAATGCAATTAAGAGCACTGCCTATTTTAAAAAATATGTTTGAATCTGGCTACAATATATATTCTAAAGAAGTTAATCATTATTATAATTTTAATTCTATTAATAATTTAAAATATTCTGACAATGGACTGATGAAAAATAATATAAAACCTAATTATCAAATAAATTATAGTGACATTTCAGAAAATGAAAATTACATAGAAAATGAAATTATATACTCTAAAAATATAACTAATCTTATTAATAATATTTCAGATTACAGAAATGAAATTTTAAAATCAAATGAAATTGAACAAATAAAAAGTTTAATACCAATTATTAGCAATTTAACATTTTTGTTATATCCATTGGAGAATAATGATGAAATTGATATTAAGACTTGAGTTCAAAATAACATTTGAAAATTAATAAGTAGTAGTTCTAATGAAGAAGAATTAAAGAAAATAATTGATGATATGATGAAGAAACCAAATATTTTAAATATAAAACCAATTAATGAAAATAAAAACTCTGGTATATATGTAAATGACATTGCAAAATATGTTTGTGTATCTATTCCAGGATATTCTGGAGATTGTAATGATCTTGAAAGTTTTAAAGAAGTTGCTAGAAATTATAATAATGATTTAGATTTTGGTCAACAAGTTTTAAGCTCTTTAGAAGCTGATAATACAAAACCCACTATTAGCACATCACTTAAAGATTGAATTTCAACTTTCTTAATTTCAGAAGACAAAGTCAATCCATTTATATCTGCTAATAAAGTTTTATTTGATAAAACAAAAGAATTGTTAACTTATAATTTAAAGTTTTTTGTAGAAGACAATCAAGATATTGATTTAAGTGAATCAAATGTTGTAATGTTTAAAAGTTCAAAAGAATATGGTGATCCTAAAAACATTTTTAATTTTAATTCTATTTCTAATAGTTCATTTGAATCATTATCTGAATTAAATGATGACTATATAAATGGATTAATATCATTTAGACTTGCAAAATTATTGAACCTTAATGTAAATGATAAGTTTATTATTAATATTGGAAACACAACATTTAAACAGAAAATTAGAATTGCTGGCATTATAAGTGATAACACTTTATTGCAAGAAGTTTATTTAGATTATGATGCAGCAATGAGTAAAATTGCAAAAAATATTTCAACATCAAGCCCTGTATTTACTAATTTATATAGTACTAAAGAGGCAAGTGAAGGGGAAATAGATATAACTGATATTAGAAAATCAATTGATACATTTAGAAATAAAAGAGATTTATTTTCGTATGCATCAACACCTTCTAGACCATGATTAGCAACTAATTTAGATTTATACATTAATAACATTGCAAATTCTGAAAATGCCAATATTACTTTAAAAAATATATCTAAGTATTTGAACGAAAAATATTTATTGAAACCTTTTGATACACAGTTTTTTATTAATCCTGGAGTTGTTACATTTCCTATACTTAAAGAATTAATTAATTCAATATTAGGTGAAGTGGAAAAAGCAATGTTAACATATATAATCATAGATGTAATTTTACTTACAATTCTTTTAATTGTTTTAATTAACGTAATAATAAATGATGCAATAAACATAATAACTGTTATGCGTTCATTAGGTTACACAAATAAAAAAATTAATTGAATAATATTAGGTAGATATATTATATTTTCTTTTATAGGTTTTTTAATAGGTTATGGCTTATCATTATTAACATGGTCTATAATTCAATCAATTGTATGAAATAGCTTTAAAGTAGTTGTTACTATACCAACTTTAATTTGATTACCATTTGTCTCTGGAATAATACTAGGCTCTATACTCTATATAGGTTGAATGACAGCCACAATACAAATAAGAAAAAAACCTTTAACATTGTTATTAACATAATAATTATGTAAAATATTTAAAAGGAGATGGGATTATGCCTTTAGCAAATAACAGTTCAAATGAATGTTGCCCTGGAGGAGCCCACAATTGCTATACTTGTAGAGTTTGCAGTGGTTCTTATCATGGTTGTAAGAGTTGTATGAAATGTATTAGTTGCATAGTATGTTATGAAAAAAAATGTCCTTGTTGCTCTGAGGGTAGTGCAAGACAAAAAGAAAATAAAGAAAAATATAAAAAATAAAAAAGCAATGTTTACATTGTTTTTTTATTCATATATATTAAAATAATTACTAGTGGAGAAAATAATATGGAATATAAAACAATTGCTTTTGATGTAATGGGTTCAGACAAAGGTATACCACCTGCTTTGGAAGCGGCTTGTCAAGTTTTAAATGAGTTTAATGACTTAAAGATAATCTTTGTAGGTAACCAAGAAGAAATAAAAAAGTATTTAAAAAAACTTAAGTATGACAATGATAGAGTAGAATTTTTTAATACAACTGAAATAATCAATATGACAGATAGTATTTTAGATTTTAGAAGAAAAAAAGATTCAAGTATGACTAAGGCGATTGAACTTGTTAATGAAGATAAAGCTAATGCAGTTGTTACAGGAGGAGCAACAGCACCATATATTGCAGCTTGTCATTTTATAATAAAGGAAATTCAAGGAGTTGATAGACCTGCATTCATGCCAGTTATTCCTACAATTGTATCTAACAAAGTTACATTATTACTTGATGTTGGAGCAAATCTTGAATGTACACCAAAAGATTTAAAGACATTTGCAATCATGGCGGGTGAATATTCTAAATTAATTAATAAGATTGAAAAACCGCTAATTGGACTATTAAATGTTGGTGAAGAAAAGTCAAAAGGACTTGAACTACATAGAGAAACTTATAAATTACTTGAAGACTCTGAAAGAATCAACTTTTTTGGAAATATTGAGCCAAGGTATGTCACTTCAGGTTTTGTAGATGTTGTAGTTACTGATGGATATACTGGAAACATTGCATTAAAAGCAGCAGAAGGTATGGCTAAAAACCTTTTGAATGAAATAAAGTCTTCAGTTACAAAAAATTTGTTTAGAAAACTTGCTGCACTTAGACTTAGAAAAGCCTTTAAAGAAGTTGCTGCAAAATTTGATTATAAAAATCATGCTGGAGCTCTGTTAATAGGCTTAAATAAAATTGCTTTTAAGTCACATGGTTCAAGTGATAAAAGATCTTTTTATGCTACATTGAAGATGACTTACAATGCTATTGTAAATAATGTTGTAATTAGATTAAAGGAAGCACTTCTTAATGAATAATATAAAAAACTTTTTAAATAAATTTGACATTAAATTAAAAGATAAAAGTTATTATGAAGAAGCACTAACACATAACTCATTTTCAAACGAAAATAGACTTTCAAAAAATTATCAAAGGCTAGAGTTTTTAGGTGACGCGATAATACAACAAAAAGTTAGTGAGTTTTTGTATAAAAACTTTCCAAAAGCTAATGAAGGTATATTAACTAAGATAAGAAGTTCTATAGTAAGAGAAGAATCGCTTGCAAAAGTGGCTAGAACTATAAAACTAGGTAGTATTATTAGACTTGGTATTGGTGAACTAGATTCAAAAGGTTATGATAAGGACTCAATTTTAGCAGATGTATTTGAATCTTTCACTGCAGCAATTTACTTAGATTTAGATAGTTATTTAACTGACAAATGATTAAAAAAGACATTGTTTGATAATTTAGCTATAGAATCTTTAATTGAAGAAACTACTGATTATAAATCTGAACTTCAAGAATTAATACAATTAGAAATGAGAAGTGATTTGATATATAAAAGTATTTCTCAAGAAAAAGATGATAAAAATCAAATTAACTTTGTTGTCCAAGTTATGATAGATAATATGTTGTATGGAGTAGGTAAAGGGACTAGCAAGAAAAGAGCTGAACAGTTAGCTGCTAAAGATGCTTTATCAAAAATTAAAAAAACATTTAAATAGTAAGTATGAACGTATTCTGCCAATAATAGAATATGTTTTTTACTTTATAGAATAAGTTCTAAAAAATATATTATTTATAAATTTTATTTTTTTTAAAATTTTAAATATATTAGTTTATAATAAAACCAGTTGTGTAGGATGGCTACATACAAATACAAGAGGTTAAAATGATATTTTTAAAAAGAATTGATGCTATTGGCTTTAAGTCTTTTGCTGAAGAAATTAAATTGGATTTTGACTATTCTATGACAGGAATTGTTGGACCTAATGGTAGTGGTAAATCTAATATTAATGATGCAATTATGTGAGCATTGGGTGAACAATCTTACAAAACACTTCGTGGAGATTCAATGGAAGACATTGTATTTTCTGGAAGTAGTGAAAGAAAAGCTTTAAACTTAGCAGAAGTGACTCTTGTATTTGATAACTCTAATAGAAACTTTAGTTCATTGGATTTTAATGAAGTTTCTATAACAAGAAAGTATTTTAGAAGTACTAAAGAATCTGAATACTATATTAATAATTCGCGTGTTAGGTTAAAAGATATTCAAGATGTTGCACTTGAAACTGGTCTTACAAAATCAAGTTTAGCAATAATATCACAAGGTTCTATAAGTAATTTTGTTGAATCAAAACCTGAAGATAGAAGAAAACTATTTGATGAAGCCGCTGGTGTAGCGCGATACAAAAAAAGAAAAGATGAAGCGATACGCAAACTTTCTAGAACACAAGATAACTTAGACAGAATAAATGACATAATAAATGAAATTGAACGTAAATTACCAAGTCTTAAAAAGCAATCTAAAAAAGCAATAGAATATAATGAAGCTTTTAATGAATTGAAATCAATAGAGGTTTCAGTTTTATTAAGTGATATAAAATTTTATGGTTCTAAAATTGAAGAACTTGAAAATGAAAAAGTTAATTTAAAAACGGAAATGGAATTATTACAAAAAACATTTCATAAGAATAATATTGAATATAATCAATTAATAAATACTAGTGAATCAAATGATAAAGATCTTTCAAAATTAAATAAAGAGTTTACTAAGGTAGTTGAAAAAATAAGTGAATTAAAAGTTGCTAAAATAACTTTAGAATCTAAAAAAGAAAATATAAACATTGATGATAGTGAATACAAGGTTTCTGAAATAAAACACAAAGCAAAGAGTTTAGAAATTGAAATTGATTCAGAAGAAGGTAGATTAGCAAGTTTACTTAAAGAAAAACATGAAAAGAAAATTTTGTTAGACAATCTTTCGGCAGAACGTTATAAATTAAATAATGAACAAGAATATTTAAGTAAAGTTATCTCAAAGTTAGAAATACAAATTGAAAATATGATTGCTAAAAAAAATTCATTAGAAAATCTATTTGATGGTGTAAAGAATGTTTTGGAAAATAAAAACATATTACCTGGTGTTGAAGGAACAGTTTCAGAATTTATAAAAGTTAAACCTGAACATGAAGTTGCTTTATCAACTGCTTTACAAAATAATATGCAAAATATTATTGTAAAAAATACAAATAGTGTAAAAGTAGCAATTGAGTTTTTAAAATCAAATAATGGAGGATACGCAACTTTTTTACCACTAGATACTTTAAGAGCAAATTATATTAATGAAGAAACAAAATTTATCATCAAAAAAACAAATGGTTTTATTGGATTTGGTAATGAATTAGCAATAATTGATAAAAAATTTAAAATAGTACTAGATTATTTATTATCTAATTATCTTATAGTTGATAGTTTTGAAAATGCAGTGAATATATCAAAAATTACTAATTCAAAGTTTCATGTCATAACATTAGATGGACAACGTATACTTCCTTATGGAGCCATTGTTGGTGGAAGTAAAAAAAATAAAAGCATTAATTTGTTTGACACAAGTAAATTAGAAGAACTTCAGAAAGAAAAAGATCATAATAATGAAAAGGTTATTAACCTTCAAAGTAAAATTGTTTCTCTTTCTGAAAGTATTGATATACAAAGAGAACATCACAATGAAATACAAGCTTCAATCGCCACCTCAAAAAAAACTTCTGAGTCTTTAGAAAAAGAGTTAAATAAAATTAAAAATGAATTTAGAATATTAACTGGTAAAGACCTTACAAATGATGAGGTAGAATTTAAATCTGTTGATGAGCAATTAATTAAGTTAATGGAACAAATTTCATTAGAAAATAATAATAAAGCAAAAATTGAACAAGACATAAACGTTATACGTTCTTTAAAAGACCAAGGTACACAAAAACAAAATGATTTATTCAAAAAACTTGAGGTAGACAGAAATATGTTAAGTGTACTAAAAGAAAAAATGTTAACAATTAATTCTGATAGAAACTTATTGAAAGAAAAAGAGTTTAATGCAAAAAACAGATTGGCTCAAGATTATAATTTAACGTTAGAAAACGCATTAAAAATAAAGGAAACTATAATAGAAAATGAAAGTGTAGTTAGAGAAAAAATTAAAGAACTAAGAGCAAAAATTAACTCACTAGGTAATGTAAATATTGATTCAATTGAAGAGTATGAAAATGAAAATTCAAGATATGAAACCTACTTATCTCAATCTAATGAAATTTCAGAATCAATTAAAAATTTAAAAGACGCTATTGTTGATATGGATCATCAAATGGTTGAACAATTTAAAAAAATTATAAGTGATGTAAATAAAGTTTTACCAGAAACCTTTGCAACGTTATTTGGAGGAGGCACTGCTTCTATAATATACACAGAACCTAATGACATTTTGAATACTGGAATTGATCTTAAATTGTCGCCACCAGGTAAAAAAATATCTAACTTAAACCTTCTTAGTGGTGGTGAGAAATCAATGGTAGCATTATCTGTGCTGTTTTCAATATTAAAAGTTAGACCAATTCCATTAGTTATATTAGATGAAGTAGAAGCACCCCTAGACATTGCTAATGTAGAAAGGTTTGCTAAATATATAAAAACCTTTGTTAATAACACACAGTTTTTAATTGTAACCCATAGAATTGGTACTATGGAAAATTGTGATAAACTTTTTGGAGCTACTATGGAACAAAAAGGTATAACAAAAATTGTACAAATTAAATTAGTTGATGCTAAAAAAATTACTAATAGTAATTAACTATTTAAAGGAGAATAATTTTAATGAGCAAAAAAATTAGTATATTCCTTATCTCTTTTTTAATAATAATGGTTGGATTTTGAGTATGAACTATTGTTACACCAAAGAACTCAATAGTAATTGGTGGTAGCACTAGTGTAAATCCATTTATGCAACTTGCAACAAAAGAATACAGCGATTCTAAAGAAGGACTTGATTTTGTATATAATTCAACTGGAAGTCAAGCTGGAGTCGGTGGAGTTGAAAAAGGAATGTATGCAGCTGGATTTATTTCTAAAGATGCAACAAATAAAACATTGTCTGAAGGTAATAGTTTTGTAGATTTAGAAAAAACAGAAATTGAGGATGAAAATGCTTTTGAAAATATTAAAACAAATTTAGAAGATAAAAAAAATTTAGATAAGCAAAGTAGTTATTTAACAATTACCTTTGCACTTGATGCTATAGGAATAATTTTTAACTCACCATCATATTGGCAGCAAAAAATCAATAATATTTCAATAAACGATCTTGTAAATTTTAATTTAAAAGATAACAATAGCTTACTTGCTAAATTATATGAAGGGGAATTGACTTGATATGAAATGGCAAACAGACTTCTTATGGATTATACAAACGATGTTGATATTGATAATTTAAAAAAATTAAATGAAAGCAACACTGAAATTGGAAACATTAAAATACCTACTTATACAAGAGAAGATGGTTCAGGTACTAGAAGTGCATTTTCTGATTTAACTAAAATTAAAAAAATGCCTAGTTCTAATGTTGTTAATTCAAATGGTGCAATGATAGAACAAATAAAAGTTTCTACAGGTTTTGGTTATATTTCAAATGGATTTATTCAAAACTTGGATAATAATGGTGGAATATTTTTATCAGGGATTGATAATAAAAAACTAGCATCTCCATTAACAGAAGGTGAACAACCTTATAAATTTGATCAAGATAAAAAACAGTGGGTCATAATAGATGATTACATTAATAATGATGAATTTATTAAAGCAGATGATGATAAGGGTTATACATTTAAAAGGCCTTTTATATGTATAACTAATTTAAATAGTAATGACTTCAACAACATATTTAATTTCTTTAATTATTTATACAAAGCTAACGATGATAGCAATCCTTTTAAAAAAGAAGGATTAGTTAAATATTTTGTAATTAATGACATTAAAGCTTAAAACTTTAAGTAAGGATTCGAAAAAAAGTATGAAAGAAAAAATTAAAACAATGAAAAGGTATAAATCTAAATCAAAAAAAATAGATATAGCTTCTAAAAATTTGATAATATTTATGACCACAATTGTTATATTTATATTAGCCATTTTAGTCTCGTTTATATTATATAAATCAGTAAATTTCTTTAAAGATTTTTCATTCTTCAAATTTATTTTTTCTGGAGATTGAGCACCTGGTAAAGATGGTGCTAGTGACGCTAGTTATGGAATAGGAAGAATAATATTATCAACATTAATGATGTTATTAATATCACTATTATTTGCCATACCATTGACAATATTTAGTTCTTTATTTATCTGTGAATATCTTAGTGGTCGACTAAAAAAATTTGTAATTTTATTTATTCAACTATTAGCTGGTATTCCTTCAGTTGTATTTGGGCTATTTGCAATAGATCAAATTGGTCCTATGTTTATAAGAATGGGTGCACCAACAGGTGCTAATATGATGACCGCAAGTTTAACTTTGTCTTTTATGGCTCTACCAACAATGATTGCTTTATCAATTAATGCAATTGAAGCAGTTCCTGTGGGTCATAAATATGCTTCACTTGCTCTTGGAATGACAAAAGAAAGAACCACATTTAGTGTCATCCTTGTTTCAGCAACTCCCAAAATAATAACTGCAATAATAACTGGTATTGCAAGAATAATTGGAGAGACAATGGCTGTAATTTTAATTGCAGGTAACTCTGCAAAGGGATTAAATGTAGATGATGGGATAACAGGATTTTTATTCTCATCAATTAAAACATTAGCTGGTACCATTGGTCTAGAAATGTTAGAAAATAATGGATTAACACATGAGTCTTCATTATATGCAATAGGATTAGTATTATTCATTGTTGTTATTCTTATAAACTTTTTAATTATTGCAATAGGTAATATTGGAAATAGAAAAAGAAATAAGCATAAAAAAAATAAAAAGTTTGCTTCATCAGATTATAATAAAAACTACAGTTATGACCCTCATAAACTTGATGTTCTTGTAAAAACAAATACTGAATCTAGATTATCAAAAAAAGTGCATAGTACAATACTTCGTGGTTTTATGATTACATCAACGGCTATAATAATTGGATTTATATCATGGATTTTGATAACAGTCGTTGCTAAAGGATTGGTTAATTTTGATTCAAAAGCGTTTGTAGAAATAAGTGGACAACGTTCAGGAATTTTCGCTTTATTGCTAACAACAATTTTATTAATTGTTTCTACAATAATATTTGCAATTCCATTATCGATGTTTATTGCAATTTATTTAGCAGAATATGCTCATAAAGATAGTAAATTTGCAAGCACAATAAGATTTTGTATAAATGTTCTAGCATCTACTCCAAGTATTGTATTCGGAGTTTTTGGATTAAGTTTGTTCGTAACTGCAATGGGATTACCTATGTCTATCTTTGCCGCAAGTTTAACAATGACAATTGTTATAATGCCTATGATGATTACTTCATTTGAAGATTCGATAACTTCAGTACCTACTTTATATAAAGAAGCTGCATATGGTTTAGGTATGTCTAAGACTGGCGTTGTTATAAAAGTTATATTGCCAAATGCTTTAAAAGGATTTATGACAACTATTATCCTATCAGTATCTAGAATAATCGGTGAATCTGCTCCAGTTTACCTTACATTAGGTACTGCTGTAAGAATGCCGACTGATGGTTTCTTCTCATCTGGAGCAACATTAACAACTGAAATATATATGCTTGCATCAGAAGGAAGTTCTGCAGAACTTTTAGGTGTAGCATACCAAATAGCTTTTGTAACCATAATTCTAGTTTTAGGTCTTATATTCCTAAGTAGATATATTAGTAATAAATTAGATCCACTTTTTGAAAAAGTTACATTTAAACAAAAAATAATAAGAATTTATTCGTCTATTTTTAAATTTAATTACAGAAAATGATTTGCTAAATTATATAAAAATATTAGAAGAAGATTTAAAAAACTTATTAGAGCATTGAGCTTTAAAACTATTAAAATAAATTATAAGAACCGTAAAATAAGAAAAAAAGTTATTAAAGATATTATTAAAGATGCTAAAAAAAATAGCATCTCTAATTAAGGGAGTATATATGTCAAAGTTAAAAGAAAATAAAACAGTTATTGTTGATGAAGAATTAAATCAAGAAGTTTTAAAAGAACTTTCAGAAGATAAGATTTATTCTAAAATCGTTCAAAATACACCAATTAATAAAAGACAAGAAGTTATAAAGATAAAGGATTTTAATTTCTATTATAATCATTCTAAACAAGCTTTAAAAAATATTAATATGGGTATAAAAGAAAATACTGTAGTCGCTTTGATAGGTCCTTCTGGGTGTGGTAAATCAACCTTAATTAGATCTATTAATAGAATGAATGATTTAGTTGGTAACATTTATCTTGATGGTCAAATAGAAGTTAATGACATTAAAATTTATGAAAAAGGTGTTGATGTTGTTCAACTAAGAACAAATGTAGGGATGGTATTTCAAAAGGCAAATCCATTCCCTATCTCAATTTATGATAATGTTGCATTTGGACCAAGGAATCAAGGTGTAAAAGACAAAAATGCTCTTAATCAAATAGTTGAAGATTCTCTTAAAAAAGCAGCTCTATGAGATGATGTAAAAGATTATTTAAGAGACTCTGCACTAAGTTTAAGTGGTGGACAACAACAAAGATTATGTATTGCAAGAGCAATTGCAATGAAGCCAAAAATTTTATTAATGGATGAACCAACTAGTGCTTTAGACCCAATTGCTACTTTAAAAGTTGAAGAGTTAATATTAAAATTAAAGAAGGATTTCACTATTGTTATTGTAACTCACTCAATGGCGCAAGCAACAAGAGTAAGTGACTATACAGCATTTTTCTTAAATGGTGAGTTAATTGAATACGATAGAACTAAAAAGATTTTTACAAATCCAAAAAACAAAAAGACTGAAGACTACATTTCAGGTAGATTTGGTTAGAAAGAAAGGTAGGGTTATTATGTCATACAATAAAATATTAGATAGAGATATAGAAACTATAAAAAAAGATTTACTAGCAATAATCGAATCTACCAAAACTCAATATGCGAATACATTTGAATCATTAAAAACAAAAAATTATGAAATAGCACAAGAAGTAATAAATAATGATATAAAAATAAATGATATGCAAAATAACTTCACAAGAATGGCTCTTTGAAAAATTGCAAAACAACAGATGGTTGCAGGTGATTTAAGATTAGCTGTCGGAGGAGTATTAATATGTAGAGAAGTTGAGAGAATAGCTGACGTTGCAAAAAATATATGTTATTTCTCATTAAAATATAAACCTGAAACAATTGAAATTCAACAAATATCAAAAATGTTTGATCTTGTAAATAAAATGTTAAATATTATTTTAAATCTTGTAGAAAATTATACTGAAGATCAGCATCAAAAAGTTCTTCAAGTGGAAGAAAAAATAACAGACGAGTTTAATTTAATTAATAAAACATTAGCTGAAAAAATATTAAATTCTAAAAGTAAAGATGAAGCTGAAAAAATTATAACAATTGTTAAACAATTAAAAAACTTAGAAAGAGCAAGTGAACAACTTATAAATATTGAAGAAACAGTCCAATTTATTAGAACAGGTAAATTTGAAGAATTACAAGAATACATTAATAAAAAAAATGAAAAAAAATAAACCTTTGTGTTTATTTTTTTTCTAAAGTAATTAGAATTGACTTAGTAAAATAATTATCATTTAATGAAATTGTGACAATTCCTTTTTTATAGTCAAATGATTCTACATTATAAAAATCGATAATATTTTTATCATAAACATTTAAATAAGTATATTTTGCTATTCAATTTGATATGTTATTTTTTAAAATATTTATATCACTTGAAAATAATATTTTTTTATTTTGAGATTTTAAAATATTATTGATTGATCTTTTGAAATAAAATTGTAATTCAGTACTGCATAAAAAATCAGCTCTTAATTTATTATTAGATTTTAAATTTAAGTCAATTGAATCAAAGTCTAAAAAGTCAAAGAATTCAGTTACATTATTAAGATAAATCAACTCATGACTATATCAATCTATGAAACTTTGGTACTTATCTTTAATAACGCTTTCTAACTCAATTTGAATATATTTAGCTTTATCTAAAATGATAGGATTAAGTTCCAAGTATTTTTGCGCATTATTAACAAATTTATCAATATTATCATAATTAAACAAAATAAGTGTGAATTCTTTTGTAAATGAATAATTAAATATATTTGAGTTTTTCTTGTTTTCAAAACTAACTTTTAATACATCGTTTTTTAGTGATACAAAATTGATATTTGCATTTTTATATATATTATTGAATAGTGGTTCTTCTTCCATATTATCTTTAATTATCGATTTCAAATTTTTCTTTACAAAATTTGTTTCAGAATCTGACATGTCATACCTAAAGTATAAGTAATCATTTCACATTTGAATGAAATCTTGGTATTTTGATGATGTTTCACTAGTCTTTTTGTATGCACTAACAGTAGATGGTGTTACTGTTAAACCCAATGCTAGAACCATTTGCAATATTTTTTTCATAATTTCCACCTTAATTACATATACTTAATAAAATTATTATACAATTAAATAAGGAAAATGGAGAAATAAAATGGGATTTTGAAGTATTTTAAAAGAACGAAGACAATTAAAAAAACAAGAAAAAAAGCATAAAAAAGAACATAAAAATACCCTAACATTCTCAAGTGATATTAAAAAACTTACTAAAAAGTATAAAACACCAAATAGTGATTTTTATGAAGAGTTAGAAAATGTTTTAATTAAGACTGACATGGGCATGAAAATGGTCCTAGAAATATCTAATAATGTTCAGAAAAAAGTAAAGCCTAAACACACTTTTACTGATATTAAAGAAATATTAGCAGAAGAAATATACAAAGCTTATATTGATTCGGGTAAACCAAAAACTGATTTAAATTTTAAAGATGGTAGATTAAACATATTTTTAATAGTTGGTGTCAATGGAGTTGGTAAAACAACAAGCATTGCAAAGATTGCAAATTTCTATAGTTCACAAAATAAGAAGGTTCTTATTGCTGCTGGTGACACATTTAGAGCAGGTGCAGTTGAACAACTAGAACAATGATGTAATAATAGATTAAAAAATGTCGATTTAGTAAAACCACAAAATAATACAAAAGACCCAGCCAGTGTAGTGTTTGACTCTATAAAGATAGCCTTAGAAAAAAACTATGATATTTTATTAGTTGATACAGCTGGAAGACTCCAAAATAAAGAACATCTTATGAGAGAACTTGAAAAAATAACTAAAATTATACAAAAAAGTGTAAAGGACGGCCCACATGAACGTTTATTAGTTATTGATGCACAAACTGGCCAAAATGGAGTAAACCAGGCTAAAGCATTTTCAGAAGCAACTGATGTAACTGGTATTGTTTTAACTAAAATGGATGGTACTAGCAAAGGTGGGATTGCAATGGCAATTAAAGATATACTAAAAATTCCTGTTAAATTGATCGGTACTGGTGAAAAAGTCGAAGATTTAAAACAATTTAATGTTGATGAATATATTTATGAAATGACTGCTGATTTTATGGAAGATGATGAAGAAAATGATTAACAATGAAATATCAAAAACAGTTTTATTAACAGAATATTATGATTATTATAAAAATATGTTAACAGAAAAACAAAGACAAAACTTTGAATTATATTTTTTTGAAGATCTTTCTTATCAAGAAATTGCTGATAATTTAGAAATAAGTAAAAGCGCGGTGCACGATAGTTTAAATAAAACTGTAAATTATTTAATCAACATAGAAGAAAAATTAGGATTTGTAAAAAAACAAAATATGGTTAAAGATTTAGTAGATGATTATAAAAAAAATATTATTAATATTAATCAATTGATAGATTCTTTGGAGAATATAATTTAATGAATATATTATTTATAGGTGATGTATTTTCGTTGCCCGGTAGAGAAGTTATTGAAAAAAATATTGATAGTATAATAAAAAGTTATGATATTAGTTTTGTAATTGCAAATGGTGAAAACATAAGTCATGGAAAAGGCATAAACAAGAAACATTATGAATTTTTAAAAAATAATAAAGTAAATGTCATTACAAGCGGTAATCACATATTTAAACAAAAAGAGACTTTGGAGTATATTAAAACAACAAATGATCTTTTAAGACCTGCAAATATGCATTCAGATTTACCTGGATTAGGTACAATTAAACTTTCAATTAATAACAAATCCATTAGAGTAACTAATTTAATGGGAAGAGTTTTTATGGATTTAGTTGATAACCCATATGTTGTATTTGAAAAAATACTTGAAAATGATGATTCTGATATTCATATTGTGGATTTTCATGCCGAAGCGTCTGCTGAAAAAGCTGCATTTGCATATAATTATGATGGAAAAATAAGTGCTTTATTAGGTACACATACTCATGTTCAAACAGCTGATGAGCAAATATTGCCATTAGGAACTGCTTTTATAACAGATGTTGGAATGACTGGCCCAATTAATTCAATTATTGGTGTCAACCCTTCAGAAGTAATAAATAAAGAGAAAACAGGTTTACCAACTAAGTTTATTCCATCAACTAATGACGGAAAATTATGTGGAGTTGTATTGTCTTTTGATGACATTACAAATAAAGTATTAAGAATTAAGAGATTACAAGTAACATAATTTCATAATAAAAATAGTAATTGTAAATTGACTTAATTTTAGGTATAATTAAGGTAATACTATTGGAGGATAGACTATGAAAAGACATGATAAATTAAGAAATTTACATGAAGCTCTATTCGCTTTGGACAAAGAAATCAAAAACATTTGTAGAGGTATAGAACAAAGACTTAGAAACAACACTAAGTATATGGATACCTATCAAAGGGTTTTAACTGAAGTCGAATTCGAAAGAAAAAATGAAATGTATGGTAGGTCTACAATTTATGATTTTGAAAGAATGAGAATTAATCTAGAACAAGACGCAGGTAATTTAATATATGAAGCTATAAATGTCATGGGTAATGATGAATTCATTATTAGAAGACAAAATGTGATTTTTGCATTTTGATTTATGGGTCAATTTGATGTTTATGCACTAGATTTATCAAGGGGAGGTTAGTCTTAATTTAGTTTTTCTAAGTTAATCTTTAGTATGAGTATTTTAAATAATAATAAAATTATTTATATAATATTTATAATGATTTCTATAATCATTTTTTTATTGCTAGTTTTAATTTTAACTAGATATTTTATTTGTTTGTCAATTTATAAAAAACAGAAAAAAGTTATAAAACCAGGATTGGTTGATGCAAAATTCTTTTTAACTTCTGACAATTATAATTTAAGTTGATTAGGTAATATAAAAAGTACAGCAGAAACAATAATATTGGGAATTCATGATTATGGACAAACACGAGATTCTTTTATCGATCTAAAAGATTATTGTGATAAATATCATAATGATATAAGTGTTATCTCATATGATCAACGAAACTTTGGACAAAATAAAAAAATAAAAGTATTTAATTACAATAACTTAATAAATGACTTAAATGAAATAATCGAATATATTTCTAAAGAATACCCCGAAAAAAATTTAGTATTGATAGGAGAAGGTTTTGGTTCGACAATAGTTTCTAATTTTATGCGTAGAAAAGAGATACATAATGTATTTTTTTGTTCTTTATATTTAAATCAATTTAAAAAATTAAATATCAATTTAATTTTTAAAATGTTATTAGGAATAATTTTTTCATATAAAATTATGTTGACACAGAATTTGGACATGAATATTATTTGTGACAATAGTTATAATAAAATTTCATCTACACTAAATTCTTATAATAAAAAAAACTATAAAGAATATTTACAAATAAAAAAATTAAACAACAAAATTACAAAAAATTTTAGAAATAGCAATTTAAAAGTTCATTTGTTACTACCTACAAATGACATTTTTATCAATAAGGAAACTTACATCAATATGTTTTCTAATATTGATGTAAATAAAATAAATATTATAAAATTAGAAAATGAAAAGCATTTATTTCTTAGAGGAAATGGTAAAGAAGAAATTTTTAAAACAATAATAAAACTGTTATAGAAAAATTTGATATTATTATAATGCTATTTATTAAATAAGGAGAATTTATGAAAAAGTTTTTTACTAGTGAATCTGTATCAGAAGGACATCCAGATAAGTTGTGCGATCAAATATCTGATGCAATACTTGATGCATGTTTAGAACAAGATCCAGAGTCAAAAGTTGCATGTGAAGTTTTTGTTTCTGGTAATTTTTTAGTAATAGGTGGAGAAATATCATCAAGTGCAAAAGTTAATTATGAAGAAATTACAAAATGAGTATTATCAAGAGTTGGTTACAATAATAAAGAAACTGGCATTGATCCTCAAACTTGTGAAATTTTAATTAAAATTAAAGAACAATCTAAAGACATATCTTTAGGTGTTGATAAAGAAGACACTGGAGCTGGTGACCAAGGAATAATGTTTGGTTATGCAACTAATGAAACATCGAATTATATGCCTTGTGCAATCCAAATCGCACATGACCTAGTTCATTTAGCTTCAAAATTAAGAAAACTAAATCAATTTAAATATGCACAACCCGATATGAAATCACAAGTTACAATGGATTATGAAAATTATAAAAATCCAAGAATAGATACAATTTTAATGTCTATCCAACATGATGAAAATTATGATGAAAAAGAGTTTAAAAACTTTATAGTAAATAATATTATGAATGTAATTGCAAAAAAACATAATTTGAATACAGATTTTAAAGTTTTAATAAATCCAACAGGAAGATTTGTAATTGGAGGACCAATTTCAGACGCTGGATTAACTGGTAGAAAAATTATTGTTGATAGTTATGGTGGTTATGCAAGACATGGCGGTGGTGCTTTTTCTGGTAAAGACCCTTCAAAAGTTGACAGAAGTGCTGCTTATATGGCAAGATATGTTGCAAAAAATCTAGTAGCAGCAGGATTAGCAGATCAATTAGAAATCCAAGTTAGTTATGCAATAGGTGTTTCAAATCCGATCTCAATTTTTGTAGAATCTTTTGGCACAAACAAAGTTCCTTATGCAGTGATTTACAAGGCTATTAATGAAACTTTTAATTTTAATGTAAAATCAATAATTGAAACATTAGATCTTAAGAAACCAATCTATTTTAGAACAAGTAAGTATGGTCACTTTGGCAAAAAAGAATTCTCATGAGAAAAACTAGATAAAGTTAGATTGTTAGAGAAATATTTATAATGCTTTTAGAAGTTATTGCAAAATCTATTGAAGATGTTCATGATATTAATAATTCTAATGCACACAGAATTGAATTATGTAAAGATTTAAATGTTGGAGGTTTAACTCCTGATTATAATCTAATTAAACATGCAACCGATATTTCAACTTTACCAATCAATGTAATCGTCAGACCTTCTTTTAAAAGTTTTGTTTATTCAGAAGCAGAAAAAATTCAAATATTAAAAGATATAGAATTTATAAAAACCACAAAAGCAAATGGAATTGTTTTTGGTGGATTAATTGATAAAAATATTGACGTAGAGTTTTTAAAATTAGTTATTAAAACAAAAGAAGATTTGGAAATAACTTTCCATAAAGCATTTGATGAAGTAAATGATTTTATTGAAAGTTACAAAATTTTGAATGAACTTAATATAAATAATGTTTTAACATCAGGTGGAACTAATATTAATAAAGGCTTTAAAGAATTAATTAAACTAAGAAACTTGCAACTTGATACTAAAATATTAGTTGGTGGTGGAGTTAATTTAAATAATATTAAATTATTATCTAATGAATTTAAAAACATTCATATTGGCCGATTAGCAAGATTTAATAATTCATGAGATTCAAAAATTGATATTTTGACTATAAATAATTTACTTATAAACAACTTATAATAAAAGTTTTTTTTTATTTAATTTAAGGAATATAATTATTTTAATGAGGATTATTATGAAGTTTAAAGATATTAACATTAAATTAAATAGTAATAATATTTTAAAAAACAGGTTTGTTATGGCTCCGATGACAAATATGATGAGTTTTTGTGATGGCGAAGTCACTGATAATGAAATTAATTATTATTCTTTAAGATCAAAAGAAGTCGGTATGGTAATTACTGCAGCTGCATATATTAATAAAGAAGCTAAAACCTGAGAAGGTCAGTTAAGTATATCAGAAGATTCCATGATTAACTCTTTATCTCTATTATCCGAATCAATTAAAATTAATGGTTCTAAAGCTATATTACAAATTTTTCATGGTGGCAGAATGAGTAACAGTAAAGTTCTTAAAGGATTAAGACCTGTTAGTGCCAGTGAAGTTTCAGCGATTAGAACAAATTCTGAATTACCAAGAAGCTTAAGTTTAAAAGAAATATACTCAGTTATTGATGATTTTAAAAAAGCAACAATTCGAGCAATGCAATCTGGATTTGATGGAGTTGAAATCCACGGTGCAAACACATATTTAATCCAACAGTTCTTTTCTCCACATTCAAATAGAAGAAGTGATGATTTTGGTGGAACAATTGAAAAAAGGTATAAATTTATTGATTTATTAGTTAATGAATTAATTGAATTAAAAAACATTTACAATAAAGATTTTATAATAGGTTATAGATTATCTCCAGAAGAATATGAAGAACCAGGTATAAGGTTTGAAGATACATTATTTTTGGTAGATAAACTTTCTGAAAAAGATTTGGATTATATTCATATCTCTTTATCCAATTACAACCAAGTATCTAAGTCTTTTAATTATTTAAAAAGACCAATGATAAGTTATATATATGAATTGATTAATAATAGAACTAAATTAATAGTTGTTGGTGGAATAAAAACGATAAACGATCTAGAAAACTCATTAATGTATTCTGATTTAGTTGCAATTGGAAAACCACTAATTACAGATCCAAACTTTGTATCAAAAATTTTAGATAATAAAGAAAAAGATATAAATTTCCATTTAAACAAAGTTGACAAGAATAAGAATTTTATAAGTAATCATTTTTATAATTTTTTGACAACACAATTTAAAATGAGCTAATAGAAAGTTAAACTAAATGAATAAAAACTTATTGTATATGTTTATATTAGATTTATTAAATAGCTTATTAATAATTTTAACTATCCTTTCAATTTTTTTGAATTTAGTTAATGAAAAAAACAAGAACATATTTTTGTATTCTATAATTTCAGTATGCTTTTTTTGTTATGTTTCATCTATTATTTATAAGTACAGAATTTATAAATTAAAAATAGAATATTTTAAGAAGATTTCTAATTACAAAAAAAATTGTTTATAATATTAAATCTTATACCAATTATTAATTTTATCTTATGTGCAACAATGGCAAAATATATTTTTAAAAAAACAAATTAATTTTTCTTATTTAAAATAAATTTTTTTATTGGTATATAATAAAAATAATATTATTAATACAGAAATTTTTATATTAATAATTATTTATTTGATTGTGTTTTGACGATTACATAAATATTTTTTTTAGTGAGGAGTAATAAAATGCAAAGCGTTGAAGATAGAGTAAAATTTTTTTCAAAAGATAAATTAAAAAAATATAGAGAATTATTAGCGGGGTCAATTAAAGCTTACCCAGGTTTATTTACTATTTATGTTTTATTAGCTATTACTGATACAAGTCTTTTTTCATCTATGTCAATTGTAATTGCCAATTTAATTAAAAATATTACAAATGAAGGTGGAAAATCATTATTTGGTTTTACAATGTATTGATATAGTTGAGTTGCAGTTGGGTGGTCAATGATTTTAGCATATGCAGTTACTGAATTCTTTTTTAATTATGTTGGTGGTATTTGAACTAGAAAAGTTGAAATATGACTAAGGGTAAAGTGTTTAAAAGCATTAGTTGATGTTGATTTAACTTTTTATTCAAAAAATCAAATTGGTAACTATATGACAAAAATCATTGGAGATTCACAAGGAGCAGCCGATGGACTTAATGAATGATCAAATAATTTGATATACATTATAATAATGTTTATTGTAATTAACATTATTATGTTTAGTTTAAATGTTGAAATTGCAGCAATAGCAATTGGTGTTTTTGTATTGTTATTAATTATCTCATTAGTTATATACTTTCAATATAGAAAAGCAACAATTGTATCATTAGATTATAAACAAAATTTAGATGCTGATAATACTGATAGATTAATGAATATAAGATTGATTAAATCAAGTGGTACAGAATTATCTGAGTTAGAAAGAATAAAAGATTTTAATAAAATATATGCAAAAAAAATTAATAAAACTGTATGATTAGGAACTTTATTACTTATATTTGCAAACTTTTTAGGTTGAATCTTACCAGGTTTAATTACTATTTCAATAATTTTTATGTACAATGATACTTATAATTTAGCTCAAATTACTGCTTTAGTGATTCCGTTTGTGTCAACAGTTACAATACTTGCAGGAGCTATGTTTCTATTACCGATAATTTTAAGAGCACTATCTGTTTCAATGAACTGTAACTGAAGGTTGAATTTTATTTACTCACAAAAAAGTATTATAATTAAACCCTCAGAACCAATCAAAGTTAATCAAATCAACAAAATTGAATTAAAAAATGTTGAGTTCATATACCCTGAGTCTCCTTCAAAATTAATACTTCCTAAAACATCATTGGTGTTTGAAAAAGGTAAAAGTTATGCTTTTGTGGGTGAAACTGGTAGTGGTAAATCAACAATTGCTAAACTTTTATTAAGATTCTATGACCCTTATAAAGGTGACGTATTAATAAACGACATAAACTTAAAAGAAATAGATATGCCAAGTTATCTGGATAAAATTGGTTATGTTGAACAAGAACCACAAATTTTATATGGAACTGTAATGGACAACATCAGGTATGCAAAATTTGATGCAACTGATGAAGAAGTAATCGAAGCTGCTAAAAAAGCTAGCCTTCATAATTTTATTCTAACCTTATCTGACAAATACGACACAATTCTTGGAGAACGCGGTTTTATCTTTAGTGGGGGCCAAAAACAAAGATTAGTTATAGCAAGAATGTTTTTAAAAAACCCTGAGCTGCTAATTCTTGATGAAGCTACAAGTGCACTTGATAATATTGTGGAAAAAGAAGTTCAAGCACAGTTAGATAAATTAATTATAGGTAGAACAACTATTATAATTGCACACAGATTATCTACTATAAAAGATTGTGATCAAATAATTGTTTTAGGTGGAAATGCAGGCGGAATAGTACAAGTAGGTACTTTTGAAGAACTAAAAAACTTAGAAGGACATTTTAACAAACTTTATAAAGCTGGATTAATGGGATAGGGGGTATTATAATGAGTTCGAAATATGAAGAAAAAGCAAAAGCTGAAATAATTGAAAAAATTAAACAAGAACGTGAACAACATGGTTATTTATACTTATTATGCTCATATTTAAAACACCATCCCTGATCTGGATTTATAATAATTTTCCTTTCTATAATTGGGAGCGGGATGGCAGTATCCATACCTCTAATGATGCAACAAACTCTTAACTGTATAAGTTTACTTGAGCAAGGTGAAGAAGCTGCTAAAACTAATTTTTTAATTTGAAAGTTTGGTTGACAAGAATGAGTATACTTACAATTATCAGTTTATGTGGTTTTAGCTATAATAATTTTTATTAGAAATATAACAGTTGGTAAGTTGGGAAGAGACATTGAGGTTCATTTAAGAAATGAAACTTTAAAATCATTGTTAAAGCAAGATATCTCATATTACAGTAATCAAAAAATTGGAGAAATTTTAACAAAGATTGGTGCTGATACATGGTTAATTGGAGAACAAACTAGAATTATACCAACAATGATGTTAATGGCTTTATTTAACTTTATTGGTTCTTCAGTTGTTTTAGTTGTAGTTGATTATAAATTAGGTTTAATTGCTATGGGATTTGTTACTATAGGGTTAATATTGATGTTCATATTTTTAAAAAGAGTAAAAAAATGAGTAACAAAATTAAGAACCACAATAACATATGTTAATGGTGATATAACTGATAGAATTGGAACAATTAGATTAATTAAGGCATCGGGAACAGAAGTATATGAAAAAAATCGTTTTAAAGAAATACATAATGAATTCTATCATACTGTTAAGAAGTTTTTCAAAAGATTAAGCTTCGTTATGACAGGGGCATTCACAACGGTTATGGCAGTACAACTTGTAGTCTTGTCAAGTGCATATGGTTTTTATCATAATGACAACCACAAGTTAATAATCATTTCAACAACATTTATTGCTGGTTTAGGAACTATGACATCACCAATTTATCTTTTATTAAGATCTGCATTTGGTTATATGATGGCAAATGAATGTACAAGAAGGATTTATCAAATTACTAGTTCTAAAGCAAGATTTGATTCTCATTATTATAAAGGAGAAGGAAAGTTCGTAGAAAAATTGGATAAGGATATTATCTTTAAGGGTGTATCATTTAATTACCCTGAAAAGCCAGAGGTCAATGTTTTACCTAAGTTTGATTTTGTGTTTGAAAAAGGTAAAAGTTATGCTTTTGTGGGTGAAACTGGTAGTGGTAAATCATCTATAGCTAAGTTATTGTTAAGATTTTATGATCCAACTGAAGGAGAAGTTTTAATAAATAACGATACAAATTTAAAAGATGTTCATTTAAAATCTTTTTTAGATCTTGTTGGTTATGTTGAACAAGAACCACAAATAATGTTTGGAACAGTTAAAGAAAATATAATGTACACAAACCCAAATGCTACAGATGAACAAGTTATAGAAGCCTCTAAAAAAGCAAACTTGCATGATTTAGTAATGAGCTGACCCAATGAATATAATACAATTCTTGGTGAACGTGGCTTTATGTTGAGTGGTGGACAAAAACAAAGACTAGTAATAGCAAGAACATTTCTAAAAAACCCAGACCTATTAATTCTTGATGAAGCTACAAGTGCACTTGATAATATTGTAGAAAAGGAAATACAAGTTGAATTAAATAAACTTATGAAAAACAGAACAAGTATATCAATAGCACATAGACTTTCTACAATAAAAAATTGTGATCAAATCATAGTTTTAGCAAGAGGAAAAGGTGTTGTGCAAATGGGTACTTTTAATGAACTAAGAAATAAAAAAGGTCATTTTAAAGACTTATATGATGCAGGTCTTATGAAAGAAGAACAAGTACAAAAATAATTAGTTAAAGCACTTTAAAAAGTGTTTTTTTTATTAAAAAATTTATATAATATTCTTATAAGAAAGAAGTAGGTGATTATATGTTTTTATTAAAAAACAAGGAAATTGAAGCTAAAATTGTCATTGACAAACAAGGGCTTGAGGTTGTAAGTTTAAAACATAATGGAATAGAAGTATTGTATCAACAAGATGGTTCTTGAGGAAAAACTTGACCAATCTTATATCCAATATGTGGAAGTGTTAATGGGCCTTACTTGCATAATGGTAGAGATTATCACACACCAAGACATGGATTTTTTTCGCAAATTAAAGATTGAACAATAGACTCACAAACTAATGAAAAAATAGTTTGTCATTTTAAAAACCATTATCAATTCCAAGATATTTATCCATTTGAGTTTGAAATAACTATTACTATATTATTAGATAATAATAAATTTATTTATTTATTTGATGTAATGAATATTGGCAAAGAATTAATGTCTTATTCATTCGGTCATCACCCTGCATTTAAAGTTGAAAAAGATTCGAAGGTTATATTTAGTAATGAACAATTTTACTCTTCTAAAGCAGGTAAAGGTAATACATATGTACCTGATCATAATAAAATAGCTGCAAAAGAAATAGTAATCTCAGAAGTTGATTTTAGTGACTCAAAATCTTTATTATTTGACCAATTTAATCTTGATTCAATTACATATTTATATAAAGATAAAACTATTAACATGTATTTTGATAAAAACCCTTACTTTGTAATATGAAAAGCAACTAACGATATGGATTTTGTATGCTTAGAACCTTATTGAGGTCTGCCTGATTTAGAAACTAGATTAGGTAATAGATATAGAGATAAACTTGGTATGAAACAACTTGAGTGTGGTGAAAGCGAAGTTTTAACAATGACTTTAGAAATCAATTAAAGAAACACATTTTATAATGTGTTTCTTTAATATATATTAGACATTTTTTTTACATTATTTATTTATGGTAATTTATAGTGTAAAATACTAATATGTATAATATGTAAGAGGGACTAGATATGGAATATGTTTTATTCAATAATAACAAAAATTTAAAAGGTATAGTAGATGAAGTTTTTGTTAAAGACGGACAACCAGTAAAAAAAGGGCAAAAATTAACTACCATTTCTACTCAAGTTGATAAAATTGAAATAATTTCACCAATTGATGGTGTAATAAAAAATATTTTTATAATCGAATCTTTAATAGTTTCTTGTAATGATAAATTATTTGAAATAGTTACTCATCAAGAACTTTTAGAACTTGCTAAGGAACCAAATAATTTAAATGATACTTTAAAAGAGGGTTTAGAAGAGTTTAATTATTTTGATAGCTATGATGATGTTGAATCAAACCCCATAATGGAAGAATTGGAAAAAAAATTAGAGCAAACAAATCAGGTTATAAACAATAAAAATAAAAACTTAAATTTCAATAGACAAGATTTACAAGAAACAAAAGTATCTGATGCAGCTTATTTAAATGACTTTATAAAAAATAAAAAAGTTGAAATAAATGATTCAATTACTCAAGAGCTAAGTTATTTCACAAAAAACACCTCATTAGACATGGAAGAAAATGTTTTTAAGGAAAAAACAAGCAATTTTTTATATCAACCTTTAAATGAAGCAAAAGATGAAGAGAAAAATTTGTTTCAAGAAGAAATTGATAAAGAAAAAGAAAAGTTTAATGAACTTTTAAAACAAAATGCAAATATTTCAGATATTAACAAAAGTTATGAAGAATCAATAACTGATGATAAAAAAGATTATTTAAATAAATTAGACACTTTAAATAATGACTTTTTACAAAAAAAAGAAAATATTGAATCTAATGAATTTTCTAAAACATCGAAACTTAATAATTTAGAAAAAGCGCAAGTTGTTGAAGAAAAAGATGATTTGTTTTATGAAAAACCATCAAATCTTAATAAAACTGAAAATTTAAAAAAAGATTTAGACGTAAAAAAAATATCTAAATCATCAATCAGTTTTACTGCAAATCTTAACAGTTTATTAAATTTATATGATATTCTAGAAAAAGCATTTATAAAAAGAAATCAAAAATTAGAAATATCATCATTGTTAATTAAAGCTACTTTAATTGCCCTAAATGAATCAAATATAGAAATTAAAGATAATAAAATAGCATTGATTCAAAAAATGGCAAAAGCATTTAATAAAAAAGAACTTACTTATATTGAAAAATCAAGCACAATATTTGATTTTCAAAACTCACTTAATAATTTAGAAACACTTAATGAAGATTTACAGTTTAAAATATTTGATTTTATTAACTTTAATAATAATATTTTAAATTTTAATTTAAATGATAGTTCAAGTTTTAGTATTTCTTTGAATTCATTATGTCAAATTGTTAATAATGATGGATCAATTAGTACTTCTTTAAATGCAAATATAACTTTTGACTCTAATTCAATTACATATGATGAAATATCAAATTTTATTGATATATATATTGATTTAGTTGAAAACCCTGGCTACTTAATTTAAATAGAGGAGTATGTATGATTAGTGACTTAAATTTAGAAGAAAAAATTGTAAACTTAACTGCAAGAATTGAAAGAGTTGTTTTGTCTACCGGAAATAATGGATTGAATTATCTTATAGTTCATTTAATTGATAGAACTGGGCGTATAGAAGCACGTTTATGGAATGTCAATGATGAAGATATTGCTCAACTGAAAAGTGGGTCAATAGTAAGGTTAGAAGCTAACATAAATAGTTACAGACATCAATTACAATTAAAGATTAACAATTATGTTATCATCCAAGAAGAAGAATTTGATGATTATAAAATTACTCATGATATGTTTTCTATAAATGCTCCTTTAAACATTGATGATAAATTTAAAGATCTTATTGCTTTTATTGAAAACATTAAAAATGAAAGTTATAAACAAATAACGATAAGATTATTAAAAAAATATGAAGAAGAATTTAAAACATTTCCAGCAGCGGTAAGTATCCATCATAATGTTATTGGTGGATTATTTTGACACAGTACTTCATTATTAGAAGCAGCAGTTTCACTTAGAAAAGTTTATTCATTCATTGAAGTTGATTGAGAATTAGTTTATTGTGGTGCAATCTTACATGATTTGGGTAAAGTTTTTGAACTTGACGGAAAAAATGCAAGCGAATATACAACTATTGGTAAATTAATTGGCCATATATCTATTGGAAATAATTTTATTTGTAATGCAGCAAAAGAATTAAAATTAGATGGTGAAGATGTTTTAAAACTACAACATGTAGTTCTTTCAAGCCATGGTAAAAATGAATTTGGTTCGCCAGTTGAACCATTATTAATAGAATCAATAATTATATCATCGTTAGATAGCCTTGACGCAAGGTTATACAGAGTTAATGAAGAAATAAAAAAAGTGTCTCATAATAATTGGACACCAAGAATACTATCTGAGGACGGTAGAAGTTTTTTAAGACATTATAACAAGTCAAAAAAAAATTAATCTACAGTGTAATCAGATATTTTTTTATAAACTTCTAATACATCAAGATCATCTTTATGCTTATTGATTTTAAAAGTATAACCATTTTCTTTTATATACTTTGGAATAATATGCTCATGATAATGAAATACTGTTTGAAAAGCTTCAGCACCTTGATTTGATACAAAGTTGAAACCATTAGGATTAAAAGTTTTTTTTAAAATTTTTATAACTTCTTTTTTTGCCTTCATAACTTCAATGACGTCTTTAATATCTGTTTGTTCAAAGTTTTCATAATGTTTCTTTGGTATTACAAGACAATGACCATTTGAGTTAGGTGACAAGTCTAAAAATGATATTGTGTGGTCATTCTCATAAATAACATTTGATTGTATTTCTTTATTTGAAATTTTGCAAAATATACAGTTACTTTCCATAATTTATACCTCAGATATAATTTTATAATAAAAAAAACCTTTATTAAAGGTTTTTTTTATTCATCTTTGTCATCTTCGTTTTTAATGTATTTACCAATTTCATTATATAATCCTGCATAGTACACAAGATCTTTATCTAAATATAATGAATATAGAGAAGTTTTTGCTAATTCTGAAGAAGCTGAGTCGTTTGATACTAAATATTTTAATTGATTAATTATTGAATTTCTTTTTGATGTATCTTTTAATAGTTCTTGTACATCTTTAGAGTGTAATGAACTATTAATAGGTCTATTTCAAATTTCTTTAAACTCATTTTCATTGTTAATAGATTTTCCTAATTTAATTTTCTTTCTTTCTTCAGTATTTTTACCAATTACTTCATAAGTATTTTGATCATCAACACCTGAACCACCTAATAATTCAATCATATAGATAGGTAATACAACTACTATTTCTTCATAATTACCATTATCTTTATCTGTAAAAGAGTATTTTTCAGGACTTTTAAAAACTAGTCCGGCACCATTATTCCATTCTTTAATAGCAGATTCATAATTTGCACCTGATATCGGTGAATCACCAATAGATGTTCCATTATTATATAATGTAAATCCTTTAAATCCACTTTGTCCAAAATAAGGGTCGTATGAATTACTATCATTAGTTATAGGAGTGTATGCTGTACTTTCACTTGGCTCATCTCTCACAACTTTTTCATCAAGACTTGATAAAGCTTCTATAAGATCTTTAACGCCTTTTTCAAAATTATTAATAATTTCACCAGTTGCAAAATTTAAAACACCCTTAAGTTTTTTTCCAATAACTTCTTCAAGTTTTAAATCTTTTTTAGTGTTATCATATTTAACTGTTCAAACCATTTTTACATTTGTTTTTAGTTTTTCATTTGTATTATTACTTCATGATTGTGTTTTTGAAAAAATAGGAGAAGAAGTGTTTAAGAAGATATTATTTCCATCCCCAGCTGATTTGGTTTTAAACATATTTGCATCAAGAAATGATTTTGTTAATAAATTTGCATTTATATCTTCAAGAAGTTTAGATTCAAAGTATTGTTGAAATCTTAAATAAAGAGCAGTTTTTGAACTTATTCTTGTTTTAACTTCATCTTTTACTAAGTAAAACTTTGTAACATTTTCATCTTTTACATCTTCGCTATACTCAAGTGTTAAATCTTTAATGTTAGGAAGATGAGATTTTAATGTTTGATTTTCATCTAAACCTTCAATTATTTCTCCAGAATATTTTCAAGGAGTGGGAGTTTTTTCACCTGTTCTTTGAAATGAAACAGTTTTATAGTCACTAGATTTTACTTCAAAACTATCATTTTTTGGGTCACCTTTATCATCTAAAGTGCTCACAGTTGTATCATTTACAATGTTTAAATCATACAAATACTTAGCTTGTGTATTGAAATCAAAATTTTCATTACTTGATAAAGCTTTTGTATATTCTAAGAATAAATTATCTTCTGCAATTGAGCGAGTATCAGATGAGTATTTTTGTTTAAATTCTTGTTCAATACTTCCATCGTCATTTTTTTGATATAAATCTGTAAAGTTTAAGTCTTTAAACAATTTATTTGTTGAGTCAAAACTATATTGTTTTGAAATTAATTCATTTATCATGTTTACAACAATTGATGTAGCGTCATCAGTACTGAAAAATGAACCAAAGTCCATATTAGCAACTGCTGCATCACCCGCAAGACTAGCTATAAGTTTTTTAGCTAACTCTGGGTTCAATTTAGGTTTATCTGGTCTAACATCTCAAGAATTATCCTTATCACCACATGCAACAACAGTAGATGAAGTTGAGGCAACTAGACTAATAGCAGTTAATCATCCTATTAATTTTTTCATTATTTATCACCTCTGTAAAAACTATAATTTTTGTAGTAGATATTTATAAACTCGACATTTAAATAGTTTAATGACATTGCTTGAACATCTTCTGTTGCTTTATCTCCAGGCTTTCAAAACTTTTTATTTGCAATTGATTTAAGATTATCATCAAATAAGTCTTTGCCTTCAATTATTCTTTTTGGATAATCTGATTTGTCTGATTGTTTTTTAATTTCTTCATTTCTTTTGTTGAATTCATTTACAAAAGCATTACTTGGTGCTGAATCAACAATTGACTGCACTGTATTCAACATACTATTGAACTTATTTTCTAATGCTGTTGCTATATCTTCATCTCCAGCAGATTCATCTTTTTTAAACTCAATAAATTGATTAATAAAATCTTTTTGATCTGAAACTTTGTTTTTACCATCAATACTAATAGTTTTAAAATATTCAAAAACAGATGTTGATCAACTATATTTTGAAACATCAGTTGATGATTCGATTTTTACTCAATCCTTAACTTCACTCATTGCATCAAACGAAGTTGCTGCACCATCAATACCTTTTATAAGTGATGTATTAGTTAAATATTTTAGATATCTATTTGTAATGTTTTTATTTAAATCATCATAATATTTAACACCATTAGATAATTCCACTTCAGTTTGTATATAAGCAATTTTTTCGTTATTTGTTAATTTATGAAAGTTTTTAAAGTTTTCTAATTCTTTACGAGTATCAGTAGATATTAGACCATCTTCAAGACTTTTTGTTGTTTTTAAACTTTTATCTTTACTAGTTGAACTTTCTTTTAAATATTTATAACCATCAATATTAATTATATGCAGTCCTGAGGTATCTATTAACAATAATCTACCATCACCTAAAATAGCATAAAATTTAGAATCTACATTATTGGCATTTCTTGAGAAAGTTTGAATTACTTTATCATCGATTTTACTGATATCTTCATTTGATGACAAATCAACGCCTGAACTTTTATCTCTTAGAACATAATCATAAACCGCGTCTCTCAAATCTTGAGTGTAGTCAGATGAATTAGATAAAGTTAGTAATTTATCATACTTTTTAATTGTTGCTTTACCATCAAGTAAATTAGTTATTGTTCCCTCTGACATATATCTTCTTCAAATATTATCTGAAGAACTATCAGATGGTTTAACTGATTTTAATAATAAACCAATTTCAGCTTGGTACTTTGTATATGTTCTATTTTCAAAGCTTTTTCAAGATACACCATCTTCAAATTTGTGTTCATCAGCAAATGGAATTGTAATTTCACTAATTGCTAATGGAGATTGTGAAGTATATCATTTATCTAAAAAGAATCTTTGTGAATTACTTATAAAACCTTTTCTTGATGCAGCATCTGTTGATGAAAAAGTTGTTAAATCAACAGGCACATCATATTTTAAATCTCTAGTATTTTCAATAGTTGTTTTTAAATTATTTCAAGTTGAAATATCATTAGTTTTATTCATAACTCATTCTTTGCTATCTTTTGTTGAGTTATATATTTGATTTAAAATATTCTTATCTGAATCTAATATTGATTGAACTTTAGATTCATCATCTCCTGCTGCAACTAAGTTTTTGTATTTTTCTTGAACTGTTGTTTTTGAAACTCAAGTTACACCTTGTTGATCTGTGTTTAATAAAACATCTAATAATGTTTTTGATACATTGTTAGAAGAGTCATTTAATAAAATATCTGCTTTGTATTTTTGTTCAAGCAAGTCTCTATCCATATCTTTTGTATCAGTTTGATATACACTAAACTTTTCAACAAGCATTTTTTTTCATTCGTCTTCTCATTTACCTGCATAATCGTTTTTGTATTTATCTTTTTCATTTTGAATTTGTCTATCAACATTTGATGATAAAGTTTTTCATCTCTCAGTAATTATATTTTCTAAATTGTAAATATAATAGGGGTTAGTTTTATCAAGCTTATATTTAGCACTTGAACCTTCTCCATAGTTATTTTCAGAGTTTGCTACTAATGATAAATTAAACATTTTTAGCAAATCAATAGAGAATTTTTCTCTATTTTTTACACCTGAACTTGCATTAATAAGTTTATTTAATACATCTTTAGCAGTAATATCTGCTTTCCCGTCCAGTTTTTCTAAAAAATGAACCAAAATTGAATTGCCATCGGCGTCTTTTTGGTCATATTTAGAATCACATGCAACTACTATTTGTGCAGTTGTTGCTATCAACGAAACAGTTGAAAGCAATGTTAGTAATTTCTTCAAATCATTCACTCCTTGATTTTTTATCAAGATAATTATAATAAAAAAAATCGTTAAATATTACATTATTTAAATTTAATTAAATATTTATAAATGTTAATCAATTTTTGTATTAAAATATAATAACTTATAAAGGAAGATAATATGCATAAATTAGAAATTAAAGACTTGTTTGTAAATATTGAAGATAAAGAAATATTAAAAGGTATTAATTTAATAGTTAATACAGGAGAAATTCATGCTTTAATGGGCCCAAATGGAAATGGAAAATCAACACTATTAATGACAATAATGGGTCATCCAAAATATGAAATAATATCTGGTGATATTTTGATTGATGATGTATCAATTCTCGATTTTTCAGTTGATGAAAGATCTAAGGCAGGGCTATTTTTAGCTATGCAAAATCCTCAGGTAATACCAGGTGTAACAAACTTAGAGTTTTTAAAATATATAGTAAATTCGCATAATGAAAAACCCAAAAAGTTACAAGAGATTTATAAAGATATTAAAGAGCAAGCAAACTCTTTAGATTTCAATTTGCACATGTTAAAAAGATTTGTTAATGATGGTTTTAGTGGTGGAGAAAAAAAGAAGAATGAAATCCTACAATTGAAAATGTTAAATCCGATCTTTAGTTTAATTGATGAAATTGATTCTGGATTAGATGTTGATGCTCTTGAAGTGGTAGCTAATAATTTGAATTCATTAGACCTAAATAAAAATGCTATGATTTTAGTTTCACATTACGACAGGTTTTTTAAAAAAGTTATTCCCACACATTCACACGTAATAATGGATGGTAAAATTGTTATGTCTGGCGGAAATGATTTAGTTGAAAAAGTTAATAATAATGGATATTCATGAATAAAGGAATTAAAAAACAATGAATAATGAATATTTAAACAAAAAATTAGAATTTATTGATTTAAGAGAAAAATTTATTAATGAATTGATTATTTCAAATGATAGTGACTATTTAATCTTTTTAGAAAAGTTAAGCAAAGACATGCAATTTATTATTTCTCAAAATATAAATACAAAAGTCTCAATAATTTTTTTTAATAGTAAAAGTAAGCAAGATGTTGCAAATTACAACTTAAACTTTAATTTATTAAAAAACTCTCGGTTAGAACTTAACATTGCTAATCTTAGCAGTTTTGATGTTAATGAAAAAATCAATATCAATTTATTAGATGAAAATTCTGGAGTTGAATTATATTGTGCAACTATTATAAATAAAGAGTTTGATAAAAAAACGTTATTGAATGTTGAACACAAAGCAAAAAATACATACTCAAATATCAAGGCTTATTATGTTTTAAAAGACACATCCAAAGGATTTGTTAGATGCATAAGTAATATAACTAAAGGTTCATCTGGGTCTGAAGCTCATCAAGAATTAAGATTATTAATATTAGATGAAAATGCTAAAGCTAATTCTGACCCAGTATTATTAATTGATGAAAATGATATCATAGCAAGTCATGCTAATGCTATTGGAATGTTAGACCCCGATCAAGTCTTTTATTTATTATCTAGGGGGTTGGATGAAAATACTGCTCAGGAACTTATTATTAATGGTTATTTTGAACCAATTTTTAGTACAGTAATTGATGAAAACTATCGAATATTATTATGGGATGTTTTAAAGGATATGATTTAATAATGAACTACAAAAATTATTTTTCTTATTTTAAAAATAATTCAAATGAAATTTATTTTGATTCTGCTGCGACTTCAATAAAGTTTGATGAAGTTATTAAAGCTCATTCTGATTATGATCTGTTATACGCTGCTAATTCACACAATGATCTTTTTAAAAATGCTTTTTTTTCCAATCAAATGTTATTGGAAACAAGAAAAAAAGTAGCTACTTTTATAAATGCCAAAAATGAAAACGAAGTTGTATTTACAAGTGGAACTACTCATTCGTTAAATCAGTTAGCATTCGGTATATCAAACTTAATTGATAATAATTCTAAAATTTTATTAACAAAACTTGAACATGCATCAAATCTTTTACCTTGAATTGTAGTTGCAGAACAAAAAAATGCTTGTATCGAATTTTTAGACCTTGATTCTGAATATAAAATTGATATAGATAAAATAAAGAATAAATTAGATAGTTCTGTTAAAGTCGTGAGTTTTGCTATGAATTCAAATACAATTGGTATAAGTAATGATGTTGAATTAATTACAAAATTAATAAAATCTTACAACAAAAATATCATTGTTATCGTTGATTTAGCTCAATCAATAATCCATAACAAAATTGATGTAAGCAAATGAAATGTTGATGGAGTTGCATTTTCTACTCATAAAATGTTTGGACCATTTGGACTAGGAGTTTTATGAGCTAAAGAAAACTTACTAAATGAGTTAAAACCAATATTTTATGGTGGTGGAAATAACATTGATATTAGTAATAATTCATATAAGTTAGCAAAACCACCCCATAAATTTGAAAGTGGTACTTTAAATTTAAGTGCTATCTATGCATTTAATAAATGTTTAGATGTAATTAATGAAATTGGTATTAATAAAATCATTGAATATCCAAAATCATTGAAACAATATTTTAGGGCGAATATAGATGATTCTATTATTAAAAAGTTTAACTTCTATAATCTTGATAATGATCAACCAATTCTTTTATTTAACTTATTAAACGTAAATGCACAAGATTTTGGAGCATTTTTAAATAAGAAGTATAATATTTCAGTAAGAGTTGGTAAACATTGTGCAAGATTAACTAGCGACTTGCTAAATGCACACTCAACTATAAGACTTAGTTTTTCAATTTACAATACATATGAAGATATTGATAAATTAATAATTGCACTAAAAGATTCAGATAGTTGAGTTAATGAGATTATATAAGAGGTAATTATGATAGATGTTAATGACAAAATTCTTTTAAGACAAATAATAATGGAACATTACACTGAACCAGAAAACAAAAAATTGATAGAAAACCCTAGTTCAATAATTCAAAAACAGGATTCAGCAACTTGTAGTGATGAAATAGATGTACAGCTATTAATAGAAAATAATATTATACTTGATGCAAGATTTGATGGTGTTGCTTGTGCGATTGCTATTTCTTCTTCTGACATTTTGTGTAATGAATTAAAAAATAAATCCTTAAAAGATGCCATATTACACCTGGATAATTATCATAAATTAATTACTGGAGAAAAATATAATAATGAAATTTTAAATGAATTAATTGTGTTTAGTGATATTCATAAACAAGGAAACAGAATAAATTGTGCATTATTAGCAGCGGATGGTTTTAAAAAAATTATATTGAATGAGGTAAAGTAATGAAAAAACTAAAACAGGAAAAACAAATACAAGAAATTGCGAAATATAAATATGGTTTTAATGAAGGTGAGTTGTCATCATTTAAAGTTGAAAAAGGTTTGTCTAAAGAAATAGTTACTCAAATTTCTAAATATAAAGAAGAACCAGAATGAATGTTGAAATTTAGACTAGATAGTTTAAAAGTTTTTGAAAATATGCCACAACCTAATTTTGGACCAGATTTAAATTGAATAAATTTCAATGATTACTATTATTACACAGAAGGTAGTGACAATATTTCAAATAATTGAGATGATGTTCCAGATAATATAAAAAGAACTTTTGAAAGATTGGGAATTCCTAATGCAGAGAAGGAGTTTTTACTTGGTATTAATGCTCAATGAGATGCAAAACCAGTTTATGAAAATTTAAATAAAGAATTAATTAGTAAGGGTGTTATTTTTACAGATTGTGATACTGCGTTAAAAAAATATCCTGAGTTATTTAAAAAGTATTTTTCAAAACTTGTGAATAATGACGATAATAAATATGCGGCCCTTAACTCAACTGTATGAAGCGGAGGTACATTTATTTATGTACCCAAAGGTGTTATTCTTGAAAAACCATTGCAAGCTTATTTTAGAATAAATTATCAATTATCTGGTCAATTTGAAAGAACTTTAATTATAGTTGATGATGATGCTCAATTACATTATATAGAGGGATGTACCGCACCAGTTTATTCAAAAAATAATCTTCATGCTGCAATAGTAGAAATTTTTGTTGGTAAACGTTCAAGCGTAAGATATACAACTGTTCAAAATTGAAGTGACAATGTACTTAATTTAGTTACAAAAAGAAGCATTGTTGAAGAAGATGGTAGAATGGAATGAATAGATGGTAATATTGGTTCTAAAATTAATATGAAATATCCTGCTTGTATTTTAAAAGGTGATAGATCTCAAGGAGATACAATATCAATTGCTGTTGCAAAAAATGGAGTTTATCAAGATGCAGGTAGTAAAATGATTCATTTAGGTAAAGAAACTAAATCCAAAATTGTATCTAAATCTATTACTTTCCAAGGTGGCACAGCAAATTATAGAGGATTAGCCTTTATAGGACCAGATGCCATTAATTCAAAGGCTAGAGTAGAATGTGATACATTGATACTTGATAATAAATCACATTCCGATACTATCCCTCAAAATAAAGTACAAAATAATAAGTCTCAAATTGAACATGAAGCAACAGTTTCAAAAGTTAGTGAAGAGCAATTATTTTATTTAATGTCAAGGGGCTTGACAGAACAACAAGCTTTAGAAATAATTGTTATGGGATTTCTTGAACCCTTTACTAAAGAACTTCCACTTGAATATGCTGTTGAATTAAATCAATTAATAAAAATGGATATGGAAGGTTCTGTAGGATAAAAAAAACTTATTATTTAATAACTGTAGAACTTTTTCTAACAGATTATTTATAATAAGTTTTTTTATTTATCTAAAACTTTTTCTGCACCATCACATTTTTTACAATAGATAACAGTAAGTTCATTTTTTCAGAATAATCTTGATGCTTTTAAGCTAAAGTTATTAACTTCAGGTAATCTTTTTTTTGCAGTTGAGAAGTATTTCATATAATTTTCTGGTTTATAAACACGTTTACAATTTAAACATTTTATATGATTAATTTGAAACTTTAAGATAATTGATCTAACTTCTGCAATATATCAGTCAAGATCATTTTTTGAATATTCATCTGAAAAATATTTATCAAATGCATCAGTTAACTCATTTTCTCCTGCATCAGTTCTTTGCTTTTTATCGTTATATTTTTTTACAAATATTGGAAGAATTACAAGTGTCAAAAATGTAATTATAGTATTTGATCCAATAAATATACAAGAAGCTAATGCAATTTTCACAGATAAGTCCATTTGTTCACTCCTTCATTACAATACAATTTCTACGCCATCAATATCATATGGAAACTCTTCAATTAATATTGACTCTACACCTTCTTTAAAGGTAATATCAGTTAAACCACAACCAACACAATTACCTTTTAATCTAATATACACAATTTTATTCTTAAATGCAACAAACTCCATATCGCCACCGTCTTGATTAATGTAAACTTTAAGTTGGTCTAGCATATCAAGAATTTTTTTTTCAAGTTCTTTATTTTCCAAAATTATTGACCCAATCTAAAAAAATTTTTATTTATAAAATAAATTTATATAAATTAAGTTTATAATTTTATTGTTAGGAGAGCAACAAAATGGTAGAAAAAGGACAAAAAATTATTGCTAAAGTAACAGCAATTGTTAATTATGGAGCTTTTTGTGAAATAATTAACGATGATGATCAACCAATGAAAGGTTTGATTCATATTTCTGAAATTTCAGATTTCTATGTTAAAAGTATTTCGGACTTTTTAGAAACAGGTAAAGAATATGAAGTTGAAGTAATTGATTTCTTAGAAGATAAAAATCAAGTTAAACTAAGTTTTAAATCATTAAGACCTGAACTTTTAAAGTCTGATGATTCTAAAATTCAAGAAACAACAAATGGTTTTGATAACTTAAAAAATAGTATAAAGTAAATATATAAAGCATTAGGAGTATTATATGATTGAGTTAAATTTGAAAAATGTTAATTTTGAACAAGAAGTTATAGAGTTTGATAAAGCTAAAATTGAATCAATTCATAATCTAATTATTAATAAATCTGGAAAAGGTTCAGATTTTTTAGGTTGATATGAATGACCAAATAACTTTGATAAAAAAGAATATAATTTAATGAAAGAAAAAGCAGAAGAATTACGCAATGAGATAGAAGTTTTATTAGTTGTTGGTATTGGTGGTAGTTATTTAGGTACAAGAGCCGCAGATAATATGATTAGAGGTTTATTCACTAAAGATAAGGTTGAGCTAATATATATTGGTAATACAATTTCTTCAAGCTACATTAAACAAGTTTTAGATTATGTTGATGACAAGGAATTTGCAATTGCAAATATATCAAAATCAGGAACAACTACAGAACCAGGAATATCTTTTAGAGTATTTCAAAATAAGTTAGTTGAAAAAAAAGGCAAAGAAATTGCCCAAAAAAGAATTGTAGCTATAACTGATAAATCAAAAGGAGCATTAAAAAAATTAGCAACAATTGAAGGATATACTACATTTACAATACCAGATGATATTGGTGGTAGGTTTTCTGTTTTTACACCAGTTGGAATATTTCCATTATTGGTAGCTGGAATTGATACTGATTTATTATTTAAAGGTTCTCAAAAGGCTTATAAGGATTTAGAATCACTAGATAATAGTGCATATAAATATGCTATTACAAGATATTTATTAAATGTTGAATATAATTATAAGACTGAGGTTCTTGTTAGTTATGAACTACAAATGCAAATGTTTACTGAATGATGAAAACAACTATTTGGAGAATCTGAAGGAAAAGATAATAAAGGCTTATTGCCATCAAGTTGTGTTTTTTCAACTGACCTTCATTCATTGGGACAATTTATTCAAGATGGTACAAAAAATGTTTTGTTTGAAACAGTTATAGATATTAAAAAGCCACAATTTGACATAAATGTTCCAGTGGTAAAAGAAGATCTTGATGGTTTAAATTATTTAACTAACAATTCTTTTCATGAAATAAATCACATTGCACTTGAAGGTGTTATTGAAGCCCATGTAAACACTGGTATGGTACCAAATATTGTTTTAGAATTTGAAAAAATGGATGCTGAAATGTTTGGCTATGCAATTTATTGATTTATGCGTGCTTGTGCATTTAGCGGTTACTTGCTTGAAATTAACCCATTTGACCAACCTGGTGTCGAAGTATACAAAAAAAATATGTTTAAGCTACTTAAAAAACCAGGATTTTAAAAAAAGCAATTTTATTGCTTTTTTTTATTTAAAATTAAGTTAAGAGGTAAATTATGTTAGAAAAAGATCAATTATTATATTTAAGCAAAAAACAAGAAGAATTAGATAGTTATATAATGAACAGTCAAAATTTAACTCTAAATGACGAAATTGATAATATGAAGTTAGTAGCTCTTCTAGTTGAATTATCTGAATTTATTAATGAATGTAGAGCTTTTAAATTTTGATCCAAAAAACCACCAAGTGATAAAAGTGTAATTTTAGAAGAGTTTGTAGATGGGTTACACTTTATAATTAGCATAGGTAATGATATAATGTATAATTTTTCAAACTTTGAGTATAAAAATAACAATAATAAAGATTTAAATGAATGGTCAATTGAAGTTTATAATATGGTTATGAACTTTTATAACTTTAAAAGTCATAAAAATTATCAAATTATGTTTAATAGTTTTTTAAATTGTTTAAGAATTTTAAATTATACAACTGAGGACGTACTTGATTCATATAATTTAAAAAATGCAACAAATTTTAAAAGGCAAGATAATAATTATTAGTAATAGTTAGGAGGTAAAAATGGACTCTAATAAAAAAGATTTTTCTCAATATAAACCAAAAAATCCTAATGATCCCAAAATGCCGACATTAGGTGATGAAAAAGTTGAAAAACCTGTAACTAATGATTTTGTTAATAACAATTCATCTAATTACTCTAACACAAATACTAGTACAAGTGAGCCATTTTTTAATAACTCTAAAGCACTTGGAATTCTAAATAGTTTGAAAAAAAATTTAGAACAAAAAGATGAAAAAGATGAAAAAAATGAGAGTAGGTTAGTATTACCAGATCCAGAATCTGAACTTAATATTGTAAATCAATTAAGAAATAGAGGTTCTATTAAGAACAGGGCATTACAACAAAACACTAAAGATAAAATAAAGACACTAAGAGAAGACCACAGACTTCACTTAAAAGAACAAGAGATTGAATTAATTAAATCAACTTTTAAGGAAAAAGTTATTAAAGTTAATCGAAATAGTATTGTTTTAAAAAATTCTAAATTTGGTTTTGAAATTTATAAAAATAATGTCGATAAGAGATATTGGGTAGTTGCAATATGTTTTGAAGAATTATTTAATCCTCAAAAAATTACATACACTAATTTATGAACAGGTGGTGCTTTCATCGGTTATGGTTATGATGATTTAGATTTAACTTTGAATAAAACTTTAAATTTATTCAAAACTGGTAGAACAGGAAATATTTACTGAAAAGACTTTGTTGTTGATTGATCAAAAGAAACAAATAGATTTATAACTGATGAAGAACCAAAAAAATTTACATACACTGAATACAAAAAAATAATTGATTGATATAGTAAAAATAAAATTAGAATATGTGTAAAAAATAAAAATAAAAAAGACTATGAGGATTTAATGTTTGAAGTTAAACAAAAAAGAGCAAATGGTGAGTTCGTATCACCAATGGTTGCTTTACAGGCAAAAATGATTGATAAACCAAGAAAGGCTTCGTACATTTTTGGTTACCCTGTTTTAAATCCAAATTATAAAGGAAAGGATTTTGTGAAACCCGAAAATAAGTTATATGAAATAGGTTTTGCATTTACTGAATAATGAAAATAATAAATTCAATAAGTAATGATTTTATAAAATTTGCTATTTCTTTAAAAAATGCAGGAAACCAAAAAAAGTATTCCAAATACTTAATTGAAGGCGAAAAAATGACAAAACTTGCTTTTAAGTTAAAAGAAACGGATTGTATATTAATAACAAACCAAAAATATATTAAAGAATTTGACAATTTTGATAATATTATTTTAATTAATAATAATGTGGCAAAAAAAATTTCATCTCTTGTAAATCACCAGGGTTATTTTGCTATTTGCAATATAAAGCAAAAAAATTTTGATTATAAATCAAATTTTTTGATTCTAGATGGTGTACAAGACCCAGGAAATATGGGAACATTATTACGCTCAGCACTTGCTTTTGGATTTAAAAATATTATTTCAACTGATAATTCAGTTAGTTATTATAATGAAAAAGTTTTGAGAGCAACACAATCAAATCATTTTGAATTAAATTTATTAACAACAACAAGTTTGTTAGAAACAATAAATATTTTAAAAAATAAAGATATTGTTATATTCGGAACTTCATTAAACAAAAAAAATCATGATATTAACTATGATGTAAATAAATGTTGTGCACTAATATTAGGAAATGAAGGCAAAGGTATTGATAAGAGTTTAGAGGTTTTATTTGATAAAAATCTAATAATTAAAATGGAAAATAATGTCGAAAGTCTAAATGTTGGAGTTGCAGGGTCAATTCTAATGAAAGATTTATTTTATTATAAAACTAGATAGAGGTATATATTATGAAAGAATATAAAGCGGTTATTAATGGTGAATTTATAGATAATAATGAATGATTAGAAATAATTAATCCAACTGATAATTCAATTGCTGGTAAAGTCACTGCATTAAAAGGTAAAGATATTAACAATGCATTTGAAAGTGCAAGAAAGTCCCAAGAAGCTTGAGAAAATACTCATCTATTAAAAAGAATCTCAATATTAAATAATTTTAAAAAATTATTAATACAAAATAAAAATAATTTAGCTGAAGTTATGACAAGTGAAATTGCTAAAAGTTTAAAGGATTCATTATCAGAAATTGATAGAACAATTGAATTAATTGAATATACATTTGAAGAGGCTAAAAGAATGGACCCTCTAGCGCTAACTGGTGAAGGAATGGGTGCAAAAAATAAACTTGGTATTTTTTCAAGAGTAGCTAAAGGTGTTGTTCTTGCAATATCACCTTTTAATTACCCATTTAATCTTGCTTTAGCAAAAATTATACCTGCATTAGTAATGGGTAACACAGTAGTATTTAAACCTGCAACTGCAGGTAGTTTAGTAGGTTCTTTATTAGGAAAATTATCTATTGAAGCAAATTTTCCAAAAGGAATATTTAATGTTGTAACCGGAAGAGGTAGAGAAATTGGTGATTTAATTACAATGAACAAGGAAATTGACATGATTTCATTTACTGGGAGTGTTTCAATAGGTAATAACATAAAGGAAAAAGGTAGTAGCAAAGATATTGTTTTAGAACTTGGTGGAAAAGATCCTGCTTTAGTTTTAGACGATAATAACTTAGAAAGTTATTCTAAAAATATTATTGACGGTGCTTTTGGATATTCAGGTCAAAGATGTACCGCTATTAAAAGAGTAATTACAACTAATAAAATTGCAGACAAACTTGTTCCACTTCTTATAGATAAAGTAAATAAATTAACAATTGGATCACCTTATGAAAATAAAGATATAACACCAGTTATAGATCAAAAGTCTGCTGACTTTATAAAAGGATTAGTTGAAGATGCTAAATTAAAAAAAGCTACTATATTGACTGGTGATAAATACATTAAAAATCTAATTTATCCTACTTTAATTGATAATGTAACTTTAGAAATGAGAGTTGCCTGAGAAGAACCGTTTGGACCAATACTACCGATTATTAGAATTGACAATATTGAAGAAATGATAAGAGTAGCAAATGAATCTGAGTTTGGTTTGCAAGCAAGCATATTTTGTGCGGATATAAATAATGCCCTACAAGTTGCTAAAAGAATTAAAACCGGTACTGTAAATATAAATTCTAAATCTCAAAGAGGACCTGATTGTTTCCCATTTTTAGGTATAAAAAACTCAGGACAAGGTGTTCAAGGAGTTAGAGAATCATTATTAAGTATGACAAGATATCATGGCATAGTAATTAACTACTAAAAGTGTAAATACTTGATTTTATATACTATTTTGTTATATTATTAAGTTAATATGTAATATGGGTTTACTGAATGGGGTTAAGTAATGAATAAAATAAAACTAATATTTAATATATTTTTACCAATAGCAATAATATCTACTTTTGTTGGTACTTTTATTTTTTTAATAAACATTTCTTCTGACTTAAGTGTTAATTTTATAATGTTTACAGAAGATAATTATGTAGACAATTCATTTTTAATTTCTCAATCATTAGTGATTATTGCAATTTTAGTTAATCTAGTTTTTTGATTCTTTTCATTATTAACAAAAGAACTTAAAGTAATTAGTTTTATAAAGTCTTTTTTAGCATTATTTTTATTAATATCATCAGCATACTTTTTAATATTATTATATTTACAACTTGATGAACTTTCATTTGCATATATTAATATATCAATACTTTTAAATTATTCGCTTTTAGCTCTTGGTTCTGCATTATCATTAACTTGTTTTATATTATTTTTAGTTTATTCAATAGTTTTAAATAAAAAACCAAAAAGAGTTATTAAAAGAAGTCCAAGCATTCAGAGTGAACCAGTATCTCAAAACTCTATTGAAGAGTCTAACGATGAGGTTTACAACGAAACTGCTTTTAATGTTTCAAATGAAGAAAAACCAAATTTGGTTGAAGAAAGCTTTACATCAACACCAAATGAAGAAACTTTTAATATTTCTGATAAACTCTCTGAATTAAAGCATAATTTACACAATAATGTTTTACCAAATGATGAAGAAGTTGAACAAAATATTAATTTAGAAGAACATAATAATAATGATTCATCTGTTGATGAAGATATCAGTGAATATCTTGATGAAAATACAATTGATGATTTTAATAGGGAACAAATTTTAGATAATAATGATATAAATCCAACAACATTTGTAAGAAGTCCTATAGTGAATAATGGGGCCATTTTATCAAACTCAAGTAATAATAATAAAATCAAAAACAATGATACTCAGAGTGCCTCTAAGGCATCAATGCAACCTAATAAAGAGGCAGAATATAAAGGACCAATAGATCCTTATAAACAAACTATTGTACCAAGAAGGTTTTCTTCAGTTAAGAGTGGTAAGTTTGAAGGCCCAATAGGTAATATTGTAAAAAACTTAAGTTCTTCAAACAAAGAAAATAGAAAAAAACCTGTTTATGATCAAAATTATCAAGGAAAAATATTTTTGGGTGACTCTGACAGAATATGAGATGCATTAAAAAAACAAGCTTCAGATGTTTATAAAAATGAAAACTTTGAAAAAAAGGATAACAATCTAGAAAAAAATAAAATTTTAGACCCACTTAATAGTGTTGAAAACTTAAATGATGAACAGAAAAGTGTTTCTACAATTGACTGAGATGATTAAAAAGTAACTTATAAGAGTTATTTTTTTATATTTTCTGCTAAAAAAGAGAAAAAAGTAAAAAAAATAAAAAAAAATAAAACTTTTTTAAAAAAACTATTGATTTGTGAAAATAAAGGTGATATTCTCTTAATTGTCATTGTTCAAGTGACGAAAACGATCTTTGAAAACTAGATAGAACAACCAATTATTTGTACAATTAATTGTTCAATTATTTGAGTAAATACAACAAAAAAAAAGAGATATAAGCCATGAATCAAAATTTTCACATTTTTTTAATGAGAGTTTGATCCTGGCTCAGGATGAACGCTGGCGGCATGCCTAATACATGCAAGTCGAACGGGGTGCTTGCACCCAGTGGCGAACGGGTGAGTAACACGTATCTAATCTACCTCTTAGTGGGGGATAACAGTTGGAAACGACTGCTAATACCGCATATGACACCATTATGGCATCAGAAGGTGTTGAAAGATCCGTTTGGATCGCTAAGAGATGAGGATGCGGCGTATTAGCTTGTAGGTGGGGTAATGGCCTACCTAGGCGATGATACGTAGCCGAACTGAGAGGTTGATCGGCCACATTGGGACTGAGATACGGCCCAGACTCCTACGGGAGGCAGCAGTAGGGAATTTTTCACAATGGGCGAAAGCCTGATGAAGCAATGCCGCGTGAGTGATGAAGGTCTTCGGATTGTAAAACTCTGTTGTAAGGGAAGAAATGCTAGAAGAGGAAATGCTTTTAGTTTGACGGTACCTTACCAGAAAGCCACGGCTAACTATGTGCCAGCAGCCGCGGTAATACATAGGTGGCAAGCGTTATCCGGATTTATTGGGCGTATAGGGTGCGTAGGTGGTTAGTTAAGTTTGAGGTTAAATCCCAGGGCTCAACCCTGGTCCGCCTTGAAAACTGGCTAACTAGAATACAGGAGAGGTAGATGGAATTCCATGTGTAGCGGTGGAATGCGTAGATATATGGAGGAACACCAGTGGCGAAGGCGGTCTACTGGCCTGTGATTGACACTGAGGCACGAAAGCGTGGGGAGCAAATAGGATTAGATACCCTAGTAGTCCACGCCGTAAACGTTGAGTACTAAGTGTCGGCAATTTGTCGGTGCTGCAGCTAACGCATTAAGTACTCCGCCTGAGTAGTATGCTCGCAAGAGTGAAACTCAAAGGAATTGACGGGGACCCGCACAAGTGGTGGAGCATGTGGTTTAATTCGAAGCAACGCGAAGAACCTTACCAGGGCTTGACATCCAGTGCAAAACTACAGAGATGTAGTGGAGGCCAACATTGAGACAGGTGGTGCATGGTTGTCGTCAGCTCGTGCCGTGAGGTGTTGGGTTAAGTCCCGCAACGAGCGCAACCCCTATCGTTAGTTACTAACATTAAGTTGAGCACTTTAACGAGACTGCTAGTGTAAGCTAGAGGAAGGTGGGGATGACGTCAAATCATCATGCCCCTTATGTCCTGGGCTACACACGTGCTACAATGGCTGATACAAAGAGTCGCAATCCTGTGAGGGGGAGCTAATCTCAAAAAGTCAGTCTCAGTTCGGATTGAAGTCTGCAACTCGACTTCATGAAGCCGGAATCACTAGTAATCGCGAATCAGCAACGTCGCGGTGAATACGTTCTCGGGTCTTGTACACACCGCCCGTCACACCATGAGAGTTGGTAATACCAGAAGCACGTATCTTAACCGTAAGGAGAGAGCGTACCAAGGTAGGATTAGCGATTAGGGTGAAGTCGTAACAAGGTATCCGTACGGGAACGTGCGGATGGATCACCTCCTTTCTATGGAGTTAATCATAGTTAAATAAAAAAGCTGAGTGAACGATAAAACAGCTTTTGGTTTATATCTTAGTTCTATCTAGTTTTCAGAGATTGTTTTTGTTAAATCTACAATGTCTGATAAAAAAATCGTTCTTTGAAAACTGAATATTAGATGAATTAGACAATTTTATTTTCTTGCGTTTATTTATAAACGTAATAGTAACTTAAATGTTAACTAAGTAGAAAACTAAAATTTCAAATTTTATATAGATTATCTATATTTGCAATAAGGTTTTTCTTTAGAAAGTATAGTAAGGGCATATGGTGAATGCCTTGGAAAATGGAGCCGATGAAGGACGTGACTACCTGCGAAAAGCGACGGGGAACTGGAAGTAAGTTTTGATCCGTCGATGTCCGAATGGGGAAACCCGTTATGATTAATCTCATAACATCTTTAACTGAATACATAGGTTATTGAAGGGAACCTAGGGAACTGAAACATCTTAGTACCTAGAGGAAAAGAAAACGAATGTGATTCTGTCAGTAGCGGCGAGCGAAAGCGGAACAGGCCAAACCGGTCTACGGGCCGGGGTTGTAGGACTCTTGTTAGAGTTACAAAATTAGTGTATAGCAGAAACTGTTGGGAAACAGTGGCATAGAGTGTGATACCCACGTATGCGAAATGCACTAATCTCGAGAGAGTATCCTGAGTACGGCGGGGCACGTGAAACCCTGTCGGAATCTACCCAGACCACTGGGTAAGCCTAAATACTACCATTTTACCGATAGTGAACCAGTACCGTGAGGGAAAGGTGAAAAGTACCCCGTGAGGGGAGTGAAATAGTACCTGAAACCATATGCTTACAAGAAGTCAGAGCCCGTTAATGGGTAATGGCGTGCTTTTTGTAGAAAGAGCCGGCGAGTTACGATATCATGCAAGGTTAAGTGGAATCCACGGAGCCGCAGTGAAAGCGAGCCTTAATAGGGCGTTTAGTATGATGTCGTAGACACGAAACCAGGTGATCTAGCCATGAGCAGGTTGAAGTTAGGGTAAAACCTAATGGAGGACCGAACCGACGTTCGTTGAAATGACCGCGGATGACTTGTGGCTAGGGGTGAAATTCCAATCGAACCTGGAGATAGCTAGTTCTCCCCGATATAGCTTTAAGGCTAGCGTCGAGGTTTAGGATTATGGAGGTAGAGCTCTGAATGTATGATGGCCCCACCTAGGGGTACTGATTACAATTAAACTACGAATGCCATAATTTCATACTCGGCAGTCAGAACATGGGTGATAAGGTCCATGCTCGTGAGGGAAACAGCCCAGATCAACAACTAAGGTCCCTAAATTTATGCTAAGTGTGTAAGGATGTGGAAGTGCACAAACAGCTAGTATGTTGGCTTAGAAGCAGCCATCATTTAAAGAGTGCGTAACAGCTCACTAGTCGAGTGCTTCTGCGCCGAAAATGTACCGGGGCTTAAGCATAGTACCGAAGTTTTGGATTTACAGTAATGTAAGTGGTAGGGGAGCGTTCTAATCGTGATGAAGTTAAACCGTGAGGATTAGTGGAATGATTAGAAGTGATTATGCCGGCATGAGTAACGTTTGGGAGTGAGAATCTCCCATGCCGTTTGACCAAGGTTTCCTGGGCAAGGTTCGTCCACCCAGGGTTAGTCAGGACCTAAGGCGAGGCCGAAAGGCGTAGTCGATGGACAACAGGTTGATATTCCTGTACCACCTAATAAAGTGATGGAGTGACGGAGAAGGATAGTGGATGCCAGCTGTTGGTTATGCTGGTCTAAATACAAAGAGGTGTACGTAGGCAAATCCGCGTGCTATAACCTTGAAGTATGATGGGGAGTGAACGCTTCGGCAAGTAGCGAAGTCCATGACTCCACGCTTCCAAGAAAAGCTTCTAGCGTTAATTTATTAGGTGCCTGTACCGATAACGAACACACGTGGTCAAGGAGAGAATCCTAAGGCAAGCGAGATAACTATAGCTAAGGAACTCTGCAAAATGACCCCGTAAGTTAGCGAGAAGGGGTGCTCACTTTTAGTGAGCCGCAGTGAAAAGGGAGGGGCAACTGTTTAGCAAAAACACAGCTCTCTGCAAAGTCGCAAGACGAAGTATAGGGGGTGACACCTGCCCAGTGCCGGAAGGTTAAGAGGAGATGTTAGCTTCGGTGAAGCATTGAATTGAAGCCCCGGTGAACGGCGGCCGTAACTATAACGGTCCTAAGGTAGCGAAATTCCTTGTCAGGTAAGTTCTGACCCGCACGAAAGGTGTAATGATCCCTTCGCTGTCTCGGCTATAGACTCGGTGAAATTTTAGTACCAGTGAAGATGCTGGTTACCCGCAACTAGACGGAAAGACCCCGTGGAGCTTTACTATAACTTAATATTGAATTTTGGTGTAACATGTAGAGGATAGGTGGGAGACATTGAAGCAGTCACGCCAGTGGCTGTGGAGTCATCCTTGGAATACCACCCTTGTTATATTGAGATTCTAACCTAGACCTGTTATCCAGGTCAGGGACAGTGTTTGGTGGGTAGTTTGACTGGGGCGGTCGCCTCCTAAAGAGTAACGGAGGCGCTCAAAGGTACCCTCAGTACGGTTGGAAATCGTACGCAGAGCGCAAAGGTATAAGGGTGCTTAACTGCGAGACTTACAAGTCGAACAGATGCGAAAGCAGGACTTAGTGATCCGGCGGTCCCGTGTGGAAGGGCCGTCGCTCAACGGATAAAAGTTACCCCGGGGATAACAGGCTAATCTCCCCCAAGAGTTCACATCGACGGGGAGGTTTGGCACCTCGATGTCGGCTCATCGCATCCTGGAGCTGTAGTCGGTTCCAAGGGTTGGGCTGTTCGCCCATTAAAGCGGTACGTGAGCTGGGTTCAGAACGTCGTGAGACAGTTTGGTCCCTATCTGTTGTGGGCGTAGGAAAATTGAAGAGAGCTGTTCCTAGTACGAGAGGACCGGAATGGACGCACCTCTGGTGCTCCTGTTGTCACGCCAGTGGCATAGCAGGGTAGCTATGTGCGGAAAGGATAATCGCTGAAGGCATCTAAGCGAGAAGCCTCCTTTAAGATGAATTTTCCCATTCTTTAAGAAGTAAGATCCCATGTAGACCACATGGTTGATAGGTTGGGTGTGTAAGCACGGTGACGTGTTAAGCTTACCAATACTAATAGATCGAGGACTTTCAAAGAATAAATCTTATAAACAATTGCTTTATAGATATATATAACATCTAATACTCAGTTTTGAGAGAATGATTTAGTTATTTTTTAAATAACTTCTCTCAACAAAAAAATTTAAAAAGATCTGGTGATTATGGTGCTGAGGTCACACCTGTTCCCATACCGAACACAGAAGTTAAGATCAGTTACGCCGACGATAGTATAATGCGAAAATAGGAAGTTGCCAGTTTAAAAAAAATATTTTTTATCCATACTATTAGTATGGTTTTTTTTTATCTTAAATTTCTTTCATAATTGTTTAATTAAAAACAATAAGTATGTAGTAATAATTAAACTAATAATTATATAATATATTTATTATAGGTTTTAAAGGTGGATAATATGGTAAAAAATATAGAAATAATTTTAGAAAGATTTAAAAAAAGAATTGATGAAGTTCAAAATAAGGAAGAATTAGAGTTAATTAAAAAAGAGTTTTTAGGTAAAGACTCTGAAATGAATGATGTTCTTAGAAATATTCGTAGTTCTTCTAATGAAGAAAAAAAATTAGTTGGTCAAAAGTCTAATGAAGCCAAAAATTTAATGATAAAAATGATAAATGATATTGAGTCTGTTTATGAAAGTGAAACGTTAAAAAATCAGTTAAAAACTGAAATAATTGATCAATCATTACCAGGTATAAGTTTCAAAAAAGGTTCAGTTCATCCACTTAATTTAGTTGTTAATGAAGTTTGTGAAATATTCAAAGAATTAGGGTATAAAATTGTAAGTGGTTTAGAGTTTGAAACAGATGAATATTGTTTTCAGAAATTAAATATACCTGTTGGACACCCTGCAAGAGATATGCAAGATACATTTTATGTAGATAATAAAAGCTTATTACGTACGCATGCTACAAACGTAACTTCAAGAATGCTAACTTTCTGCGCTGAAAATAAAATTGAAAATATGGCTGTCTTAAGTTATGGTAATGTTTATAGAAGAGATGACGATGATGCTACTCATTCTCATCAATTTATGCAAATGGATGTATTTGCAATCGGAAAAACTATTAGTTTTGCAAATCTAAAATGATTGTTGCAACACATGTGTAAAAGATTATTCTCAGAAGACACTAAAATTAGACTTAGACCAAGTTTTTTTCCATTTACCGAGCCTTCTGCTGAGGTTGATGTAGAATGTATCAGTTGTAAAGGAAAAGGGTGCTCTATATGTAAAAACACTGGTTATATTGAAATACTTGGTTCTGGAATGATAAATCCAGAAGTATTAATGCTTAATGGATTAGACCCAGACAAAATAACTGGTTTAGCATTTGGTGTTGGTATTGAAAGAATTGCAATGTTAAAATATAATTTAAAAAATATTCGAGATTTATATGAAAACGATATAAGATTCTTAGAACAATTTACTTTTTTTGGAGATTAGGTGAGGTAAAAATGTATATTACAAGAAGATGAATTAGCAAATTTATTGATTTAGTTGGTGTTAAAGATGAGGAAATAACAACCGCTCTTAATAGTTTAGGGTTTGAAGTAGAATCATATAAAAATTATTCTGATTTAAATGATAGACTAAAGATTGTTCATGTTGGCAATGTTGCTCCTATTGAAGGCACAAGTTTAAATTTTTGTTTTATTGATAGTGGAGAAGATCTAGTTATTCCTGTAGTTTGTGGTGCACACAATATTAAAGAAGGCGACTATGTAATATGAGCAGAACCAGGCAAAACTATTTCTACTGGTCAAACACTTACTAAAAAAGAAATAAAAGGTAAAGTTTCTGAAGGGATGATTTGTTCTCTTGAAGAGATTGGTCTTGACAAAAATGTTCAAAACGAAGAAGAATTAGAAGGAATTTATCAAATTATAACTAAGGAAGAAACTTACAAATCAATTGGATCAGAAACTGCTCTAGAAAGAATCGGTTTCTTAGACTCAGTTTGAGAATTTGATTTAACTTTAAATAGAAGTGATGCATTAGCAGCTTTTCAGGTTTTAAAAGAAATTGCAAATTATTTTGATAAAGAAATTGTTGATTATTTTAAAGGTTTTGAAATTAAAGTTGATAACTCATTTAAAAAGATTGAATTTAAAATCGATAAAGGTTTAGAAAAAGTTATAAAATCACTTACATATTCAATTATTAACTTAAAAGATATAATAACTGTCGATAAATTTACCAACCAAATTTATTCGACTGATGATATGTGATTAAAATTTAATGGAATCAAAAAAACAAATAACTTTTTTGATAGAATATCACAAATTATAGCCTTAGAAACCGGCCAACCAGTTATAATTTTGGATGCTGATAAAATTGATAAAATTGAATTTGTTAAAGTGAAAATAGATGATAAAGAAATAATTCAAATTAATTCTAATAATGAAGAAGTGAGCAAAATAGGAAAAAATATTGTTGAAGATTATAAACCAAATGATAAAACTAAAAGTCTATTAGTTATTATTGGTTGGTTTGATACTATATTTATGAGAAATCAACAAAAAGCTTTTAATTTAAATAATGTTGAGTTTCAAAGATATACAAAACCTTTATCGCCTAATCTTTGCATGGATGCCTTAAAAAGACTAATTTTTATGTTAGATAGATATAAGATATATAATAGTACATCTGGACCAATAGAAATTATCAAATATGATACTAAACCAAATATTATTAAAGTTCCTTTAAATTTTATAAATAATTTATTAGGTGTTAATTTAACAATTAAAGATATAAAAGACCTGTTTAGAACACTTGACTTTAAAATAAACGTTGAAGAAGATGTTCTTGTTTTTGAAGTTGATCCAAAAAGAACTTATATAAGTAATAAAGCAGATATTTGCGAAGAAGTCGCAAGGCTATATGGTTATGATAAAATAAAACCAATTGCACCAAATATAATATCAAGTCCAAGTAAAAAAGACTTAAATAATAGAATAAAAAACCAAGTTGAATCATTTTTATATGGTCAAGGTTTTAACAATATTAAAACTTATTCATTAATTTCATCAGATATGAATGATAAATGAAATTTATTTAAAATAAATGACCCAATTAAATTATTGTCACCATTAAGTAAGTTTAAAGATACCTTTAGAACTAACTTATCTTGATCAATTATTGATGTAGCTAGTTTTAATGCATCAAGAGGTAATAAAGATCTTAAAATATATGAATATGCAGATATTTATAATTTAAAAAATATAAGAGAACAAAGATTAAGTATTCTTATTTCTGGTAACCAATATAAAGATAAATTTCATAATTTCATTGCTAAATCTTCATTTTATTATTTAAAAGGTATAGTTCAACAAGTGTTCAAAAGTTACAATTTAAATACAAACAAAATTGAATATGTTGAATTAGATAATTTAATTACAGAAATGCATCCTTACATAAGCTTTAAAGTTATATATAATAACGAGTTACTAGGTTTTCTATATAAATTAAACCCACGTTATGAACAATCACTAAAATTAGAACCAACATTTGTTTGTGAATTAAACATAACTAAATTAGAAGAACTTAAAGAGTCAAAAGTTGTAATAAAAGAAATTAGTAAGTTTCAATCTTCTTCAAGAGACATAACTTTTATATTAAATAATACAATAAAGTATTTAGATATTATTAAAAAAGTGATTAATGACATTAAGTATTTAACAAAACTAAGTTTAGTTGATGTATATGAAGACGAAAATTTAATAAAAAATAATCAAAGATCAATTACAATAAATTTAAAATTTAACTCAAATGAAAAACAATTAAAAGAAGATGATATTAATTCTAGTTTTAATTCAGTTTTAAACAATCTTAAAAAAGAAAATATTGAGGTTAAATAATGTTAAAAAAAGACTTTTATAATAAAGGAACTATAAAATTAAATGAGTTTTATGAAGAAGTTTTAATTTCTAATAATGATTTAATTAAAAAAATATTAAATATTAAAGTTGTAGGGAACGCATATTTTGATACAACATCAAATATATTGAATATAGAGGCCAAAATTATATCCGATATTTTAGCAATTGACTCTAGAGACGGAAACGAAATTTTAATTAAAAATAATGAAGTTGATTGAAATGATGAATATTGTTTTGACATTAAAAATAGTGATCAATACAATGTTGTTTTAGGTGATAGTTTTGACTTTAAAGAATATGCAATTGAACAAATTGTTTTAAATATTCCTATTAATTTAACAAATAATTATGGTAAAATTTCTTATGTTGGCAACAATTGCGTTTTATTATCTGAAGAAGAGTATGAAGATGAACTAGAAAATAAAACCGATGATAGGTGAGACAAATTAAAAGATTTTAAATTTTAACTTGGAGGTGAAAGTATGGCTGTACCATTTAGAAAGACCAGTAAAGCTGCTAAAAACAAAAGAAGAAGTCATTTAGCTTTAGTAAGCTCTGCTATAATTTCATGTACAAATTGTGGAAGTATGATAAGACCACATAGAGTTTGTCGTGAATGTGGTTATTATAAAAATAAAGAAGTTAAAAAAGTAGATTAAAACTTGCAATTTAATAGCAAGTTTTTTTTATTTTTAGCCGATTTATTAAAGGAGGTGCAAAATGAGATATGCATTTTTTAATGATTTATACTTACTTATTATACCGTTAACAATTGAACAGTGCTTAAAAGATGTTGACATCAAAACCAATAGTTTTATTTATAATATAGAATCTTTTGAAGAACTACTTGAAGATCTACATCCATTTAATGCATTATTATTAGCAAGATCATTTAAATTCTATTACACAATCTTTTTAAAAAACTATTTAAGTAATAACAATAAAAAGTTTAAAGAAAGACAAATTAGATCAATTGTCGCTAGTTATATAAATTTAAACAATAAAATCGATAACTCAATATCTAATTATGAATCAAAAGTAATACACTAAAATATCAATTTCCCTTGAAATAACTATAAAGTGGTATATAATATATATTGTGTGGGAGAAAGTGGGGCAAAAGTATGCTTTTTGGAAGTTTTGAACATAATTTAGATAATAAATTAAGATTAACCATTCCTTCAAAGTTACGTAATAAACTGGGGGCGGTTGTTTATGTAACAAGAAGTATTGATGGTCAATGTCTTGAAATCAGAACTCCAGAAAACTTTACTGAGTTTTATAAAAACTTACAATCACAAAATACACTTCTCTCATCTGCTCGTACAGTAATAAGATCTATTTTTTCAAACACTGATGAGGTTCAAATTGATGGTTCAGGAAGAATAAAACTTCCAGCCAATTTGCTTGAAGAAGTAGGTATTACAAAAATGGTTCAAATCACTGGGGCTGGTGAATGAATCGAAGTATGAGATAAAGATAAATTTTTAGATTATGACAAGAAGGCTAAAATAGAGCTTGTAGAAGCAGCCGAAAAATTGGGCGGAGTAAATTAACATGGAAAATAAACATATTTCTGTTTTACTTAAAGAATCAATTAAAATTCTTAATATTCAAGAAAACGGAACTTATGTGGATTGTACTTTAGGTCGTGGGGGCCATAGTACAGAAATTTTAAAATGTTTAAAAAAAGGTCATTTATATTCGATTGACCAAGATGATGAAGCAATTAAATATTCAAAAAATATGCTTGAATTAATTTCAAGTAATTTTACTATTTTAAAGGGAAATTTTATAAATATAAAAAGTTTATTGTATTTAGAGGGTATTACTAAAGTAAATGGCATTTTGTATGATTTAGGTGTATCAAGTCCTCATTTAGATGATGCTGAAAGAGGTTTTAGTTATAGGTTTGATTCAGAACTTGATATGAGAATGGATAATATAAATACAAAAATAACTGCAAAAGATTTAGTTAATTCTTTAAGTGAAAGTGAATTATCAAGAATATTTTTTAAATATGGAGATGAAAAATTTGCTAATAAAATTGCAAAAAATATTTGTTTGTATCGTGAAAAAAAAGAAATAAAAACCACTTTTCAATTGGTAGAAATAATCAAATCATCAATACCACAAAAATTTTTAAAGCAAAAAAAACATCCGGCAAAAAAAACATTTCAAGCATTAAGGATTCAAGTTAATAATGAAATAGAATGCCTTGAAAAATCGTTATATCAAGCTGTTGATATACTTGATAAAAATGCAGTATTGGCAATAATTACATTCCATTCATTAGAAGAAAAAATAGTTAAAGAAATATTTCATAAATTAACCTTTAATAAAGACGAAAAGTTTTATAATAAATTACCAATTAATATAAAATTAAATAAAAATTTTGAAGTTTTAACAAAAAGACCAATAAAACCGTCATTATCTGAATTAGAATTTAATAATAGAAGTCATAGTGCAAAATTATGAGCAATAAAGAAAGTGGGTGATGAAAATGTTTAAAGAAGTTTATGCTGTATTTGAAGTAACTAAAACAGAGTTAAAGTTTGCAGTTGGTGTATTTAGAGATAATACTGGACTCAAGGTAATTTGCAAAGAGAGAATCAAAGGTAAATGATTAACAGATGAAGATGAAATAATTGATGTTTTCAGAGTTTCAACAAGATTAAAAAAATTTGTCTCAAATTATAATGTTAGTTTTAATTCTAAACTTCAAAGAATTTGTATCGTTTTCCCATCTAATACTTTATTGATTAAAGATGCTGTTGCTAATATTTTATTAAATAAAACAGAAAACATTGTAACAGTAAATCACATAAATAATTTATATGAACAAGCAAGAAGAATAAATTTTGATGATAGAAATATTGTAATAAACTTAAAACCATATCTATTTTCAATAAACAATCATATAAAATCAGCAATTCCACCTATAAATGCAACAAATGTCAATAGTGTTTCAATGAACGCTAAGGTTTATACAATTAATAAGAAAGTTTATAATTCATTTTTAAGTGTTCTAGAACATGCTGGTTTAGAGAAATTAACATTATCATTTGACGTTTATACTATTGCAAGACAAATAAATGATGATAGGACATTCAAAGATAACTTTATTACAATTAACTGGGGATACAATAATATAGATATAAGTTATTTTTGTAAAGAAACATTAATAAAAAAAGAATCTATAAATTTTGGAATAGAAAATATAATTCAAAATTTAGCTACTAAAATTAATTCGAAATTTGAGGTTGCAAACAAATATATCTTTAAATTATTAGACTTTTCATCAAAAGATAAAGAAGACTCTGTAATTTATAGAAAATATATTGCATCAGAAAAAAAATTATATGAATTAAAACCTAGTGACTTAAAAACCTACGTTACAGAAGAAATAAATTATGTAATTGACAAAGTTGATAATTATATTAGTAAAGAATTACAGTTTTTAAAATCAGCCAGAATAATACATGTTGGAAAAATGACTGAAATAGCAGGTTTTGAAAAAATTTTGCAAAGAAGTAAATATAAAGTTATTTCAAGCATTTATTATTCATTAGTTACAGGTGCTAGTGAGATATGACTAACTAGTATGTGTGGTATGATTAAGTTGTCTAGAATAAACAATAAAAATTCAAGCGAAATTATAACCAGTAATGGAAGATTTAAAAAACAAATATTATTCAATGATTACAACTTTCCAAAAGTTAATCATAACGTAGTAAACCCACAATTAAATGGCCATAATAGAGTTATTGTTGATCCAAGAATTATTAACAATAATCAAAGAGTTATGATAAATAAGAACTCCCATTTATTAAACCAAAGAATGCAATATAATCAACAAAAAAGTTTTCAAAATAACAACAATTATGTTCCAAATGCAAATAAATTAGTGCAAAATAATCATAGTTGAGAAAGTATCAACAATTTTAATAGTAATTACCAAAATGGTAATGGTCCAATAAGTGAAGAATACACATATGAAAAGCAAAAGAATAGATAGTAAGGTGAAATTATGACTTTAGATAACAATTTTAGACAAAATGCAAAAATTAAGGTTATTGGTGTTGGTGGTGGTGGTTGTAACGCTGTTAACAGAATGGTTGAGGATAAAGTTCAAGGTGTAGATTTCTACATTGCAAATACAGATGCCCAAGTTTTGGTAGCAAGTGTTGTTCCAAATAAAATAATTCTAGGTAAAGAAATTTCTAAGGGTTTAGGTGCTGGAGCTAATCCAGATATAGGTAAACAAGCTGCCATTGAATCTTCAGAAGAGTTAAAAGAAGCTTTGTCAGGAGCAGATTTAATTTTTGTTGCTGCTGGAATGGGTGGAGGTACTGGAACAGGTGCGGCACCTGAAATTGCAAAAATTGCAATGGAAACAGGGGCATTAGTGATTGCCATAGTTACAAAACCATTTAGATTTGAAGGTAAATTACGTAACTCTTTTGCAGTTAAAGGAATTGAAGAACTTAGAAAGTATGTTGATTCAATTATCACAATTTCAAATGATAGATTGTTAGATATAATTGGTGGAATACCAGTTAAAGATTCTTTTAGAGAAGCTGACAACATATTAAAACAAGGTGTTCAAACAATTACTGATTTAATTGCAGTACCAGCAGTTATTAATTTAGATTTTGCTGATGTTAGAACTGTTATGAAAGGTAAAGGAAATTCACTTTTTGGAATTGGAATAGGATCAGGAGAAGACAAAGCAATTGAAGCTGCTAATAAGGCTATAACTTCATCTTTATTAGAAACATCTGTTAGAGGTGCTAAAGATGCAATTATAAATGTAACTGGTGGAAAAAACGTATCATTAAATGATGCTTATGATGCAGTTGATATTGTTCAACAAGCTAGCGGTGAAGATGTTAATGTGATATTCGGTATTGCAATAAATGAACACTTAGGTGACGAATTAATAGTTACTGTTATAGCAACTGGTTTTGATGATAGTTATGAACCAATTAGTTCTAACAGTTCATCTAAAGAAATAACTAGTTCCGCTAAAAATCAAAGCACTTCTTCTCAAGAAAATTATTCAGATGATAGTTTTGAATTCGTTCAAGATGCAACTCAAGAACCTCTTGAAACTGCCTATGAACAAAGAACAAGTTTTATGAATTCAGAAGATAAAAGACCTGAATTTGTAAAAAGAAATGAAGAAGATAGAAATAAAATAAACACTAGAGTTGAAAGATGAAAAGAAGGTAAAGTAGACCAACAAATTCAACAAAAACAAGTAGCACAAAAAATTGAAGATACTGAAGATGATGATGGAGATTTCCCAACATTTTTAAGAAAAAAATGATAACAAAACTATATAGTTTTGTTTTTTTTATGTGACTCACATCCTTGCAATTTAAAACCTATTTTGTTATTATCATTTAGGATATAATTATTGCACAAAAACATAATGCAATAATTAGTAATTAAATTTAGACAACTCATGGTTGTAAGTTAATTATTTGTTAATTATCATTAGGGAAGTATTTATTAAGAAACAAATTAATAGGAAGGGAATTACTATGAAAGTAGATCAGAATGATCTCATTATTGATGATAAAGTAGAAAAAATATTTGAAGACATAAATTTAGACGAAGAAATTAAGGTTCTGAAAAAAAACCGATTTGAGAAGTTCTTTTACTTTTTTAAACGTGAAGGAAACAATTTACGAGAATTCATGGGTAAATCACCTTTAATTAGTTATTCTTTAAAAAGAATTTTGTATGCATTTATAACTCTTTATATTGCAATTTCAATAATATTTATAATGCTTAGCGTAGTTACAACTGATTCAGCTTATTTATCAGATGTAAATTTAGAAAAACTTAACATTGAATTTGGTAGTGAACAATATTATAGGTTACTTGATAATAAGAAAAAATTATATGGTGCTTATGGGAGTGTATTTCAACAATTATTTATATATTTAAGAAATATTACACCATTTATACCTAAGGAAATAATTAAAGACCCTAAAATTGTGGGAACAGAAGTAGTTGGAGAAAAGTCTACAGTTTGGTTTTATCTTGGAGCATTTATGAATAAAGCTACAGGAGGAGTTCCTGGTACACCTGTACTTGATGCGTTTAAAAAATCTATTCCAACATCATTTGCTGTTGGATCAATAGCGGTAGTATTATCTTATTTATTTGGGGTTCCACTTGGTATTTTAGCAGCTAAACATAAAGATAAAACTACAGATAGCGCTATAAACGGTACAAGTTTAATAATTACAGCAATACCAGCTTTAGTTTTAATTTCACTTTTATACAAAATGTCAATATATGTTTTTGGTGCTAACGGTACATATGAGGGATCAAATTTTGAAACTAAAATATGACCAGTAATAGGTGTAATGTTATTGATAATGCCTTTTATTGTGGTAAATACAAGAAGATATGTTGTTGATGAAATGACATCTGATTATACTAAATTTGCTATCTCTAAGGGTTTAAGTTCAAGATATGTATTTTATGTTCATATTTTTAGAAATGCAAGTATTAGATTGGTAAAAACTTTGCCAGAAGTATTTATAATAACATTATTTGGTTCAAGTATTTTAGTTGAAAGACATTGATCAATTGATGGTATGAGTAAATTTATACTTAATGGAGTATCAAATAAAGATACATATGTTGTTCTTGGTTACATTTATATTTCAGCAGCAGCAGGGGTATTTTCTAGTTTATTGGGTGATTTATTTTTAGCAATAATGGACCCAAGAATAAAATTAACAAAATAGAAAGGACAATTTATGACTCAAAATTTATATACCTTAGAAGAAATGAATTCCATTGATTTAAGTTTATTTAAAATAGTCGGAAATAAAGTTGAAGAAGCAGAAAAAATAAACAATAAACCATATAGTTATTGAAAATCAGTTTTTAGCAGAGTTATTAGGTCTAAAACTTTCTTAATATCTTTAATATTATTAGTTATTATAATTTTAATGTCAGCTACTATAGGAATCGGTGCAGAACCAGTTCCAGTGAATCCACCATCAGTTAACATAGAAGCACCAAGTAAAGAACATATATTTGGTCTTGGAAGATTCGGTGAAGACTTATGAACAAAAATGTGAATAGGTACTAGAACAACACTTATATTTACATTAATTGTTGCTTCTATACAAATTTTATTAGGTATATTAATCGGTTCGATTTGAGGTTATTATAGAAAGTTAGACATCGCATTTATCGAGGTAACAAGATTTATGACATTGATACCTTCATTAATTTTATGATTAATAATAATTTTCTTATTTGGTGGTGTATCAACATTACCAATAATAATATTTGCAATTTCATTAACTAGTTGAATTTCATTAGCAAGTATTATAAGGGTTCAAATAATAATTATCAGAAATGCAGAGTACAACATTGCATCAAAAGTTTTAGGTACACCAAATTATAAAATCATTAAAAAAAATATTCTACCTAAAATCTTACCAATAATTATTCAAACATCAACATTTGCGATTCCAACAGCAATTGGTCTAGATTCATTACTTGCTTATTATAATTTTGGTTTTGTAACAAATACTCTTGATCAAGCATCACTTGGATCTATATTAAATGAATTATTATTAGGTTCAGATTGAGAAGTATTTCCACATCTACTTATAATTCCTGTTTTATTTGTTGGTGGAATATCATTATTATTCTTTCTAGCAGGTAAGGTGTTTGCTGATTCACTAGACCCTAAAACACATAGATAGGATCGAAATATGAATAAAGAAAAAAGAATTTTATCAGTAAGAAACATGGAAGTTAAATTTCAAGTTAGAGGTAGGTTTTTAACTGCTATCAGAAATGTTGATTTAGATGTTTATGATCAAGAAATCCTTGCAGTAGTTGGTGAATCAGGTAGTGGTAAATCTGTTATTACAAAGACATTTACTGGAATGATTGAATCAAATGGTTGAATTAGTAATGGTTCAATAGTATATAGACCTAACTCTGAATTTGATTATTTTAAACAACCAACTGACATTGTTAATTTACAGAATCCATTAATAGCTTCTGATATTATCAAGTCTGTTATCAAAATAAGTAAAGAAAACATTAGAAGTTGTTATAAAAAAATTGATAATCTTTATAAATTAAAACCTTCTTACTCTTCAAAAATAGCTTATAGCCTTGAAAAAGATCTTTATATGATAAATAAACTGATATTAACAGAGGATAATGAAGTTTTTAAAGAAGGTCTAACAAAAAAAGTCTCTGATTTAAATATTAAACTTACTAATTTAAAATTAACTGACTCAGAATCAAAAATTAAAGTAAAAACTTTATTAGAATCTTTAAACTCTAAAAAAAATAAAATTTCTTTAAAGCTTGAAAAAGAAAACCAAAACTTATTTAATAAAAATAATAAGTTATTAAAAGTAAATAAGCAATTAGACTTTATTAATTCTGAAATTCAAAAAATTAATAATAATAAAGTAGTTGAATCTGAAATAAATGCTTTATATGAAGAAATTATAGAACATGAAATTAATATTACAAAAATAAAAAACTTAAATCTTTTTACAAAAAAAAGTATTATGAAAATAATTGGCATCATTAAAATGTATGTCGAAACAAAAACTATAGATAATGATGACAAAGAATTTATTTTAAATTATTATTTAAATAACTTGACTTTAAATCGTATTCAAAACGAGTTTAAAGCTATATGTGGAGACATTATCTTAAATAAGACAGTTGATGTTGAACACTTCAATAATATACTTATTGATTGAAGTAAAATAAAAAATATTTCTTTAATTAATAAGATTAGAGCAATAAGAGAAGTTAGAAAACTTAGAGGAAAAACAATAGCAACAATTTTTCAAGATCCAATGACATCATTAAATCCACTATTATCAGTAGGATTTCAAATTAGTGAAGTATTAAGAAAACAACAGGGTATGTCAAAGAAAGAATCTAAGAAAGAAGCTATTAATTTATTAAATCAAGTAGGGATACCAAATGCTGAAAAAAGATACAAAGACATACCAGGTAAGTATTCTGGAGGTATGAGACAACGTGTTGTTATAGCAATTGCTTTAGCTTGTAAACCAAAAGTTCTTATTTGTGATGAACCAACAACAGCTTTAGATGTTACTATTCAAGCTCAAATTCTTGAGTTAATTAAATCTTTACAAAAAACATATAAATTTACAGTTATATTTATTACACACGACCTTGGGGTTGTTGCAAAAATTGCTGATAGAGTAGCTGTGATGTATGCAGGTCAAATAGTTGAAGTTGGAACTGTTAAAGATATATTTGATAATGCTGCTCACCCATATACATGAGCATTATTATCATCATTGCCACAGCTTGGTAAAAAAGGTGAAGAGTTATTTTCGATAGAAGGTACTCCACCATCATTATTTAATAATATAAAAGGTGATGCATTTGCACCAAGAAATAAATTTGCACTTGAATTAGATTTTATAAAAGAACCACCAATGTTTAAAATCAGTGAAACTCATTATGCAAAAACTTGATTATTAGATAGTAGATCACCAAAAGTTGATAAACCAAAAATATTAAAAAATTTAAAAGAAAGAATCAAAGAAGTAGAAAAGGTAGGATAACATATGTCTAACAACTTAACTGAGACATTATTAAATATCAGAGATTTAGTAATAGAATTTAAATCTAAGGGTAAAGTTAATACTGCCGTAAAAGGTGCTAATTTTGATGTATTTAAAGGTGAAATCTTTGGATTGGTTGGTGAATCTGGAAGTGGTAAAACAACAATTGGTAGAGCAATCGTTGGTGTGCAACCTGTTAAAGATGGTACAGTTTATATTGAAAATGAAATCTTAGTCGGTAGACCAACTAATTTAAGAATTCTTATAAAAAAAATTGGTAAGTATATATCAATTATGAAAACAAGAATGAGTGTAACGACAGTTGAAATAGACAAAAGGATTAAGTATCTTAAACAAGTTTATTTAAAAATAAAGTCAAATGATTTTAATGATTTAGAATTTAAAACTATGAATAAGGAAAATAACATATTATATGTTAAAGATGTTATTTTGTCAGACTTAAGATTAATAAATAAAATTGTTATGTTTGAAGATAGAATGATAAAGTTTGTTACTAATATAAGTAGTTTTCAAAAAGATATTCCACTTAAATTAGAAAAGTCAATTTTAATAAAACTTGAAGAAACAAAAAAAATAATTTTAAAACTTAAAAAGTTTGTCGAGGTAATGTATAAAAGCATATTAAAAATTTCAGAGATTAGTAAAAAAATTAAAAAAATTAATGATTTAGCAAACAATTTTTTTGAAATGATGGAATGTTGATCTAATATAGTATCAAATCATAAAGATTTTTTAGCAGAACTAAAGTGGTTTGAAGAAATGCATCAACAGCTTATGGCATTATCTTCTCCTCTTAAAAAAAGAGATAAATTTATTAATTATTATAATTCAAAAATTTATATAAGCAGACTTGATTTCTGAAAGGAATGTAATAAGCAATTATCAATTTTAGAGTCAAATGATGTTGATAGAAATGATCCTGAGTATTTAACACTTGTTTCATTTATTAAAGATTTCTGAATTGATAAAAATATTAATTTAAAAGCTTGCGAAAAAATATTAAAGATATATAAGAGAAATAATTCAATTACTGATAAAATAACTAATTTATTATCAACTTTAAAAGAAACAATATTTGAAAATGAATTAAAAGAAGCGGTTTTAAAAAATAATTTAAATAATAAAACTATCCAAAAATTTGAAGAAGAATTTAATCTTATAAATAAAATTGTTTCAAGAAATATTGTAAAAGATGAGGAATTAATTAATTATTATTACAAATGAAAAGGTATAGAAAAACAATACAGTTTACAAGAAGAAGAATCATTTGCAGAATTAATTGAATTTTTAGATATGCCATCTATTGATGAAATAGTTAATAATTCATATTTGTTTGATAAGAAAACAAAGTTTGAAAAAAAAGAGTATAGAAGAAATGTTCAAATGATATTTCAAGACCCTGGATCATCACTGAATGATAGAATGGCAATTGAAGAAATAGTTGCAGAAGGTTTGGATAATTTCCCACATTTATTTAAAAGTGAAGATGAAAAAGTAAAATATTTAGAAGAATATAACAAAAATAATCCAAATGATATAAAAACATTAAAAGATGTAAACTGAAATGATGTTAAAAAAAATATAATTTTAAAAGCAATTACATCTGTTGGACTTATTCCTGAACATTTATCTAGGTATCCTCATGAGTTTTCTGGTGGTCAAAGACAAAGAGTCGGTATTGCAAGAAGTTTAGTTATGAAACCTAAAGTTATAGTTGCAGATGAACCGATATCAGCATTAGACGTATCCATAAGAGCTCAAGTATTAAATTTATTTAAAAAATTTCAAAGTGAACTTGATTTAACTTATATATTTGTTGCCCATGATTTATCTGTTGTTAGACATATTGCAGATAGAATAGCTGTAATATATAGAGGACAAATAGTTGAATTAGCTCCTGCAGAAGAGTTATTTAATAATCCATTGCATCCCTATACTAGAGCTCTTTTATCAGCAATTCCAATTCCGGAACCAGATTTATCACGAGAAACTGAATTAATAATTTATAATCCAGAAAAAGAACATCATGATTATTTATTTGATTTACCTTATTTTAAAGAGGTAAAAGATGGACACTATATATGAGCAAATAAACGTGAAATTAGAAAAATTAAAAATGACTTAAAACAAAAGGAGTTGAATTAAATGAGCAGAGTTTTTAAAAAAGTATTATCTTTTTTCAGTCTTTCTGCAATTAGTTCAATAGTTGCATCTTCAACAATATCTTGCGGTATTTCACTTGATTATTTGATGAATAGAGAAATTGATGAAACAGTTTATAAAGATACTTATAGTTATAATGTTTCAAGTTGGAATACAGCCCACACTATGCAATCATCAGATTCTATTTTTTTAGCAAACACGTTTGAAACATTACTTTCTTCAGACCAATATGGTAGATTATATGGAGCACTTGTAGAAAGTGAATATGGAGCTAATAATCATGATAATAAAAATAATATATATAATTATGTTGGTGTCCATAATGATGATTATACTAAGTGAACATACAAGTTTAGAGAAAATCTAAATTGAGTATCAGCCGATGGTGAAGTTGGTAGAAAAATATTACCATCAGATATTTTAAAAGCTGCAAAATATGCATTAATACCAGGTAATGCATCAGATGTATCAAGTTTATATACTAGTTTCATAGTTGGTGCTGAAGATATATTTGATAAAATTGGAGAGTTAGAAACAAATAGCAATACTACACAATCAGATATTGATGAAGTATTCAATGATGCAATAGAAAATAAGAAATTTGGTATTATTCCAGATGATAATAATAATACTGTAACTTTCGAACTGATACAAAAAGCACCTTTTTTTGAAAGTTTATTAACTTACTCAGTTTTTTCACCAATATATGATGAGACAAAGTCTGACATAAAAAATTATAAAGATACATATTTTAGTGGAGCTTATTTACCTAAACAAGTTAATCCTAATGGTAAAGTAATATTAGAAAAAAATGAAAATTATGTTTTAAAAGATGATGTTCATATTAAAAGACTGGAATTTGATTATTTAGAAGGAGCATCTTCTTCAAGAACAAGAACTTTATTTGAATCTGGGTCAACAAATGGATTTATATTATCAGCTGATGATTTAAAAGGTTGAACTGATTATGTTGGCGATAATTATGAAAATCCTATTTTTGAAGGTACATATTCTACTAAATCTGTTGAATTAGCTGGAACATTTGTTTTATTTTACAATTATTATAATAGAAACTTAAATGATGCTTCAAAAGGTGTTGAAGAACAAAAACGTGCTTTAAATGCAACTAAACTTTTACAATCAAGAGATGTAAGAGCATTTCTTTCTACATCACTAGATAGATCTAAAATGGTTAGATATTATTCAAAAACAATTGATGAAGTTGGAAAACCATCAAAAATGATTAGAAATGTCTATACTGGTCTAGGTGTATCACAAGATCCAACAAATGATAATAAAGATTATACAAAGTTTGTTTCTGATGTTTATGATGAAAGAACTAATACAATAAAAGAATCAGAAGATAATTATTCTTTAAAAGATGGTAACGATCCGCTCTTAGATAATAGTAAAAAATTAATAAAGAAAGATAGATCTGAATTAATAAATTCTATAAATAAATTTATATCTGAAAATAACATTGCTTCAAACAGAGATGATGGGAAAATTGAATTAACATTAACTTTGAGTCCTGTAACAAGTAACTCAATGAATCCTTACATAAACTTTATGATTAAAGGTTTTAATAGTATCGAGAATAATCCAATATTTATAAAAACTACAACACCAACATCTACTGATGACTATCGAGGTATTGGTCAAGAAGGTAGAACAGATTTATTTATGAGTGGTTGATCACCTGATTATAAAGACCCATCAACTTACTTAGATACTTTATTGATAAATGGAGCTTATAAAGGATACATAGGAACAACTAGAATATTTGATAAAACAAAATCAAATGATTCAAACTATGAACAACTTAATGGTTCAGAATATTATATTAATAAAAAAATAATAACAACAGAATCTAATAGTATGTTTGAAGAATACAAAAACTTTGAGACTCAAAATAGTGAAAATAATCAAGAAGTAGTTATTACTAAGAGATTAGAAGGATTTGCAAAACAAGAGTATGACTATTTTTACAAAAATTTCTTTATGTTACCACTTTATACAAAGGCTATGCCAATTCAATATATTGTAAATTATATTCAACCATATTCAAGATCATATGAATCTTTTGGAACTGCACAATTTAAATTTTATAAAGCTTACCAAAACAAAAAACTACTTAATAAAGAACAAATCAAGGAGTTTATGGAAAAATATAATCAAGCATTAAATAAAGTTAATAAAGACTGAAACAGTTGTAGATATGGTGCTGAATGAAATGATGGCAATAATGAAAACAATAACTGTTTAAAATAAAATTTTACATTCAATAATTAGAATTAACTAAATATTGAATGTTTTTTTATATAATAATTATTAAGGAGAAATAATATGGATTTTTTGATTGATAATATATTTAATTTATTAAATAAAAAAAATTTAGATTCAAGAGATTATTTAAGCAAGTTTAAATCTACAGATATAATAAAACTTTACGAAGAGGCGATTGATAACGAAATTGGAAATGGTTTTTCATTGGGTGTAGATTATAATCAAATACAAGAAACTTCATTCCTATCATTTGATGAAAAACTTTTAAAAGCAGTATATTCACATAATAAAAAAAATAAAGTTTGAGTAGTTAGTTTGCATGGTTATTCATCCTCAAAAGAATCATCATTTATATCAAGTTATTTTTTAAAAAAACTTGGCTTTAACATCTTTGCATTTGATTTCAGAAATCATGGTGGTTCAGATCATTCTCCAATAACATTAGGTGTAAATGAACAAAAAGATTTAGAATTTGCATTATCATATTTAAATAATAATTTTAAGGTAAAAAAAGTTATTCTTATTGGATATAGTATGGGTGCGCATGTGTTAAATAGGTATGCTCTATCATCTAATTTTAAAAAACATAAAGTTGTTTTAGGGATTTCAGACTCAACTTTTTTACATTTAAATGAAGTTTTAAAAACATTATTATCTAGTTATGTTAAAATCTTTAATAATAAAATGTCTGAGAGTATTGTTAAAAAACTCTTAGAAATGTATAATAAAAAACATAAAATTGATGTATTGGAAAAGTCAATTATATCAACCGTGCCTTTATGCAAAAAAACGTTTCCAATTATGTTCTTACATTCAAAAAAAGATGTAATTACTAGTTATAAAGATTCTGAAAAAATATTTGAATTAAGAAATCAAATCACTAGTAAAGATGAAATAAAAATATTTGAAACTGGTGAGCATATAAGAACATTTATTGAACACAACATGGAATACATTGACTTAGTTTTTAAATTTATAAAAAGAAATAAATAAGAGGGTATGACAATGACACAGAAAGATTGGATTGTAACACTTGAAAATGTATCTAAAATTTTTAATAAAAAAATATGAGCTATAAAAAAAATAAATTTAAAAATTTTTAGAGGAGAAGGTGTAAGTGTAATAGGTCCTAATCAATCTGGTAAAAGCGTTCTAGGAAGATTAATTGCTAGCCAAATTAAAAATACTGGTGGAATTTTAGAATATAACTTTATTCAGGGAGATGCTTTATCTGCAATAGGATTTCAATTTAGACAAACTTCATGACCAGATGGTTTTAAGATTAGAGAAGTTTTTAATTTGTACAAAGAAATTTATAATATTAATGATAAAGAATGAATCGATGAAGTAATTTCTACATTTGACATAGCAACAAGATGAAATAAAGTTTTAAATAGTTGTAATACTTCCTGATTACAACTTTTTTCAATTGCACTTGCAATCTTACATAAACCTGAACTTGTTGTGCTTGATGAAGTTTCATCAACAATAGGTATTGACTTTAAAGTTAGAATATTAAACTTTTTAAAAAAATATAAAGAAACAAATAATGCAACATTTGTAATAATATCACCTGATGACACAACTTTTCATTATTTATGTAATCGGGTTATAGTTCTAGAATCGGGATTAATATTATCAGATGATTATACAGACGATTGAGACCCAACTATTAACTTCGAAACTTATTCATTAAAAGTAATGGATGCAATTGAAAAAAAAGAAGTTTCATATACTCCTGACCCAATTTTTAAACCTATTTTACAAAACTTTGAGGTTCACTTGAATTTGTTTAAAGAACAATATAATAAGTTTTTAACTATTAATGAACAGTTTGAAAATGAGCAAGATATAGTACATATAAAAAACATTAATTATCATGTAACTGAGTTACATGAAAAGTTAATACAAGTGTCAACCACAGCATTGAGCAAAAAAAATATTGACAATATCAAATTGTTAATATTGAACTTAATTAAATTTATCAAAAAAACAAGAAAGTTTGCTTCAAAATTAGATTCAAGTTTAGTTTATAAAAAATCAATATTTACATTTTTAGATAAAATTACTTTTTTTGTTTATTATTTAGATAATACTTTAATGAAATTATTTAAGTCAAATAATATTTTAGAGTATGCAAGTGAAAAAACCACAAATCTTAGTGAAAAAGATCTTAACAGATTAAAATTATTAAAGAAAAAATATATACAAGAAGAAATTAGAATCATGAAACAAGAAAATAGAATAATGAAAAGATTAGAAAAAAGAAAATAAAGTAGGTAATCAAAATGAAATATAATGGTAGAAAACTATTTAAACTTATTTTTAGTATACAATTTTCAAATTATAAAAGTGATATATTCATAATATTTTCAGGATGATTTATTACAATTGTTACTATGGTTGTTTGGTTAGCATTTAAAAATGCAGGAGAAAATATAGTTTATGACTCATTTATACTTGCAAGTGCAATTGGTATTGGGACAATTAGAAACTGTTTATTCAACTTTATTAAAACAATTCATGATTTTAAACAAAACAATTTTTTTCATAGAATGTTCAGCACAAGTCTTTCTAAAACATTAGTTTTTACAACTATGATATTGTTTAATCAAATTGTTAATCTTTTTGTAACAGGTTCACTAATTGCAATTGCAATGGCATTTGAAGATCAAAGATATTTAATTAAACATGTTAATTGATTGGCATTCTTTGCAGGTTTTTTTCTATTAGTCTTTCTATCAAATATTATGGCTTTTATAGTTGCATTAAGTTGTAAAAAAATTGAAATAGCATATGTAATAGGTAACATATATTATTTTGGACCAGTTTATTTATTAGGTTTGGGTATACCTTATAGAACATTAGAAAAATCTCAAATAGTTATTATTATAAGTTTTTTATTCCCACAAAGGTATATGTTAAATATAATGGCATCAGGATGGATAGATGACCCAAAGATGACTGACAATACATTCAGTTATGGAGGTAATTATTGAATACCTTATTTAGTAAGTATCCTCTTAATATTAATATCATTAATATTTGTAATTAAAATTTTTAGAAGTTTATTTGAAGATGATAATAAAAAATATAAAAGATACTCTAATACTAAAAAACACTTAGGTATAATTTATGCTATAAAAAGAGCTTCAAGTTTTGATGAACTTGATCAAATTATTGAATTAAGAAATATGTTAAATAAAAATACTGAACATAAACTAAAAGAAAAGGGAAGAATGTCATGAAAGAGAACAAAAAAATAATACTTGAAAACAACTCTTCTAATACAAAAATCTTTTTTAGACTTTATTTATTGTGGATTAAGTCATTTATATTTTCTCCACTAAATGTATTTTTAGGTGTGATTTTAATAATATTTACACAATTTATTTGATTAGCATTTAAAGGTTCAGACCCATTTATTTTTGCAAGTGCTATAGGTAGTTTAATTGTAAGGAATAGTTGTCATACATTTTATAGAACAATTAATATGAGTAGAATAACTGGTTTTACAAGTAGAATCACATATACTAAAGCAAATAATTATTTAAGTCCTTTATCTCATTTAGCTGCAAGTTTCACTATTAATTTTATAGTTTCTTTAATCATGCTAGGTTTAACAGTGATTTTTTTTAAAGAACAAAGAACTTTATTAAGTAATGTTAATTGATTTATGTTTGTAAGTGGTTCAATTTTACTTTGACTATTATCTATTTTAATGTGTTATACAGTCTACATTTATTATAAAAATTATACATTAGGTAATATTGTTGTAATTATTATCTATATGTTTTGTTATAATTTTTTAGGACTTGCATTTCCATACCAAAGTATAGCAAAATTAGAATGATTAAATATTCTTTTATATTTATTACCACAAAGATATATGATGAATGTAATGCAAGCTGGATGGGTTAATGCGACATCATTAGTTTATAGCTCACCTAATTTTCCAAGTTCAAGTGTTGATTTCAAGCTTACTAATTATTTATGATTACCTTATTTAGTGACATTTTTATTTATATTCTTATTCTTTATTATAAATTTAACTCATCTTATGAATAGAAATAAACAATTTAAAAAAGATGGTTATGGATCAAGTGTAATTGCAAAGTTATCTAATAAATACATTAGAGATATTAAAAGATGTTCTAATATTGATGAATTAAATGAATTAAGAATAAATCATTTAAATGAAACTGGACACTTTGATTTAATTAGAAACAACGTTCAAAAAAGTAAAATTAGAAAACAAGAGAAAAAATAGGTACAAAATGGAAGAAATAGAATTATTAAAAAACAAAATTAAAGAGTTAGAAGATGAACTATCAGTTTTTAAAACAAAAGAAGATTATTTAAATACTGGTATAGATAAAGTAAAAGGAATTTATGAAGTTACTAGACAAAATGCTGAAAAAATAATTTTTAAAGCTGTTAGTTTTGCATATAGTTTTAAAGAAGAACTTACATTAACATTAAAAAAAATAAAATCAAATCCTTCTAATTATGAAGAGTATGTTAATGAACTGTTAAATAAAAATTCTCATTTATTAGATGAAAATATTGATATTGTAAAAAATAAAATCCAAGAAATTGTAATAAAAATTATTAATAGCAAATAAATATGTATATAATAAATATAGTTATTAAAATGTATAAGTAAGACAACAATTATAAAAACTTTTCTTGTAGAGAGCTAATGTTTGGTGAAAATTAGTAGAAAAATTTATGATTTATCACTTACTTCTAGGCATGAGAGAAGAACGGTATTTTTACTTATTAGAACTCTTCGTTATGGTTGCGTAAATACTAAAATAAAGGAACATAAAAATCTATTTTTTTGTGTTTGAATTAGGATGGTACCGCGATATTTCGCTCCTATTTTTGGAGTTTTTTTTATTTTTTAGGAGGAATACTATGGAAAAAAACTATAAAGATACTTTGTTAATGTATCAAACTGATTTTGATATGAAGGCTGATTTAAAACTTAAAGAACCAATTATAGAAGAAGAATGAACTAAAAAAGATATATACAATAAAAAAATAAACTTAAATAAAGGTAAAAAAAGTTTTGTATTACATGATGGTCCACCTTATGCAAATGGAAACATTCATGTTGGTCATGCATTAAATAAAATTTTAAAAGATATAATAGTTAGATGAAAAAACTATACTGGATATTGCTCTCCTTATATTATGGGGTGAGATACACATGGACTACCTATTGAAACTGCAGTTACAAAAACAGGTGTTGATAGAAAGAAAACACCACCTGTTGAGTTTAGAGAATTATGTAAGAAATATGCCTTAGAACAAATTGAAGTACAATCTAATCAATTTAGAAGATTAGGTATTTTTAGTGACTATGATAAAAAATATTTAACTTTATCTCATGATTTTGAAATGAGTGAATTAAAATTATACAAGAAAATGGTAGAAAAAAATTTAATATATAGAGATTTAAAACCTATTTATTGATCTCCTTCAAGTGAATCTGCATTAGCTGAGGCAGAAATAGAATATAAAGAAGTAAGGTCACCAAGTATTTATGTTGCATGTGAAATATTAAATGATGCTAACTTCAAAAATACTTTTCTAGTATTTTGAACAACTACACCATGGACTGTGCCTTCAAACCAATTAATTGCATTGGGTGAAGATTTAGACTATGCATTAGTTGAAAATTTATCTAATAATAAAAAATATATAGTAGCTAATGACCTAGTTGAAAATTTTACTAATACAATTGAACTTGAAAATTTCAAAGTTAATTCAATATACAAAGGAAAAGAATTAACAAATCTAACCTATAAACATCCATGGTATGAAAATAAAACAAGTTTTACAGTTTTAGGTCATCATGTTACTAGTGAATCAGGAACTGGTTTAGTTCATATAGCTGGTGGTTTTGGTGAAGATGACTTTGAAATTGTAAAATCTTATAATATAAAACCATTTGCACCAATTGATAACCAAGGTAAGTTTGATGTAACAATAAATGACAAAAGATTAGAGGGTGTATTCTATGAAGATGCAAACAAAATAATTGGTGAGGATCTTGAAAAAAGAGGAATACTTTTAAAGCTTAAATTTGTTAAACATTCATATCCACATGATTGAAGAACAAAACTTCCAATAATTTTTAGAGCAACAAGTCAATGATTTGTAGGTTTAAGTTCTGTTAAAGATGAAATCGATAATGTAATAGTAAATCAAATTAATACAAACCCTGAATGATCAAAAGAAAGACTAAGAAATATAATTAAAGAAAGAAATGACTGAACAATTTCTAGACAAAGGTTGTGAGGTGTTCCAATTATTGCCTTCTTTGATGAAAATAAAAAACCTATTTTAGATAATGACGTTATTGACTTTGCAATCAAAGTTATTGAAAAAGAAGGTACTAACTCTTGGTTTAGTAATAATACAGATCATTTCTTACCTGAAAAATATAAAAATAAAGGTTGAGAAAAAGAAAAAGATATATTAGATGTTTGATTTGATTCTGGTTCTTCAAATATCGCATTAGAACAAAATTTTGGATTTGATAGACCATTTGATTTATATTTAGAAGGAAATGACCAATATAGGGGATGATTCAACTCTTCATTAATTAATTCAGTTGTCTATGATGGAAAACCTGCATATAAATTTGTTATAACACATGGTATGACTAATGATGAAAAAGGTAAAAAAATGTCTAAATCAGTTGGTAATGTTATTGACCCAATAGCTATAACAGATGATTTAGGTGCAGACATACTGAGGTTATGAGTATTTACAACTGATTTTACAGATGATCAAAGATTAGGTAAAGAAATTATTAAGCAAGTTTCAGAATCTTATCGTAAAATTAGAAACACCTTAAGATTTTTATTAAATAATTTAGTAGATTTTGATCCAAATATAAATTATAAAAAAAATTTAGAAGAAGTTGATAAGTACGCATTACATAAACTATCTAAGGTTAAAGAAAAGTTTATTAACTCTTTAAATATTTATAACTTTAATCAAGGATTTAAACTTTTAAATAATTATATTGTTAATGATTTATCATCATTTTACCTTGATTTTATAAAAGACATAATATATGTATATTCAAAAGACTCATTAAGAAGAAGACAAGTTCAAACAGTCATGTATGAACAATTATGAGCATTACTTGATATGTTAAAACCTGTTTTAGTACATACAGTAGAAGAAGTTTATCAGAATATGTCTTTAAAAAATAAAGAAGAATCAATTCATTTATTAGATAACAAAGAACAAAATTTCAAACAGAATGATGAATTTGATGAAAAGTGACAACTTATTATGAAGTTAAAAGATATTGCATATGAAGCGCTTGAACAAGCTCGAAATAATAAAATTATTAAGAAAAATTTTGACGCAGTATTAAAAATTAAACTAAATAATAGTATCAATTTTGTAAAGGAAATTAAGGATTTAAATAAAATATTTATAGTTAATTCAATAATTTTTGAACAAAATATAACAAATGATAATGACAAGCTTGCTGAAATTAATGTAGAATTAAAAGTAGGGCAAAAATGTGCCAGATGTTGAACATTAAATGACAATTTAATCGATGGTGTATGCAATAATTGTTATGATGTTTTAAAACAGTTAGGTGAGTTATAATGAAATCAAAAATTAGTTTTTTATTAAAGTATTTAAAAAATTATAAATACAATTGGAAATTTAAGGTTGTAATTTGTCTACCAATAATTTCCTTTTTGTTGTTTGTAGATTGATTTTCTAAGGCTCTTGTTGAAGGGACTATGTCTCAAGGAGAAAGAAAACCATTTATAAAAGGATTAGTCAATTTAGAATATAAAATTAACCCAGGTGCTGCTTATGGAATGAATTCTAATAGTCCAACTCTTGCTATATCAATTGCAGCTGTTGTTTCAATATTAATACTAATTATTTTTTTATTTGTGCGCGAAAAATATTGATTAATAGGCTTGACTTTTATGGTAGCTGGAAGTTATGGTAACTTGTTAGCAAGAGCATGAGCGCCAGAAGAATCATTAACTGGTGTACGAGGTGGAGTTATTGACTTTTTACATTGAGACTTTAACTTTCTAGGTTCAAATAATTATATATTTAATTTTGCTGATGTTTTTGTTAATATTTCTGTTGTTTTAATAATTTTGGCATTTGTTATGTATATTATTGAAGAAATATTGAGAGTTTATTACAAAAGAAATGAAGAACTATATAAAAAGTATATTGATTATAAAGTAACTATTAATGATTTATACATTATTTATTGGTCAAATTTTTATTCTAAAAAAAATGATAATTATATAAGTTTTTTAAATTATATTAAAAGGAAGTCAGAATTAAAAACTAATTGAAAACTTGACAAAAAGGAAATATTAAATGGAACAAAAAGTAGTGCTTAATTTTACATCAGAGTCAATTAGATTAGATAAGTATTTAACTAAATCATTATTAGAGGAGTATGATTTATCAAGAACTTTCATACAGAAGCTAATTGATAATAATAATGTTAAAGTAAATGATGAATATCAAACATCTAAATATATCCTTCAAGATGGAGATGTTGTTGAAATAATAATTCCTGAGCCAGAACATTTAGATGCTAAACCTGAAAATCTAGATTTTAAAATTGTTTATGAAGATGAATATATATTAATTGTTGATAAACCAAATGGAATGGTGGTTCACCCAGCTCCTGGAAATTTAAGTGGAACTTTAGTGAATGGGTTATTATATAAAATTAAAGATTTGTCATCAATAAATGGTTGTTATAGACCTGGTATTGTTCATAGAATCGATAAAAATACAACGGGTTTATTAATTGTGGCTAAAACCGATGCTGCTCACAAAAAGCTTGTAAAAATGTTAAGTGAAAATAAAGTTTATAAAGAATACATTGCTTTAGTGCATGGTAATGTGGAACCTAATTCAGGTTTAATTGATGCACCAATAGGTAGGCATCGAACTGATAGAAAAAAAATGTCAGTAACAGAAGTTAATTCTAAAAGAGCGGTTACAAAGTTTGAAGTATTAAATAGATATAACAAATTTTCTTTACTTAAATGTGTTATTGAAACTGGAAGAACACATCAAATTAGAGTTCATTTGAGTTACATTAAACATCCTGTTTTAGGTGATAATTTATATTCTTATAAAGAAGATTCTAAAATTGAATATGGACAATATTTACACTCACATAAGTTAAAGTTTTTTCACCCAATAACAAATAGAAAATTAGAATTTGTATCTGACATTCCAGAAGAATTTAATGTTAAAATTAGTATGATAGAAAATAAGGTGTAGAAATGAAAGTAGATTTTAATAAGTTAAAACTAAATCTTATTAATTATTTAATTAAAGTTGAAAAATACAAATCACAACCTGATTTTAGTAATGAGTATGCTACATATCTTGTCAATGATAAAAAAGAATATAAGATTATTAGAGTTACTATTGGAACGCCTGTTTCAAGTGATGCTAACTTAGATAAAATTAAAAGTAAAATTAAATCTGGAAAAAGAGATAAAATCAATATTCTTAATATTGTTTTCGCATTTGAAGCATCAGATATTGTTGTTGAAGGAGAAACCTTAGTAATTGAAAGCATTGAGTCAATGAAAATTAAGTTAGGTAAAATCTTTCAAAGAATTAATAAAATTGTAATTGAACAAGATGATGATGTTGAAATTAATGATTTATCAAATGAAGAATTGTATGATATGCTATCTAATCCTTCTAAATCAGATAATGTTAAGTTGAAGACAGCTGTTGCAAGAATGAAAACTCCAACATTTAACTCTTCTATAATATTTTTATTGTTTTTTGTTTTACCTATTGCTTCTTTATTAATATATTTATTTTATTTTTCTAAATACAACATTTCTACAGGAGCTATTGATTTATTTTTTGGTGCAATCAATAGAAACCTAGCTTCTGTTGGTAATCAATGATGAAGAATACTTACCTATGGTTTTAGTGCCAATATATATGGAACATTACCAACATTAATCTTGATATTTTTTGTTTCAAGTAATGCTATCAAATTATCTAGATATACAGAAAGTTTGGTTGGACAATGAAAGTTTTCTGTTGCAACTTTTTCTAGTTATATATTAGCAGGTTTCTTTGTTTCAACTTTAATGTCAGGGACAAATGATATATTTTCAGGACCACTTGTAATACTTGCGTGTGTAGTTGGTGTTTTATCTGTGACAACATGAAACAGAAAAGCTGACCCTGTTGTTCTTTTTTCAAAAAATAGACTAATATTTCCACTAATTTTATTACTTTTATTTCCTTTTCTTGTTGGTAAATATAATGATTATGTAATTATTATAGTTGGTATGGCATCATCTGCAAGCATTACTTTATTGTTTCAATATGATTGAAAAAATACAGATAAGTTTTTAATATTGCCAATATTTATATTAATAGCACCATTTGCAGTTGCTTTTTCTGCAATATTCATACCAGTAGCTTCCCCACCAGTTGATACAGTAAATACATTAACAGCATTACAAATGTATTATAATTACAATATTTTTAATCATGAGCAGTTAAATAATATATTAGAATCAAATGGTTGATATTGTAGATTTAAACCTGATGGAACAATTTGGTGGTTTTAATGTCTAAAAGAAAAGATTATATTGATTGAGATACTTACTTTTTAGCAATGGTTAAATTAAATGCAATGAGAAGTAAAGATCCTGAAACACAAGTAGGTGCAGTTATTGTAAACAATTTTAACACTGTAGTTGCAACTGGCTATAATGGACTTCCTAGAGGTTTGAGTGATGATGATTATCCTTGAGTAAGAGATGGTAACTTCAAAGAAACAAAGTATGCTTACGTTGTTCATGCTGAACTTAATGCAATATTGTCAGCTGGAGCTAATGTTAGAGATTGTATAATTTATACAAGTTTATTTCCTTGTAATGAATGTGTTAAAAGCATAATTCAATCAGGAATAAAAAAGATTATATACTCAAATGATAAATATAATCTAACAGATCAAAATTATGTTGCAAAAAAAATGCTTAAAGATGCAAATGTTATTTTTGAGTATAAAAAAGAAGTTATCGTAGAATTAAAATTTTAATTTAAGAGCATTATATTTTATATTGATGCTCTTTTTTTATAAAAAATTTGCATAATAAAGTTAATATTTCTATTTACTTAATAATTAGTATTAATTATTATAAGTATAGAGGGAAAAGTATGTATAAAAAAAAGTAAAACATTATATTGAGGTTTTCCAGTATGTTTAGTTCAAGTATTGATGACAAATATAAAACAAATATAAATCCAATCATCTCAATTTATATTGTTAATGATATTGTAATGATAGGTATTAATATAAATTCAAAAGCATATAAAATATAAAAAAAACTAAAAACATTATAATCAATGTTATTCCTTGTAATATGTCAGATAAAATTGAATATATTACTAAATATAGTGGAAATAAAATTATAAAAACAAAATATACTCAGATTCTATGGAATGTTTAGGTGATTTAACTTATTCCAAAGTAATTTTTATAATATTAAATTTGTTGAAAACTCACTTTTATATTTAGAACTTGAATATAATGATTTAATTATTTCTAATGCTATTGCCAATATTAATTATTTTGTAAAAAATATTTATGCTTTAGATAATATTTTAGATAATAGTAATTATATTATTGAAAGTAAATTCAATACATTAATATATCATTTTAGAATTATAAATCATTTGCAAAACCAACTTAAGGGTAGTTGTATAAATATACAAAAATAAATTAAAATTTTATTATTTTAACTTATAAATGTCTTATATATAGTTATTTTTTTAGATAATTTATAAATATCATTTACTTAAGTATTTAATAATTATAAGTTTATTTATTTAATCTTGTTTTATAATCAAATAAATTTAAAATTGATATAATAATTAAAATAAAGGGGTTATTAAATGATAGTTAATATTGGGCCGTGATGACTTTTTGATATCTTAAGTTTTGCTATTATAATAGCTTGTACTGTATATGGAATAAAAAAAGGATTTTTAGTACTTTTTTATTTTTTCTTTTTACAAGTTTTAGTTATTATTATTTTACTTTTTGTGCCTGCTTTAATAACAAATTCAATTACACCATTTATTATGGAAAAACTAACTCCTTTAAATCCTTCTAAGTGATTTGCCTCAGTTAGTGCTAACATTTCAAATCTTATTAACAGTTTGCTGCCTAATAACTCAGGTACAGATCCATTAACTACAAATGGGTCTAATGTATCATATGAAATGGCTAAAACTGTTGTTGCATTGTTCATATATATAGCAGTAAGTATCTTAATTTTTTTATTTATAAATCTTATAGGCTTAGTTGTTTATTTTGTGTTAAGAAAAAGAATTGTAAGTGTAAAGATTTTTGGAAAAGCAGATGCGTTTTTAGGAGCTATACATGGTCTTTTTTTGGGATTGACATTATCAATTGGAATATCATTTATAGCATCATTTCCATTGGTTTCAACAGAAAATCAAAGAGTAGGTATTTTAGATTTTAAAAATATGACAAATGAAGAACTTGTAGATTATTTAAATAATGACGGGGCTTACAATAAATATTCACTTTCAAAAAAATTAAATATGGGAATACCTAATATACCAACTTATTCATTCACTTATACAAATGCTTGTACAATGAAATATATAGTAAGACCTACAACTATAATTGGTTCACAAAGTATTTTAGATAGTTCATTATCTTCATTATCAGATTTTTTCATAAATTATGAAGATATTTTGTCTGAAGGGTATTCATCTGATAATGTTTTAAAAATACCTGTAAACTTCTGTATTGAAACATTACCAAATGAGTCAAGAACAATCTTTAGATTAGTATCAGAAGTTATGCTTATGGGTTCTAAATTGTATGTAAATGGTAATCAATCCGAGCGAACAACAGTTCATAGTATTGATTTGATCAATGCATTAGATGAATATTTTTATGATAAATTAAAACCTAATAATGATAGTTTGAATAACCATGAAGGTTGATTAACTGAAGAGGAAATGGTTAATTTCTATAATTGAGCACTAGATAAAGCTGGTGGTGATGAAAATCTTGTTGAAAATTACAATCCCTTCATTAAACTAGCCAACAATATTAATAAAACTTGAAGAAGAAATAGTGATAATAAAGAAAGGTTTATAACATCAATACTTAAAGATCCAATTTCAACATATAGATACTTTAAAAATATTAATTATGTAAATTCTATGACAAGAAATGATCTTGATACTTTACCTTTCTTATCATCAACATACACTTCATTGTATTTGTTTAAAGGAATGGAGATTACACCAAGTGGTGAATTAAAATTAGGTAAATTTAGCTATGGTAGTGATGAAGAAGAAGAAAACCAAAGTGATGAAAAAACTATTAAAGATATAGTTCATAATGAAAATGATTTTTGATATAACTATAATAAACGTGGATATATGTGGATTAAGTATTATTTTTCTTTTGCATATAATAGTGTTTGGAGTTAAGATGTATAAAATTGGAACTGATATAATTAAAATAAAAAGAATGAAATTAAATTATAATTTTATTAGTAAAGTTTTACATCAAGATGAGCAATTAATTTATAACTCATTTATTTCAAAAAAAAGAAAAAAAGAATTTTTAGCTGGAAGGTGAGCGGCTAAGGAATCAATTATTAAAATATTAAATACTCCAATTTTAATGAGCAATATTAACATTGGATATATTAATGAAAAACCAACTATTTTGAATGATAATTTAAAAAGTATTGAGTTATCAATTAGCCACGATAATAAATATTGTATTGCTGTGGCCATTTTACTTGAGTTAAAGGAGAAATAGAATGCAACAATATTTAAATTTAATTAAAGAAGTTCTTAATGAAGGTGAGTCACGTGATGATCGAACAAATACAGGTACATTATCAAAGTTTGGCACACAATCTCGATATGATTTAAGAGATGGATTCCCTTTACTAACTACAAAAAAAATGTTTTTCAAAGGAATTGTACATGAAATGTTATGATTCATAAAGGGAGACACAAATATTAAATACTTAGTAGATAATAATGTAAATATTTGAAATGAGTGACCATTTGAACTTTATAAAAAAAGTGAAGAATATAAAAATGAATCACTTCAAGAATATGTACAAAAAATAAAAAATGATTTAAACTTTGCAAAAAAATATGGAGAACTAGGTCCGGTATATGGGAAGCAATGAAGAAATTTTAACGGTGTTGACCAGTTTTCAAAATTAATTGGTAATATAAAAAATAACCCATATTCAAGAAGACATATTATTACTGCTTGAAACCCTTCAGAAGTTGATGATATGGCATTACCACCTTGTCACTCACTTTTCCAGTTTTATGTTTCTAAGTCAGGTTATTTAGATTTACAATTGTATCAAAGAAGTGGTGATATTTTTTTAGGTGTTCCATTTAATATAGCGAGCTACTCTTTATTATTAATATTGGTTTCACTTGAATGTAAACTTAAACCAAGATATTTTATTCATACCATTGGAGACGCGCACATCTATTCAAACCATCTTGAACAAGTAAAACTTCAAATAACTCGTGAACCACTAAAACTCTCTAAAGTAGAAGTTGATTTTGAAGGCAAAAATATTTTTGATATTAAGTTTGAAGATATAAAGCTTTTAGATTATGTTTCACACCCACAAATTAAAGGAGATATTGCAGTCTAATGATAAGTCTAATATGAGCACAAACAAGAGACAATATAATAGGTAAAGATAATAACTTGCCTTGAAATATAAAAGAAGAAATGAAACATTTTGTAAATTATACAAGAGGAAAAACAGTTTTAATGGGTAGAAATACTTTTGAGTCATTAAAAATTAAACCTTTACCTAATAGAAAAAATATTGTTATTACTTCAAGACCAATGGAATTAGAGTATAATGATATAGTGGTTTGCAACAATTTAAAAACTGTATTTGAAAATTATAAAAATAAAGATGAGGAATTAGTTGTAATTGGCGGAGCAAAAGTTTATACAGAAGCTATTAAATATGCCGATAAACTTGTTATAAGTGTCATCAAAGATAATTACGATGGTGACGTATATTTTCCTAATTGAAATAAAGATGATTTTATTTTAAAAGAAGAAGTTGATATGGAGAAATTTGTTATTTATATTTATGAGAGGAAATAGTATGGCTAAACTTAAATATACACAAGAAGAAGATTTAAAAACACCAGAAGAGTTTATTGAAGCAAAAACAAAAAAAGAAACTGCATATGTTAGAAAAGGTAAGTTCATATTAAATTTTTATAATATTTGAAGGACAATAAGAAAAGCCAAAAAAATAACTAAAAAAATTAAATTAGACCCTAATTTATATTCTGAGGAATGAAGATATAATTGAGTTAAAAAGAAAAGCAAAAAAGTTTTACAGTTATTAAATGTTTATGTTGATGTAATTGGGGTTGAAAACTGATTAGACCGAGGTGTTATTCTAGCATCAAATCATCAATCTAATATAGACCCTATATTAATGCTTGCAGTAAATGATTTTTCTAAGCAACAACCAGTATCTTTTCTAGCTAAAAAAGAACTTTGAACTCAAAAAATATTTAAACACTTTATGAATTTAATTGATAATGTACCTATGGATAGAAATAATCCTAGAAGTGTTTATAATGCAGTTAAAGAAGCAAAAGATTTAGTTACTGAGTATAAAAGAAGCTTAGTTATCTTTCCTGAAGGAACAAGAAGTGCAAAACAAGAAATGAATGAATTTCAACCTGCCAGTATGAAAATTGCACAAATGGCTTATGCACCAATTATTCCAATTACAATAATTGATTCTTATAAATTATTTGTTAAACGTCCTAAAGGGCAGTTTAGAATTAAAATAATTTTTGGAAAACCTATGATGCCAGAAAAGTTCATTTCATTAAAAACTGAAATGGTTACAAGAAATGTTTTTAAAGAAATTAAAAAAAATATGGACAAATACATTGATTGAGATCCAAAAAAATTAGGAATAAAACCTAAGTTAGTAAATAAAAAAACTAGATGTACATACTATTAGAGGCATATAATGAATTTTTTATCTATAATTGAAAAAAAGAAACATAACATCGAACTGTCAGAGAATGAAGTTCTTTTTTTAGTTAATGGGTTTTTAACCAATAAAATAAAAGACTACCAAATGTCTTCATTCCTAATGGCAGTTTATTTTAAAGGTATGACAACCAATGAACTTTATTATTTAACAAAAGCTATGATAAATTCTGGTTCTACATACACTTTAGAAGGCGTTGAAGGGCCACTTGCAGATAAACATTCAACTGGTGGAGTTGGAGATAAAACAAGTCTAATATATGGCCCCTTGGTTGCTAAATATGGTGTGAAAGTAGCAAAAATATCAGGTAGAGGTTTAGGTAAGACTGGTGGTACTATAGATAAACTAGAAAGTTGTACAGGGTGAAATTCTCAGTTATCAGAGAATCAATTTATTGAAAGTGTAAATAAGGTTGGTATTTCAATTATTGGCCAATCTAAAAATATTGTACCTGCAGACAAAATATTATATTCATTAAGAGATGTTACAGGAACTGTCGATTCAATACCTTTAATAGCGTCAAGTATTATGTCAAAAAAACTTGCAATTAGAACTTCAAGTATAATATTAGATGTTAAGGTTGGTAAAGGTGCATTTATGCAAACAATTGATGAAGCAATGGAGTTAGCAAATGCAATGGTTGAAATTGGTGCATTATTCAAAAGAGATGTTAGTGTAATATTAACAAATATGAATTATCCGCTTGGAAGTTGTATTGGTAATGCTCTTGAGGTGAAAGAAGCTTGAAATACTTTAAATGGAAAAGGAACAAGTGACTTAATTGAATTGACTACTTTAGCAGCAGCTATAACTTTGCTAGATAATAAAATTTTTGAAAACCTAGATATTGCAATAAAAGCTTTAAAAAATACTTTAAAAGATGGAAGTGCATCAAAGTTTTTAAAAGATTTTATTGAAAATCAAAGTGGTGACTTTAATAAAATATTAAATTATGAAAAAAATTTTACTACTAAATATGAGCATAAAGTATATGCTCAAAATAGTGGTTATTTAGAATTTAATTCAGATAATTTTGGATTTTTATCAATGAATTTAGGTGCTGGAAGAGAACATAAAGATGATGTAATTGATTTTAGTGCTGGAATTGTATTAAATAAATCACATTCAGAGTATGTTAAAAATGGAGATCTATTATTTACAATGTTTACAAATAAAGATGATGAACAAAGTTTTAGAGAATATGCAACTAAATGTTATTATATTAAAGACAAACCCAATAATGAAAAACTAATATTAAAAGTTATATCAAAAAATTATAATTTATAATTTTTATTATATATATTGAAAAAATTTTATTTTTTTAATATAATAATTATGTCTGAAACAGGTAATAAACCATTAGCCCATATTGTTTATTTAGCCCTATTAAATATAATTTAATAAATATATATAATATAAGCTTGTTTTAGATATTTAAGTACTCCGCCCTGAGTACTTTTTATTTACAAATATTAATTAAAAAAACTATAAAAATTATTGACTTTTATTATGTAATTTTTGTATAATTTAAAAGGTTCTTATTTTAAAGGACACTTGCTGACTTAGCTCAGTTGGTAGAGCAATTGACTAGTAATCAATAGGTCGAAGGTTCAAGTCCTTTAGTCAGCACCACAATGGGGAGATAGCGAAGTGGCTAAACGCGGGTGGCTGTAAACCATCTCCTAACGGTTCGGCGGTTCGAATCCGTCTCTCCCCACCACTTATTGGGCTATAGCCAAGCGGTAAGGCAATGGACTTTGACTCCATCATGCGCCGGTTCGAATCCTGCTAGCCCAGCCATATTTATTTTTGTCTCGTTAGCTCAGCCGGTAGAGCAACTGGCTTTTAACCAGTGGGTCATAAGTTCGAATCTTATACGAGACACCATTATTAACCCCGGGTGGCGGAATTGGTAGACGCACTGGACTTAAAATCCAGCGGTTTTAATAGACCGTGCCGGTTCAAGTCCGGCCCCGGGGACCATTATAGGACTTGATATTAAAGACACTTTAACTAGTGTTTTTTTTATTTTTAATTTACATATAAAAAAAACTTTGCTAAGCAAAGTTTTTATATTAAATTATTAAATATCGAATCAAATTGATAATTAACAGTTAAATCATCAAACGATGTTTTACTATTCACTTGTGATCCAGACTCTCCACCAGATGACTCTCCACCAGATGACTCTCCACCATTTCCACCAGACTCTCCACCAGATGACTCTCCACCATTTCCACCAGACTCTCCACCAGACTCAGTTTCTGAACTACCTGTGTTTACTTTATCAACTAATACTGATTCAATTTCACTATTTAAAATGCTATCACTTATTTTTTTCACTAAAGATTCTAATGAGTTTTCAGTTCAACCTGTAGAGTCGTCTTCAAATCCAACTTCTCAATCAACTATTTTACCATTTCTAATAATAATAAACATTGGAGTACCTTTTATTTTATTAAAGTATTCCTTAACTTTATCCTTAGCTACTTTCTTTTGTATTGTTTCATTGTGACCTATATCAAGCATTGCACTATAATATATTTCAGCAACCTTATCAACTAATCATTTTATAATGTTTTCGCTTCACTTTTCTTTAAAGTTATTAGATTTCTCTTCAGCTATAAAACTTCTTAAATTTAAATCATTGTTTAACTTTTGACCGTATGATGTAAAGGAATCGTCATTTCCATTATATTTACTAATGCTATTGTTGTATTCCCCAGAAATTTGGCTTAGTTTATCATTAAAATAACTTTGATTATAATCAATATTCGCTTCAAATTTCTGACAGTAGTCACAGTCTTTTGCACCAATGTATAGAACAAAAGATTCTTTGTTTTCTATTCATTGTAAAAATTGTTTATATAATACATTTGAACTACATGATATAACAGTAGTAGCACCAGCTGAAGCAAGTGAAACTACTGATAAAGCAGCAAGTATTTTTCTCAAATTAATCACTCCTAAATTACAACTATTATTTTACACATTTAATTGAAGAAAAAGTATATTTTATGAGAATATATATTATTTTTTTCTTTAATACTATAAAAATCATAAATTTTGTATTAAAATTAATAAGAACATAGAAAATATACCATATATTCCATCTAACTAATTAGATTAGGAAATTTTATTGAGTTAGTTTATTTTTTTATGATTTAGTAAAAAAAATTATTTTACAAATAAGGAGGTATTTAAGATGCGTGAAGGTGTTATCTTACGTTGTAGTGTTTGCAAAGAAGAAAATTACATTGCAAAAAACGATAAGAGAAAAGATAAAATAGAAGTTAATAAGCATTGTTTTAAATGTAATGCTCATCAAACTCATAAACAAAAGAAATAGTATCTTTTAAACTAATGGTTTTTTACCACAAGGAGAAGATTATGAAAAAACAAATACTTAACAATATTTTAGATAAAACAGGTGCTGACGCAATATTGCTTTACTCACCTCAAAATAGATTTTGATTTTCTAGATTTAATTCGAGTCTAGGTTATTTGTTATACACTAAAAAAGAAAGTTTATTATTTTTAGATGGAAGATACATAACTGCTGCAAGAGAATCAAAAGGTTTAATTAACATTGATAAAACTTTTGAATTTAAAAAAATTTATGATCAATTAAATTCAGAAATTGAAAAAAAAGAAATCAAAAAACTATTGTTTGAAAGTGACTGAATTTTTTATAATCAAGCAAATAATTTTATAAATAATTTAAATACAACAGTTGAAGGATACAATTTTGATTGTGTTCGAATGATAAAAGATCAATGAGAAATCGAACAAATACGAAAAGCATGTGATATTACCCATGAGGTATTTCTAGAAGTATTATCTTATGTTAAACCAGGTATGTCTGAAATTCAATTATCAAACTTTGTTACTAATGCTTTTTTAGAAAAAGGTGCACATAAATTAAGCTTTGATACAATTGTAGCTAGTGGTAAAAATGGTAGCAAACCACATGCAGTACCATCTGATAAAATAATTAACGAAAACGATTTTGTTACATTAGATATGGGATGTGTTTATAATGGTTATTGTTCTGATCAAACAAGAACCTTTGCTATGGGTTCAGACAATGATTCAACATTAAAAGAAATATATCAAGTTGTATATGAAGCTCAAGAACTTGGAATTACAAACATAAAACCTGGTGTAAAGACTAGTGATATACATAAAATATGTTATGAATATATTGATTCAAAAGGATTTGGTGAGTATTTTACTCATGGTACAGGTCATGGTTTAGGTATTGAAATACATGAAGAACCTTACAATTCTATAACTGGTGATAAATTCCTTGAAGAAGGTATGTGTGTTACTGTTGAACCAGGTATATATATTCCTGGAACTGGTGGAGTTAGAATTGAAGATGATATTTTAGTAACTAGTACAGGATATGATTATTTAACAACTCCATTAAGAAAGTTACAAATAGTTAAATAATAAGGTGGTAAATATTACAAATATAAAACATATTGCTCTAATACTTGATGGAAATGGAAGATGAGCAAAAAAATTTCATAGACCTAGAACATACGGTCATAGAGTTGGTATGCAGAACATTTGACCAACACTTTTAGCAATAAAGAAGCAGAACATTAAACATGCTTCTTTTTATTGTTTTTCTACAGAAAATTGAAATCGACCTAAAAGTGAAGTTGAGTTTTTAATTAAGTTTCCATTAAAATTATTTAATAAAAATAAACAAAATGATTATATAAAAAATAATATCAAAGTTATATGGATGGGATTAAGAAATAGAGTTCCTAAAGAAACAAGAGATGCTATTGAAGAAATTGAGTCAAAGACTAAAGATTGTAATGGTTTAATATTTAATATTTGTTTAGATTATGGCTCACATGAAGAAATAGAATCTTCGATTAGAAAAGTTTTTGACTATTATATTAAAAATAATATTGATTTAAATAAATTTAAAATTGAAGATTTATTTAAAAATCTTTATTCAAAAGACTCTCCACCTATCGATTTATTAATTAGAACAAGCGGAGAACAAAGATTAAGTAATTTCATGTTATTACAAGCTGCCTATGCAGAACTCTATTTTACTAAAAAACATTGACCAGAATTCAGGGAGAGCGATTTAAAGTCGGCAATAGAAGAATACAATAAAAGAGATAGAAGGTTTGGAGAAATTAAAAATGCAAAATAATGATACTAATACAACTGAAACAATCGATGAGGTTGGCTCAAATAGATTTAAGTCAAAAAGTGCAATTTCCAATTTTAAAAAAAGAATTATAACGTCGGTTATTTTGTTAGTTTTTTTAGTTTTATACATTTCTTTGGGTGTTATTTACACATTATTGCATAATTTAAATTATATTGAAGTAAGTGCTTATATATGTATTGCAATTACAATAATAATTTTAATTATTTCACAATATGAAATTAATAATGCAACAAAATTTAATAAGTGATATTTGCAAATTATAATTATAATTTTTTCAATATTAATATTTTTATACCCAGTAAATTTTAACCTATATAAGAATTTTTCATTTTACTCTTTTTTAAATCTTGGTAGTTGGTTAAGTTCCTGGCAACTTCCAGTTATAATTATTTTTTTCTTTTTATTTGTTATTATTTACACATTTTTTTATGATAGAAGTAATTTAAAAGGAGCTTTAATAAATCTAACAACATCTTTAGTTATAACTTTTGGTTTAAAAGCATTTATACTAATATCATTATCAACTATAGAATTCAATGGTAAAGTAATCGGTAGATATTCATTTAACACAATTGTATGAATTTGATTAATGATTATATTAAGCGACTCGTTTGCATATCTTGGTGGTATGAGATGAGGTAAAACAAAGTTAGCACCAAAAATAAGTCCAAAAAAAACTTGAGAAGGTGCTGTTATTGGATTCTCAGTTTCATTTGCATTTGGACTAATATACTCTTTATTATTTTATTTTTGTAATACTGATAATAAACCTTTATTTGAGTTAATGACATTTGTAGGTAATAAATCAAAAGCTTTAGAAATTACATTATATTGTTTATTTTCAATGGCATTTCCTATAATTGGTCTTTATGGTGATTTATTATTCTCTTGAATAAAAAGAACTTTTAACATAAAAGATTTTTCAAATTTATTACCAGGTCATGGTGGTTTACTTGATAGATTGGATTCAATACTATTTTCATTATTTGTGATGTTTATATTAATACTTGTAGGAAGTAATGCTAACTAATGAAAAAGATTGTTTTATTTGGAGCAAGTGGAAGTATTGGAACACAATCTTTAGAAATTTTAAAAGATTTAAAAGATAAATACGAGTTAGTAGGTATAGCAGTTGGAGAAAGAGTTGACCTTGTAAAATCTATAATTGAATCTTTTCCAACTATTAAAATAGTTTATTCAAAAATAAAAATTAATGATTTACAATCTATATATAAAGATGTAATTTTTACAAGTGAAGATATATTAGATGTTTTAAATATCACAAAAGCAAATATTGTTATTAATGCTTTAAGTGGCATTTTTGGTTTAAATATAACAATTGAATCTATTAAAAAAAATTTAATTATATTAAATGCTAATAAAGAATCAATTGTTGTAGCAGGTAACCTTATAAATAAATTATTATTAAAATATCCAAATGCAAAGTTGTACCCAATTGATTCAGAACATTGTGCGATATTTCAATGTTTGGAAAGCATAAATCCTAGTAAAATAATATTGACTGCATCTGGTGGTCCATTTAGAGATTATACGCTTGAAGAAACTAAAAAAGTAACTATTAAAGATGCTCTAAATCACCCAAATTGATCAATGGGTAACAAAATATCAATTGACAGTGCAACTATGTTTAATAAAGCATTAGAAATTATTGAAGCTTATCATTTATTTAAAACTGATAACATTGATGTTGTTATTCACAAAGAATCTTATGTTCATTCTATGGTTATGTTTGAAGATAATAGCATAAAAGCACAACTATCTATACCAGATATGAAGCAAGTAATTAATTATTTTCTTAATTATCCAAAAAGAGTTTCATATAAAAATAAAAAAGATTTTGATTGAATTAATGGTTTTGGTATGAGTTTTAAATTAATTGACACAAATAGGTTTTTACCAATAAAAATGGCATATGAATGTTTAAATAAGGGAAATTCCAAATCTATTTCGCTAAATGCTGCAAATGAAATATGTGTAGATCTTTTTCTTCAAGAAAAAATAAGGTTTAATGAAATAACAACTTTTGTCAAAAAAATTTTCGATAATACTATTGATGTTGAATTTGATACAATTGATGATATATATAATTTTGATAATGATATAAGAATAAAAACATTAAAATTAATAGGGGTTTAGTATGAGTGCAGGAATGATTGTATTAGGAGTTATAGTAGGTATATTTACATTATTAATTATTATAACAATTCATGAATTAGGACATTTTATTGTAGCAAAAATTTCAAAAGCTTATGTTTATGAGTTTTCAATTGGTTTTGGACCTAAACTTTTTTCTATTAAAACGAAAGAAACATGAGTAACTTTTAGAGCTATACCTTTAGGTGGATACTGTTCAATTGCATCAGACAAAGTTGATCCCCCAAAAGGTCGAGAGAAAGAAGTTATTCCAGATGAAAGAAAACTAGATTATATTGCAAGATGGAAAAAAATGTTCTTTATACTTGCAGGACCTTTTATAAATCTTATTTTTGCTTTACTTTTATTTACATTAATATTTGCAATTGTTCAACATAAAAAAAATGATATGACATATTTTGGTGCTACTTATGATCAAGATAAATATGCAGCAAAAGCAATATATGATAATGAAACAAATATAAATTATGTTGGACAAGAATTTGTATTATGGGGATTTAGATTAACTTCTAATGAAAGAAATGGTGATAATCCAATTTTTGATAATATTTGTGAAAATATAAACAATGATAGCTGTAGTGATGCTATTAATTATAAAGATAACGACAAAGCAACTTCATATTCTAAAACAGTCTATAATTTTATTGACAATTTAAAAAAAGTAGAAGATTCAGACACAAACGTAGAAATTTCATTTTCTTATAAAATTGTTGATAAATATACAGGAGTTGCTTTGCATTCTGATTTAAAAATAACTAAAAAAACCCATTACAAAAAAGGTGATACTGTAGGTATATCTCCACCAACTAGATTGTATAAAACTTCTTCTGAAGCATATGGAGCTGGTTGAGTAGAAACTTTTAACTCATCTGTTATGTTCTTAAAAGCAATTGGAAATATCTTTGTCGGTAATTTCAGTGGTTTAGCAGGACCGGTTGGAGTAGCCAAACAATCTGCACAAGTATTAAACTCTGCAGAGGATTATTTTTTATTTGCAGCATCAATTTCTGCAAACTTATTTATATTTAATTTATTATTCTTCCCACCATTAGATGGATATAGATTAATTGAAAATTTCTTTGAAATGATAACAAAAAAAGAATTATCATTAAAATATAAAATAATTGTAAATACAATTGGTTTTGTAGTATTTTTATTATTGATTATCGCTGTAACAATAAAAGATTTTATTGGATAGCTAGGGAGTGTGCATGACAAAAGAGATTTTTTTTAAAAAAATAAATGTTAATTTTACTGATGATGAACTAAAACATTTAAAAAGTTGTTCAATAGATAAAAAAATTAGCGTTAATACAACTGATAAAACTTTAAAAGTAACTTTTTGTATTGATGATTTTTTAGATGTTAAGTTCTTAAAAACTTTTGAAGATAAAATTGATTCATGCAAAAATTATAATATTAAGTTTTCATTTATAGTAAATAATAAAAAATATAATAAAGAAACTATTTGAAGTTACATATCTTATATTAAAGAAAATAAAGCCGAATATAAGAACGGTGCAATTAATTCTTTAGATTTTAAGTCTATTGAATTCATAGAAGAAGAATGTAAAGTTATTTTTATAGTTTCATGTTCTGTTGAAAAAGAATTAATATTAGAACATATTGATTATTATAAGAATAAACTTATAAAATATGGATTCAGCTCTCTTAATTTAGAAATTAAAGTTCTTGAAAATCATGTTGAAATTCTTGAAGAAATTAATAATGAATATGAAAGTATAGTTGTTAACAATGAAAATAAAAAAACTAATACAAATATAAAACCACAAGTTAAAACAAAATTTAAATCTAACAATTTAGTTTTAGATAAACCTGATTACAAAACTTTATTAGATTTAGAAGAGAACTCACAAAATATTACAATTCATGGACAAGTTATTTCAAAAGATGTTAGAAAAAGTAAGGCAAATAGAAACATATATAATATATCAATAACTGATAAGACATCTTCTATTAATTGTATATTTTTCCAAAAAAACGATGAGCCAACTTATTTTGATAATTTAAATGAATCAAATCAAAAGTATTTGGAAGACTATAAAGAAGAATTAATTAATGTTAATGACTGAGTATCATTTAATGGTAATTATAGTTACTCTCCATATGACAAATCTTATATTTTTTATATTAATAAATATAAAAAGATACCATCAAAGGAAATGATGAGGAAAGATGATGCTGATAAAAAAAGAGTTGAATTACATGTTCACACAAAAATGTCAGTTATGGATGGTGTTAGTAGCATTAAAGATTATTTAAGCGCTGCTAATAGTTTCGGTTGAAATGCGATTGCTGTTACCGACCACTTAAACGTTCAATCTTTTCCAGAGGCTTACAATGCTTTAAAGAGTATAAATAAAGGTAAAAATAATTCTTTGAAATTGATTTACGGAAGTGAGTTAAACTTATTAAATGAAGACTTTTGAATAGTTAAACATCCTAAAAATCAGGATCTTAGAAAAGCAAAGTTTGTTGTATTTGACTTGGAAACCACTGGATTATCTCCAGAGTATGATGAAATAATTGAGTTTGGAGCTAATGTTTATGATTATGATGATGGAACTTCAAAAAGACATGATATATTAATTAAACCAAGCAAACCAATAAGTAAATTTACAACTGAATTAACAAATATAACAAATGAAATGCTAAGTGACAAAAATAATATTGAAGTTGAATTTAAAAATATTTTAAACATTATAGAAGATGGAATTTTAATTGCTCACAATGCAAATTTTGATTTCAACTTTTTACAATCTTGAGCTAAAAAATTAGGTTATGATTCATTATCTAATACAGTGATTGATACATTAACCTTATCAAGAGTATTAAAACCTGAATTAAAAAACCATAGATTAGGTTCTGTAGCAAAGGCTTTTGGAATTATTTATGATGAAAAAAATGCTCATAGAGCTGACTATGATGCAGAAGTACTAACCAATGTATATGAACATATGTGAACTGTTGCTAAAAAAAATCAAAGTATTGATTTCGATATTGATTGAAATAAATTTATTCCTTTAGACAATTATAAAAATGAACACTATAAAAGAATTAAAGGTTATCACGTAAATGTTCTTGCAAAGAATCAAGAGGGTTTAAAAGACTTATATAAATTAATATCTTACTCACATGTTAAGAATTTTTTAAATAGTCCAAAAATTTTTAAATCAGTTTTATTAGAATACAAAAATAAAAATAATATTTTAGTTGGGTCTAGTTGCCAAAACAGTGAAGTTTTTGACTTAGCAAGAACTGGCACTGATGAAATGTTAGAAGAGTCAATAAAATTTTATGATTACATTGAAGTTCAACCAATTAATGTTTATAAAAAATTTTTATTAACAAATGATCTTGATATTGAAACTTTAAAAAAAATAATTATGAAAATAATAAATATTTCTAGAAAGAATAATATTAAAGTTATCGCATCCAGTGATGCTCATTATGTAAACCCAGAAGACAAAATTATAAGAGACATTTATATTAATACAAAAGGTTTAGGGGGTGTTTATCATCCATTATATGATTTCAAACAAAGAGTTACAAGTAACCCTGACCAACATTTGCGAACAACTGATGAAATGTTAAATGAATTTAATTGATTAGATAAAGATTTAGCTTATGAAATAGTTGTTACAAATTCTAATTTTATTGCTGACTTAGTTGAACCTGATATAAAACCACTAAAAGAAGGTCTGTATACTCCAAAAATTGATAATGCAGAAAAATTGCTAAAAGACGAATGCTTTAAAAATGCAAAGAAAATTTATGGAGAAAATTTGCCAAGTATTGTATTGAATAGATTAAATAAAGAATTAGATTCTATAACTAAACATGGATTTTCAGTTATATATTGAATAAGTCATTTATTAGTAAAAAAATCTAACGATGATGGATATTTAGTTGGTAGTAGAGGTTCCGTAGGAAGTTCATTGGTAGCAACTTTATCTAATATAACTGAAGTTAACCCATTAAGAGCTCATTATATATGTAAAAAATGTAAGTATTCTAACTTTGAAGTGGATCAAAAATATAAATGTGGATTTGATTTACCAAAAGAAGCTTGCCCAAATTGTGGTGAGTATTTAATTGGTGATGGTCATGATATTCCTTTTGAAACGTTTTTAGGTTTTGATGGTGATAAAATTCCTGATATTGATCTAAATTTTTCTGGAGAGTATCAAGGAACAGCTCATAATTTTATTAAAGATTTATTTGGCAAAGAGAATGTATTCAGAGCTGGAACAATATCAACTGTCGCAGAAAAAACTGCTTATGGATATGTTTTAGGTCATTTTGAAAAAAGTAATATTCCAACAGATACGGTTAGAAAAGCTGAAGTTAATAGATTGGCCTCATTAGCTACAGGAGTAAAACGAACAACGGGCCAACACCCTGGAGGAATAATTATTTTACCAAAAGAATTCGAAATAGAAGATTTTACACCTGTTAACTTTCCAGCTGATGATTATACAAGTGATTGATTAACAACTCATTTTGATTTTCATTCAATACATGATAATTTACTTAAAATGGATGTTTTAGGGCATGTTGATCCAACTGCATTAAGAATGTTAAAAGATTTAACTAATGTTGATCCAATAAACATTCCAGTAAATGATGAAAAAGTTTACACTTTATTTTCAAATTTAAGTGCTTTAAATATTTCTTCTTCAGACATAAATGGTGAAACAACAGGTGCTTTGGGACTTCCTGAATTTGGTACCCAATTTGTTAGAGGAATGTTAAAAGAAACTCAACCTAAAACCTTTGCTGATTTAGTACAAATATCAGGGCTTAGTCATGGAACTGATGTTTATCTAGGAAATGCTCAAACATTAATTCAAAATAATATTGCAGATATTTCTTCAGTTATTGGTTGTAGAGATGAAATAATGGTTTATTTAATGTCTATGGGTCTTGATGATTCCGTGTCTTTTAAAATAATGGAAGATGTAAGAAAAGGAAAAGGTTTAAATAAAGATTATATTGAAATTATGCGAAAGAACAATGTTCCAGAATGATATATTAATAGCTGTCAAAAAATAAAGTACATGTTCCCAAAAGCACATGCCACTGCTTATGTTTTAATGGCATATAGGGTTGCATATTATAAAATATATTTCCCAGAAGAATATTATGCAACTTGATTCTCAACAAGAGCTGATTTCTTTGACATTGAAACAGCACTCAGCGATAAAGAAACTGTATTAAGAAAAATAAATGAGATTAAAAGCAAACAAAATAATAAAGAACCCGTTAGTGCTAAAGAAGCAGGATTATTACCTGTATATGAAGTAATTTTAGAAATGTTTGCAAGAAAAATTAGTTTCAAAAATATTGATTTTAATATATCAGAAGCCACAACCTTTAAAATTAAAAGTATTGATGGTGTAAAATATATTTATCCTTCTTTTAATGTAATTGATTCTTTAGGTGAAACTGTTGCAAAATCAATAGTTAATGCAAGGAATGAAAAACAAATTATAACAATTGATGATCTTAAGAAAAGAACACAAGTTACTCAAACACAAATAGAAATTTTTAAGAAGTTAGATATATTAAGTTCTCTAAAAGATGATAACCAAATATCATTTGACTTTTAATAGAATAAGGAAATTAAAATGAGTTTTAAAAATATAATTTTAAATAGTAAAGATAGTATTAATGATATTTTAAGCGAGCTTGATCTATGTTTGTATGAAATAAATTTAACTAAGGAGTTTGACTCAGATGTTGTACAAATTTTAGTTATTAATAAAGACCCTAAAAATCGATTAATTGATTTTGATAATTTAGTTAAAGCTAATGAATTAATATCTGCATATTTTGATAAAGTAGATGACACTGATTTTAAATATTTATTAGAAGTATCAAGTGCTGGTGCTGAAAGACAAATAAAATCAGAAGAATTATTATTTGAGTCTTTAAATCTATATATGTATGTCAAATTATTTACTTCTAAGGATGGCATAAAAGAATTTAATGGTATTTTAATTGACAATAAAGATAAAATATATACATTTACCATTAATTTAAAAGGTAGAATAAAAAAAATAAAATTAAAATGAGATGAGATAGAATTTATTCGTTTTGCAATCAAATTTTAATTTTTTTTGTCGATTATTATTAATGGGTGAATTATGAATTTTATATTTCAAAAGCAAAATAATAATTATGATTGTGGAGTTGCAGTATCTTGTATGTTAATAAATTATTTTACAAATAATAATATCAGTTTAGAAGAACTTAAATTTAAAAATAATATCTCCAATGATATGCTAACTATTTATGAAATTGAAAATATTTTGTTAGAATATGGTATTGAATTTGTAACTTATAAATGTGATCCACAAGAGTTACTTAACATTAGTTACAACAAACCGCTCCTAATAAGTGTTTTAAATGAAAACAATCAAGAACATTTTATTTTATGTTTAAAAAAAGTAAAAAATAAATTCTTAATTGCTGACCCGGCAAAAAAAGATTTGGTTTGAATTACTGAAACTGAACTCATAAAAATATTTAGAGGCTATATTGGTTTATCTAAAAAAGTAAAAAATATTGTTTTTAAGTCTAAAAGTTTATTTAATTGGTTTATATATTTATCTAATGTAAAGTATTTAATAATTAACGTATTATTATTGTCAATTTTTCTAAACTTGTTGATATTACTGAACAGTAATTTTTTAAAAATATATATAAACGAAATAAATATAAAGGATAGTAATTATAAAAATAAATTTTTCATGATATTTATATTCATTAGTATATTGGAAATAATTTTACTTTACTTTATTAAATTTGTTACAAATAAGATAAAACTATTAGTTATAGAAAGTATTTTTAGAGATTATTTAATTAGATTTAAAACAATATCAATAGAAAATTTCAAATCTTTAAAAAGAGAAGAGTGATTAAAAAAATCTAGTTATATAAATGATATAGCAGACTTAATAGTATCACTCTCTATTTCCTTACCAATTGAGACACTATTATTTGTCTTGACATTAATTATATTGGTTCAAATTTCACCTGTTATTTTATTTATGATGATTTTAGAAAACTTTATAGTTATTTTAATTTCGTTTTTTTATAATGCTATTTTAAAAAGAAACTATATAAACTTAGAAGAAAAGTCATTAAAACTTTCAAAAAAAATGTTAGAGTTCTTTGAATCATATGAAGAAATAAAATATAAAAACTTAGAGTACAAATTTAACAGTGATATTATTATAGAATCAACTAACTTTTACAAAAGTACAAAAGTTGTATCAGATACTAAAACTAAAATTAATTTATTAAATAATTTATTAAGTAATTTTTTTTACTTTGTTATTTTTTATACTAGCTTTACATTGATTGTTAATGGTAGTTTCACTGTACCAGAGCTTTTATTTTATACCTCAATAAGTATTTATATAAATTCATTTTTTTCTACTATAACCTCTTTTATATCAAATATTCAATGTTATAAAATTGCAAATAACGGATTACTTTTTTTATTTGAAGAAAAACTACAAATTAAAGCTAATAACAAAGTTGACAAAATAGAATACATTGAAGTCAAAACAATTAACAAGTATATAAGTAATAAAAAATGTATAACTAACTTTAACTATAAATTTACTGGTAACACATTGTTATATGGTAGAAGTGGAGTTGGAAAGACTAGTATTTTGAAACTTTTAACAGGACATTTAGAGAATTATGATGGAGATATTTTAATTAACCAAACTAACATAAAAGATTTAGATTTAAAAAATTATCAAAACAGAGTTATTTATTTAGGTCAGTATGATTTTTTATTTAACGGTACTGTTTGAGCAAACATTCAACAATTTAAAAATAATATTGATATAAATGTTTTTAAAGCATTTAATTTTTATGAGATTTTAGAAAATAATTCTATAGATGTTTCAAAAGAAATTTATGAAAATGGAACAAATTTAAGTAAAGGTCAAAGGCAAATAATTAATTTTATAAGTTTATTTTTCACTGATAAAGAAATATATTTAATTGATGAACCTTTAAGTAATGTTGAAAAAGATACAGCATATTATTTATTTAAGTGTTTTTATGAATATAAATCCAACGCTTTAATTATTATGTGTGATCATGACCCAATATATAAAAACTTTTTCCCCAATAGAGTAGAGGTTACAAATTAGATGAATAAAATTATATTATTTTTTAACTTATTATTATCATTATTATTTATTACATCTGTCTTCATCAAGATAGAAGTAATAAATGAAGCCGTAATTTATGTAGATAAGCATTTTGATAATCAAAGTGAAATTATAGATGATTACTTTATTGTTGGAAAAAAATTCATTGATATTGCCACATTAACAAAAGTCAAAGTTTATAATGACAAATATGAAAAAGAGATAAATATAAAAGGTTTAACTTATTTTGAAAAACTTATAAAAATAAATGATAAGGATGCTTTAAAAAACATAACCGATGGAGATGCTGTATATCTTTATTCTAAAACAAAAACTTTATTAGCATATTTATTAAATAATTAATTTGTTATAATCATTTTGGTGAAAATATGAAAGATAATATAGATTTTATATATGAGATAAAAATAAATAATAATTTAAAAATTCAAAAGTATTTTTACAAAATATTAAAGTTAGTTAAAAGTAAATTATCTGTATCAAACAAGCTATCATTATCTGTAAACTTTATTTCAGATGATAAATCTATTTATTTAAATAAAACTTATAGAAATAAAGATTACATAGGAGATGTTCTTTCTTTTCCAATTGATGATGAATATAACATATATTCTCAATTGAAATTTAGAGAAATAGGTGATATTTTTATTGCACCTGATGAAGCTTATAGAAAAACTTTAAAAAATAAAAATGATGTTTTCACAGAATTTTGTTGATTATTTCTACATGGTTTACTACACATATTGGGTTTAGACCATGAGATAGATGAAGAAGCTAAAGAAATGTTTGAATTAACTGATAATATATTAAATAAAATTAATTTAAAATATAAATATATTTAATTAATTATATAATAAGAAAAAGGAATATTATGGCAAGAAAAAAGTTTTCAAAAAAAGCTAAGGTAAGTACACGTCTTAAGAATAAATTTTCAAATGCAGCAAGAGGTGTTTATATTGCTTTCAAGGAAGAATCAACTCTTATAGTTTATTTAATAGCCATTGCAATTGCAATTGGATTAGGTATATGGATAAAACTTGATTTTGTAAGTTGATCAATAATTATACTTACTATAGGTGTTTTACTTGGTTTTGAATTTTTGAACACATCTATTGAAAACTTTGTCGATTTATTAAGTTTCGAATACAATATTAAAGCTAAAAAAATTAAGGACATATGTGCTGCTGCAAGTATTATTAATGCAATATTGTCCATAATAATTGGTTTTTTAATATACTTGCCACCCTTAATAGAAAGAATCAGCGAAATGATAGGTGTTTAGTAAATGAAACAATATGAAGAATTATTAGCTCATCTTAATAGTCTTAAAAAGTTTTGTTATGTACCTTATTCTAAATTCAAGGTTGTATGCTCAATATATCTCAAAAATGGAAAAATTATTAATGGAGTAAATATTGAAAATGCAGCTTACAATCCTACAATTTGTGCAGAAAGAGCTGCAATATCTCAACTTATTACAAACGGTTTTAAAGATGAAGAAATAAAATATATTGCACTCTTTTCTGAATCAAATATTCCAATTTATCCATGTGGAACATGTAGGCAAACGTTATCAGAATTTATAGATTTTAATACTAACTTTTTAATATTCAATTCAAATGGTTTTATTGAAAAACGTGTCTTTGCAGAATTCTTACCTTATTCTTTTAATAAAACCTATATAAAATAATCGAGGAGTATATATGTATTATACAAAAGAAAGTTTTTGAGTTAAGTCTGGAACAGACTTTATATGATTTTTATCTAATTATAAAAATGTAAATATTTCTATAGATGAATTAGAAGATTTTATTACTAATCGAGAACATTTGAATAATAATTCAAATATATTCTCAGAAAATTTAATAAACTTGGTTAAAACTTGAGATTATATTAGGCTTGTAGTACTGAAATACAAGTCTTTTGATATAAACGAAGTTAAGTTTAAAGAAATTATAAATTTAGATGTTTTAATTTCAATTTATAAAATGCTTGACCCATCTGAAAAATATATACATTTATTTGAAGATATTAATAACTCAAAGTTTTTAAAAGAAATTTTTAAAATAATTGAGCTTTTAGATGAAACAAATGATATCGAAGAATTATTACAATGTTTTTGTTATACATTTTTCGAGTTAGTTGTGTATAACTATTTAGGAGAAACGACAATGTTTTTGTATTGTTATTTAATGCAAATTATATTTATATGTAAAGACTTTGGACCAGTTATGTTTAGCGATATTGATGATATGCATAAAGTTATAGAATTAAGTAAAAAAGCAAAAGTTTTTATGCAAACTAATGATAAATCAAAGTGAAAAGATTGTGAAGAATTAAAAGAAATTGAAGCAATATGGTATGACAAAATTGAGTTTTTTAATTTAATTAAAAACAATTATTAGTGTATTATTAAATTTATATGAGTAAGGAATTTTATTATGTTGTTTAAAAATAATAATTTTTGAGTTAGGGCAGGAATTGATCATACACTCACTGTGATAAAATTTATGGATTACAATTTTGATGACAAACAATTTATTGAAAATGCGTTTAAAGAAATAATAATAAAAAATAATAAAAACTTTCAAATTGAAGATAAAAAAATCAAATCATATATATATTCATGAGTCGAAGTTAGAAATATTGTTATTTTATGAACAGAAGCATATAACAATGATAGTAATTGTAAATTTAAAATAAGTGATTTAGAAAATCTTTATATGATAATTGATAATAATTATACTTATTGAAAGTTTTTTCAAGAGAATAGTGATGAATTAGAAGATTTAGAAGAAAGATTAAATAATGTTTTTAATGAAATAATAAAGGCAAAAACATTAAAAAAAGCATTAAATGCAATATTAATATTTTGCCATAAAAATTATTTAGATGGTATTTTAGGAAGATTTACAAGCTTTTTTAATTGAATGTTATTGCAAGCATTATTAATATTCAAGAACTATTCGCCAATTATTGCAAAAGTTGATAAAAATACTCAAATACTATGATTTTACCCTTTAGTAAATATGTTATACAATGACATAAGTTCAATGCCAATGTCTAAATGAAATAAATCATATTATTTTAAAAAAACATTCGATTTTTGTTATGAAAACTCTGTTAAATACAACGCATTAATTAAAAAAATAAGCTAACTTATTATGATTTTTATTTAGTTTTTTTATATAATCTTTAATAATAGGAGTTAATATGGTAAGCTTACAAACAATTGTTATAGATTCGTTATCAGCTTTGGGATTATTTTTTATTGTATTTACACCATTATATTTTTGCATTGTTCAAGGAAGGGTATTAAATGGTAGATTACATACAAAATTAGATGGTGAAAAATTATTTGAAAAGTTAAAAACTGACTTAAGATTATCTAAAGTTACAGGTATAAATAAAAAAAGATTGTACAAAGATTTAGATTACGCATCAACAATTTTTAGGGGTGCTATGGAATATAATTCACGAGAAGTTGTCTGATTTTTTAATGAATATTACGCTAAACAATATATAAAGAAGAATATATTATCTAAAGCCTGATTACACTTCCTTATATGAGCAATTTTTATAGGTGTTGTGTTAGGAGGGGTGTACTTAGATGGTTTATGATGATTATTTAATGTAAAAGAATTAAACTCAAGTAGTGGTAAAGTTTCTACATTTATATTATTTTTTCTAACCACATTAATAAGTGCACTAATAAAATATTTTGAATATTATAAAGTGAAAAAAGTTGTTAATGATGATGTAAGACAAATAAACTTAGTGAAAAAAGAAAAGGTTTGAAAAGACTACAAAATTATCTATTTTATTTCAATAGGTACATTATCATTAGGATATTTATTCATATTTATAAATATGATATTTAAGTAAGAGGGTAAAATGAAAAAAACAAACTGATTAATTAATAGCAGATTAGGTAATGCATATACAGTTAGATTTTTAAAATCAAAACATGTTAATATGGTATCTGAAACTGATTATATCGCTCGACTTAAATGTGTTTGCAAAGCAACTTTCTCGATACCAATACAGTTTTTATGATTCTTATTTTTTGTATATGCTTCTTACATTGCTAAAAAACAATTAAATGTTTCTATCACAGAAAACAGCAGTGATTCATGACTTTATGAAGATCAATTGAACTTATTAAATTTATTAGCAGCAATTCAAATTTATCACTTAGTTTTGTTATCGTCTGTTATTATAGTTATGTTAAACTTAACCATTGGAAAGTCGACTACTATTTTTACAACCATTTTTAATGCTTTATATATATTAGAATTATTGTTTTATGCTAGTTTAATTTTTATTTTTGATTGAGCTGGATTAATTCATAAATTTGGTAGTTTTGCTGATTTCTTAACCACATTTAGTACGCAGTGAATTTGAATTTTGGCAATTTTGATTGGTATATTTTCTTTTGCTCCTCTTAAATCAATTTTCACTGATATAAATATGTGAAATAGAGAATGAATAAGAATAGATAGATATAGAAAAACTGAAGATAGAGAAAATGCATTTATATTTAAGACTTGAGTAAGCCCTGGTGAAATTAAAGCAAGAATATTGATGATTTTGACAGGTTGGTTTTGTATATTAACTGCTAGTATATTTCAAATATTTGATTCGTTTATAACAACAGATTTTCTTGTAATGAAGTATTTAATTTTAGTATTTGGATATTTTGTATTTATTTCATCATATGTAATTCCTTACAACATTTATAGTGTAATTTTTTATTGATTTAACTTTATACTTTTATTTGGTTTATTTACTTATGGTTTATATATAATTGAAAATGTAGCATGGCAAGATGGCCAACATTATAAGTATTTATATTTAATTTTATTTATACCTTTTATAACAAGTTTAAGATCAGCAATTTATTATACTTGATCAATAAAAGGCGGGAGTGAAATTAAAGCAGTTACAATGAATTTATTTGAAAATGAAGAAGATTTTGAAAACTTTTTAGAAGACCAAAAAATAAAAGAAAGTGAAGACACAATATAAAGGAGAAAATAATTTGTCAAATTTAAGATCAGGGTTTGTTAGTATAATAGGAAGACCAAATGTCGGTAAATCTACATTATTAAATACCATATTAGGACAAAAAATTTCTATAGTTACAAATAAAGCACAAACAACAAGAAATAGAATAAATGGGATTTTAACAAATGATGAATACCAAATGGTTTTTTTAGATACACCAGGAGTACATACACCAAAACATGAGCTAGGAAAGTTTATGAATAAAGTAGCATTATCTTCAGTTAAAGGAGTTGATGTTGTAATTTTTATGGCTCCTTCTAATGAAAAAATTGGAGATAATGATAAATTTGTTTTAAAAAATCTTGCAAAAGTTGAAGCGCCAGTTTTTTTAATTATTTCAAAAATTGATTTGGTTACCAAAATAGAATTAGAAAATAAAATAAGAGAGTGAAAAGAAATAGGTTTTAATTTTAAGGAAATTATTTGTATATCAAGCTTAGTTATTGAATCTGTTAATAATTTATTACTAAAGATCAAAAACTTTTTACCAAATACAGGAATAAAATACTATCCTGATAATGATGTTACAGATCAACCTGAGAGGTTTTTGGTAAGAGAACTTATTAGAGAAGAATTATTATTACAAACCGATCAGGAGGTTCCATATTCAATAGCTATTTTGGTAGATAAAATTGAAGATAAACCAAATATTTTAAAAATATTAGCGACCATTTATTGTGAAAGAAAGTCACAAAAACCAATTATTATTGGTAATAAGGGTATTATGATTAAAAATATTGGAATAGAATCAAGAAAAAAACTAGAAATCTTGTTCAATAAACAAGTTTATTTAGAATTATTTGTTAAAGTTAAAGAAGGTTGAAGAAGTTCGCCTTCATTAATAAAACAACTTGGTTATGATAAGGATACTTATTAAAATTAATTAATATGAAAAGCACAAAGGGTATTGTTATTGATTTAGTGGACTTTGAAGATTATGCAAAGGTAGTAACTATTTTTTCGGAAGAATTTGGAAAACTAGCTTTTTATGCACCTGGTGTTAATAAATCTAACTCTAAAAATAAGTATTCTGTTCAATTATTTAATATTAGTGAGTTTGAAATTTTCAAGTCACGTACAATTGACAAGCTAAGTAAGTTAAAGACGGGAATATTGATTCATGATTTATTAAATATAGCAACTAGTTACACAACTTATATATTTGCAACTATTATTATTAAAGTTTTAAGTCAAATAAATGAAATATCTAATAAAAATAAAGATATTTATAATATTGCAGAAAATATTTTATTAAATATGAAAAACTCAAATAATGTTTTTTTAAATTACATAATATTTTTATTTAAGGTATTAAAATTAACCCCTTATAAATTTAATTTAAAACATTGTGAAAGATGTGGAAATTCAGATAAAATTGTTAGATTTGATTACGTAAAAAATACAATTATATGTAAAAGGTGTATAACAAGAAATGAAACTATTCAACCATACTCTTTTCTTGAAACTTTAAGAATTATTAATGAATTCAAATTAGAGGAAATTTTAAAACATAGATTTAATAATAATGATCTATTGATAACACATAGTATTTTGATAGAATTTTATGAAAATATATTGGGTTTCAATTTAGGTCCTATATATTTATTAAAAAATTTTGCACCCTTAACATATACAAAAGAAGTTGCAGACTTGTATAAGTAATAACACTTAAAAAGTGTTGACAACTATTAAAATAAACTGTTTAATTATTTATGAACTTAGTATAATGCAAACATAGTTTGCATTTTTTTGTGTAGGAGATAATAATGAAAATAGCTTTTGATAAAATTATAAACCATTTAAAAACTCAAGGATTTGTTTTTCAGGGTTCAGAAATTTATGGAGGTTTAGCAAATTCCTGAGATTATGGTCCATTAGGTTCTGAATTAAAAAATAAGTTAAAATCATGCTGATGAAATTATTTTGTTAAAAGAAATAAATTAAATGTTGGTATAGATACTTCAATTATTTTAAACCCAAAAGTATGAATCGCTTCAGGACATTTAGGAAATTTCAATGATCCTTTAATTGATTGCAAAAGTTGTAAGTCAAGATTTAGAGCAGATAAACTTGTAGAAGAATTATATGTTGATATTAATGCTGGAAATTTAAATTATGATGAATTGGAAAGTTTTATAAAAGAAAATAAAATAAGCTGTCCTAAATGTAAAAGTTTCGATTTTACAAATATAAGACAATTTGATTTAATGTTTAAAACTTTTCAAGGGCCGATTGAAGACGATTCAGCAAAGGTCTACTTACGACCAGAGACAGCCCAAGGTATATTTGTTCAATATAAGAATACTCAAAGAGCGTTAAGAAAGAAATTACCTTTTGGAATTGGACAAATAGGTAAATCTTTTAGAAACGAAATAACCCCAGGTAACTT